>CAZWHZ010000015.1:0-23734 GCA_964633745.1 uncultured Acidimicrobiia bacterium
GAGGCGATCCGCCTGATGCAGCGAGCCGTCCTGGTGATGCCAGATGCGGATCATGTGATGAGTATGGCAGGCGGCTCGCTGCGCTCGCCGTTTTCGGCTCTCGGTCGTGAGTCATCGGTGAGAACGCGACGTGGAACGACCGTAGGGCGGGTTCTTACCGAATACCGACAACCGAGAACCCAGAACCGGCTGCCGAGGGCCGCCTAGAGCATCGGCTGGTTCCTCGTTCTGAGTCGTTCCCACACGTCGTAATCGGCGTACGAGTCGAGGAACCCCTGCGGGTACGTCGGGAACACGGGCACGCTCACCTCGTCGAGCCGGCCCATCTCGTCGTCATCGAGGTTCCAGTCGAGGGCGGCGAGGTTGTCATCGAGCTGGCCGACGGTTCGACACCCGAGCAGCACAGATGACACCGTTGGCCGGTTACGCAGCCAATTGAGTGCTACCTGGGCCATGGTGACCCCGCGACTCCCTCGAATCGCCTCGACCTCGGCGAGCACCGCCCACGTGCGGTCGTTGTTGCGCAGGTCGTAGCCTTCGACGCCACGGTTGGGATCCTCACCGAGTCGAGTCGCCCCGGTCGGACGCTCCGACACCGAGTACTTGCCGGTCAGCCAGCCTCCGCCGAGCGGTGACCACGGCAGCACACCGATCCCGCGGTCGAGACACAACGGCAGGATTGCGAGCTCGATCTCCCTGGCCAGCAGGTTGTACTGCGGTTGAAGCGACACGATCGGCGCCCAGCCGTTGCGTTCGGCGAGCTGGATGGCCCGTTCGAGCTGCCATCCCAGGTAGTTGGACACGCCAAGCGCGCGCACCTTGCCGGCGGCAACGAACCCGTTGAGCGCCTCCAGCGTCTCCTCCAGCGGGGCCGCGGGATCCCATGCGTGCATCTGGTAGAGGTCGATCGTGTCGACGCCGAGCCGGCGAAGGCTGGCATCAACTGCTCGTTCGAGGTGGACCCTGCCGGCACCTCGGTCCTCGGGCGCGCTGCCCGTAGAGAAGCGGGCCTTCGTCGCTATGACCAGCTCGTCCCTTGTTCCGGTTCGTTTCAGCCAGCGGCCGATGATTTCTTCCGAAACGCCATGGCTGTACACGTCGGCGGTGTCGATAAACCGCCCACCTGCTTGGTAGTAGCGATCCAGGATCGCGAACGAGGCTTGCTCGTCGCTCTCGTCACCGAAGGTCATCGTGCCGAGCCCGAACACGCTCACGGAGAGGTCTGCGATGGTGCGGGTTTCCATGTCACCGAGCATAGGAGGGTGGAGTTCCTGGATGTTCGACATGACCTCGATCGATCGACCAGACTGCGGGCATGACCACTCGAGCCGACTGCGAGGCGCTCGACGCCTCCGACCCACTCGCCATGATCCGGGACTTGTTCACACTTCCCGATGGAGTGATCTACCTGGACGGCAACTCACTCGGGGCGCTCCCGAAGCACGTCCCGGAGAGGATGCGGGAGGTTGTCGAGGAGCAGTGGGGTGTCGACCGCATTCGATCGTGGAATGTCCACCGCTGGATCGACCTTCCGTATCGGGTAGGGGATCGGATTGGCGCTTTGATCGGTGCGGAGCCCGGTAGCGTCGTCGCCGCAGACACCACATCGATCAATGTCTACAAAGCCGTCGATGCGGCTCGACGGCTCAGACCCGATCGGCGCGCCATCGTCACCGACACATCCAACTTTCCGACCGACGTCTACGTGATGCGTGGCATCGCCGACGCATCCGGGCTCGAACTGAAGCTCGTCGATCCCAGTGCAGTCCTCGAATCCATCAACGAAACAGTTGCAGTCGTTGCCCTCACCGAGGTCGACTACCGAACCGGCCGTCGTCACGACATGGCAGCGATCACGGCAGCTGCGCACGATGCCGGCGCCGTTGTGGTGTGGGATCTCGCCCACTCGGTCGGGGCGTTCCCTGTTGGGGTCGCCGACGCCGGTGCCGACTTCGCCGTCGGCTGCGGGTACAAGTATCTCAACGGTGGGCCGGGCGCGCCGGCGTTCATCTATGTGGCTCCCAGGCACCAGTCTTCGTTCCGCAACCCGATCACCGGGTGGTTTGGTCACGCTGCTCCGTTCGAGTTCTCGCTCGAGTTCGTACCCGCCGAGGGGATCGCCAGGGCGAGAGTCGGGACGCCACATGTACTGGGCCTGGTCGCTCTCGATGCTGCCCTCGATGTGTTCGACGGCCTCGGCCTGGATGTTGTGCGAGCCAAGTCGCTCGCGTTGACCGACCTGTTCATGGACCTGGTCGAGGAGTGGGCGGGTGACATCGAGGTGGCGACGCCCAAGGAACACGAGCGCCGAGGCAGCCAGGTGAGCCTCCGGCACGACCACGCCTTCCCGATGGTGCAAGCGCTGATCGCCCGCGGCGTGGTCGGCGACTTTCGAATTCCCGACATCGCCCGGTTCGGGTTCGCGCCCCTCTATGTGCGGTACGTGGACGTGTGGGATGCGGCCGTCGCCATCCGTGAGGTGGTCGCCTCCGGTGAGTGGCGGGACCCGAGGTTTGCGGCCCGCTCGACCGTCACCTGACCAGCGAACCCAGCGTTGTCCGGGCTACCGCCCCACCTCGCGCAGGTATAGGAAGTCGGTGACATTCAAACCATTGAGTGCGAGATGCATGAGGGCCGGCACAGCGTGAAGCCCCTCGGCCGTCGGAAGGAACTGCGGGTCGGTCAGATCCATGATCCTGCCTCGTGTTTCGAGCTTGCAGCGGCCCGCCGCGAGGACATTCTTGACCCAGTCGGCGTCGCGTCCGTAGGCGAGAGCGACGACGTAGCCGTCGAGATAGGTGAACGTGTTGATGGGGGTTCGATACTCTCTGCCCGATCGGCGACCGACGTGATGCACGACACCGAACATCGGCATTGCCTTTGCGAGCGGGCCGAGGATTCGATTTGTGAAGTGGCGGTTGAGTCTCGCAAGTGAGCTGGGGAGTGGCACGACGTCGAGCCTAGGGTGATTGCCGGCCCTGCGGAGGACGGGCGCCGACCTGACCGGCGTCACCCTGGACGGAGCAACGCTCGTCGGGTGGTGTGGGATGTCTCTACTCGCCGGCCGAACGGGTACGAACCGCCCACAACCCTGACCAGGGGAGGATCGATTGGAACAGTCAACGGTACGCTGACCTGAACCGAAGGAGCAGAGTGAACATCGAGGGTCACACCTGTCTCGTGACCGGGGCCAACAGCGGGATCGGGAAAGCCACGGCGCTGGAACTCGCCCGGCGCGGAGCGAAGGTAGTGCTCGCCGGTCGGTCGGAAGCTCGGACGATTCCGGTGGCAGAAGAGATCCGATCGAGTGGCGGTGAAGCCCGGTTCCTGCGCCTCGACCTGTCCTCACTCAGGGCCGTGAAGGCGTCCGCAGAAGAGTTCCTGTCCTGGGGCGAACCGCTCCACGTGCTCATCAACAACGCGGGCACCGTGAGGGAGCGGAAGGTCACCGAGGACGGGTTCGAGTACACGTTCGGTGTGAACTACCTCGGTCCCTACCTGTTCACCCGACTCCTGGTGCCACTTCTCGAGTCGTCGGCAGGGTCGCGGATCGTGAATGTCTCCTCCGAGACGCACCGGTCCATCGCATCGATCGACTGGGACGCGCTGCACCGGCGTGGCTCGTGGGTAGGGCTCCACGAGTACAGGGTGTCGAAGCTGTGCAATGTGCTGTTCACCAGGGAGCTTTCACGCCGTCTCGATGGCGTGGCTGTGGTGGCGGTGCATCCGGGGTTTGTCGCCACCGAGATCATGCGCAACGTTCCAACGTGGGTTCGGAGCTTTTCGCAGCGCAATGCCTTGACCTCCTCCGAGGGGGCGAGAACCTCGGTCCACTGTGCGGCCACCTCTGAACTGGTTGACGGCGGCTACTACGCGAACGAGCAGCTCCGTGAGCCGGGACCGGGTGCCCTCGATGACCACCTCGCCGAAGAGTTGTGGACCCGATCGGAGAGCTGGGTCCGTTCGTATCTCTGAACTCAGGTTCGCAAGGAACTCCCCCTGTAACGCCCACCATCGAATACGTTGTGAGATGGGAAAGGAGAGTCTATGGATCTTTCGAGCGTTGAGGCGATCGCCTCTCTGCCAGTGTCGAATCTGGAGCGGGCCGTATCGTGGTACACGACGCATCTCGGATCGGAACCGTCGGAGTCGGTCGATTTTGGCACCTTCTTCGCCTGCGGGGGAGGGACCTCGTTCTTCATCTATCAATCGGAGTTCGCGGGGACCAACAAAGGAACCGCCCTGTCGCTGCGGGTGGGCGATTTCGAAGGAGCGGTTGCCGATCTTCGTGGCCGGGGTGTCGTCTTCGAGGAGTACGACTTCGAAAACCTGACAACGGTGAACGGAGTCGCGACGTTCCCCGACGGCAGCAAGTCGGCCTGGTTCAAGGACCTCGACGGCAACATCATCGCAATCGGTTCGCAATAGCCGGGCGGGCAAGCGAAGCAGCTCCGGGGTCGGCGTTGACGGGCGTTGGTCAGCTTCGCCGGGACCGCATCAGCCAGTAGAGGGCGAGGCTCCCGATCGCCCCTGCGAGTGCCGCACCAGACACCACGGGTGTCGGGCGCGGTAGCTCGGCGAGACGTGTTCTGATCGTCACCGGGCGCTCGAACGCGAGCACCTCCCACCCACGCTCCGCCGCGATCTTCGCAAGCTCACGGTCAGGGTTCACCGCGAGAGGATGCCCTACCGCCTCCAGCATCGGCAGGTCGGTGTGGGAGTCCGAGTAGGCGAACGAGTCCTCGAGTGAGATCCCCTCCCTGACCGCCATCTCCTTGATTGCGTCCACCTTGCCTTCCCCGTAGGCGTACAACTCCATCTCACCTGTGTAGTGGCCGGCGTCGTCGACCGCCAGCTTCGTTGCGATCACCCTGTCGACACGAAGATGCGCTGCCAGCGGTTCGACGATCTCCTGGGCGCTCGACGAGACGATGACCACGAGACGGCCGTGGCGCAGGTGGTCGTCGATGATGAACAGCGCTTCAGCGAACACCAGCGGCGCGACAACCTCGTCGACTGTCTCTCTGGCGATCTCTCGTAGCTGGTCACGGCTCCACCCCTTGACGATGGCCATCATCTCTTCCCGGGCGCGTTCCATCTGGTCGTGGTCGGCGCCGAACATCCGGTACGAGATCTGTGCCAAGCCGGCTTTCATCAACGCCCTGCGGGTGAGAAGGCCCGCTCTGTACAGCGGCCGCCCGATCATCAGAGTGGATGAGGCTGCGATGACCGTTTTGTCGAGGTCGAAGAATGCCGCCTCCATCACGTCCCATTCTATGTAGGGGTTGTGGCGCGGTGATCAGACCATGCCACATCGAGGAAGCCCTGGCAAGGGGTTGTCCCCACCCCTTCGGTCTCATACGTTGCCCCTGCCAGAAGAAAGGGGACCCGTGTCGGTTCTGGGTGTCACGACCTATCAGGACGGTCTGCTCTCCGCGCTCGCGCCGCTGGGGCTGGCTGCGTCGGTCCCGACCGCCCTCATGGTCGATCTCGATCCGGCCGGCCCCCCGTACCCGGGCGCGACGTCACTCGCCAGGCTCGTCGCCGAAGGCCCAACCACCCGCGACCTTCAGCCGTCGCGAACCGGCCTCGCCGTGCTCCGTAACGGCGGCGTCGACTACACGGACGCCGAAGACGTCGTCAACGCCCTCGGTGAGGGTTGGCCCCACGTTGTGCTGAGGCTCTCCCCGGCCGACCAGACGCGACCGTTCGTGCCGATCGTGCCGGTGGTTCCCCTGTTCCCCGGGCTGCTCTCGATCCCATGGAAGCAGCCTGCCGTGTTCCAAGACACCGGCTACAGAGTCACCCCGGTCGCCCCGGGTCCCGTCCTGCCACGGCCATCTCGTCGCACGGTTGCAGCGCTGCTCGAGGGTCGGATCGACACGCGGAGCCGTTGGATCAAAGCGTGGCGGGACGTGTGGGAGTTGCCATGGACGTAGCCCGGCGCATCATGGAACGCGTACTCGCCTCTGACGTGCCGCTCGAGCGCGGCGCGGTGACCGAGGCCGCGAGCCGGTTCCTCGCCGAGGAAGGACCCCTGGCGCCCGAGGGCACCGTCGAACGAGTCGCCGACGCCCTCGTCGGTCTAGGGCCCCTCGAGGCTCTTCTCAGGGACCCCGCGGTCTCCGATGTGCTGGTCAATGGTCCCGAAGATGTCTGGATAGAGCGATCAGGGGAACTGACGAGGACGGACGTCCGTTTCACTGATGACGAAGGCATCGTCGCTGCAGTCGAGCGGATGATCGGGCCTCTCGGGCTCCGGATCGATCGCGCTTCGCCGATGGTCGACGCTCGTCTCCCCGATGGGAGCAGGCTCCACGCGGTGCTGCCACCCGCATCCGTCTCCGGTCCGATCATGGCGATTCGGCGTTTCACCGCTGCCGTCCCCGACCTGGACGCGCTGGTCGACGCCAACTCGATCGACCCGGAGGGCGCGAGTCTGCTGCGAAACGCCGTCAGGAATCGAACATCGATTCTCATCTCAGGTGGCACCGGGACCGGCAAGACCACGCTGCTGAACATCCTCTCGACCGAGATACCTGAGACCGAACGGATCGTGACCGTGGAGGACGCCGCCGAGCTGCGGCTCAGGGGGCATGTCATCCGGCTCGAAGCTCGGCCCGCCAATGCCGAGGGCGCGGGCGAGATCAGGTTGCAGGATCTCGTTCGATCAGCACTCCGCCTCAGACCTGACCGAATCATCCTCGGCGAGGTGAGAGGCTCTGAGGCGCTCGACATGATCACCGCCATGAACACCGGCCACCGAGGTTCGATGTCGACGGTGCACGCGAACAGCCCGGACGAGGCTCTCTGGCGTCTCGAGACGCTCGCGCTATCGGGCGCCAGACGGGTCACCGAGTCGGCCGTTCGACGCCAGCTCCGCGCTGCAATCGGTCTGGTTGTCCAAGTCGAACGAGCCAACGGAAGGCGCAGGGTCTCTCACATCGTCGACGGGATCACGACGGTGTACGAGTGCTGATGCTGCTCGGATTTGCGTGGGGGCTCTCCGTCGGTGTTCCAGCCATCGCTCTTGGCGCCATGGCGCTCGCCGTGTACAGGCCGGTGTTTGCACTGCTCGGTCTCTGTGCGGTTGTCGTGTTCGAACGTACCCGCCTGTCCCAAGGTGAGGACGAAGGAGCGTTCCTTCAGGCCATGGCATCCGAGCTGCGGTCAGGTGCCGCCGTTCGCATGGCGATTGCCGACGCTGCCGATCGTGTCCCATCACTTCCGCTCGCCCAAGCTGCCCGCCTGGCGCGCGCAGGACGTCCGCTCGATGAACTCGCATCGACGTTGGAAGGCGCCTTGACACGAAACGGCGCGCTCACCGCGGCGGCCGTTCGCATCGCGGGTCGAACAGGCGGGAAGGTCGCCGACACGTTCGATGAGCTCGCGCTCATTGCCGGCGAGGACTTGGAGTTGCAGGGCGAAGCGCGGGCAGCGACCGCTCAAGCTCGTCTTTCGGCCTGGATTGTCGGCGGCATTCCTGTCGCATACCTCGTGTACGCGACCGCAAGCGGTCGGCTATCGGCGCTCGTCGAGACCGGCACGGTGGGTATGGGTGTGTTGATCGTGGGCGGTGCGCTCCTGATCGGCGGCGTCGTCGGGGTGATCGCAGTAGTCGGAAGGGCGCAGCAGTGATTCTGCTCATCACAGTCCTGGCTCTGTTCTTCGTGCGAAAGCCCAGGGCGCTGCCGTTGCTTCGAAGGAGGAAGGTGGCGGCTCTGGATGTCGACGCTACCGCGAGATTGCTGCTCATCAGCGTGACCGCCGGGCTTCCGCTCACCGCGGCGATGAGCATCGCGGCGGACGAACTCGAGTCCAGCCACGAACTGCGACGCCTGATCCGCCGCGCCCGAAGGGACGGCATCGCGGTGGCACTCACGGCGGCCACCGGACCGTCTGGCCGTCTCTTCCATCAGCTTGCCCGAGCGCACATGACCGGTGCGGCAACTGCGGGAGCCATCGCGATGTTCATCGCCGATCGGAGAGCGACACGCAGAGCCGACACGCTTGAACGGCTGCGCCGGCTTCCGGTGGCGCTGACGGTGCCCCTCGCGCTCCTCATCCTTCCTGGGTTCATCATCCTCACTCTCGGACCCACTGTCGCCTCGATCGTCAAACAGCTCCTCGGAGGTCTTCTGTGAGTCACGTTCCCCCCGCGCCGGCCGGCCGCCGGCATCCAGAAAGGAGCCTGCATGTTCAGGTTGTGGAAGTGGATGGTTCTTCGAGAAGAGGGACAGGGCACCGTCGAGTACGTGCTCGTCATCCTCGCCGCCGCGGCGATCGCCTTGTCACTCATCCAGTGGGCCAGCCACACGAATCTGTTCTCGACCCTGTTCGGGACCGTCCTGAAGAAGGTCATCGGTTTCGCCAAGTGAGTGGGTCCGCGGCGGTCGAGTTTGCTCTCGTCCTGCCGTTGGTGCTGCTGGTCCTTCTGGCGGTCACCCAGGTCGCGGTCGTGGCACGAACCCAACTCGAGGTGGCCAACGCCGCACGAGAAGGGGCACGTCGTGCCGCGACCGCACCAGACCCGGCCGACGCGGTCACGGTTGCACGTCGTGCGCTTCCCTCCGAACTCGCGGAACGGGCTCGTGTCCAGGTGCGCCGTCCCCACGTGGTCGGCCGTGAGGCAGAAGTGATTGTGACGGTGCCGGTGCGGCTGACGGCGCTCGGAGGCCTCAAGGTCGAGGTTCGTTCGAAAGCGGTGATGCGTGTCGAGCGGTGACCGCGGCTCGATCACCGTCCTGCTCGCCGGCGCAATCTTCTCCGTCCTGGTTCTCGGGATCGTGATCGCTGTCGTGGGCCAGGTGCTCAACGCCCGGTTCCAGGCCTCCACGGCCGCCGACGCCGCCGCGCTCGCAGCCGCACCTGCAACGTTCAACGGCGACCCGCACGAAGAAGCTGTGAGGTTCGCCGCGGCGAACGGAGCACGACTCCTCTCATGCCAATGCTCACGCAACAGAACGTGGGCGCCGCGCACGGTCGAGACCCTCGTCGAAATCGAAGTCGACGTCCTGGGATTGGGCCGGCGGTCGGTGAGAGCCAAAGGAAGGGCCGAGTATCTGCCCCTACCCGCCGGCCCATAGCCGGCTCGAGGAGGGCTCGCTGCGAAGGCCGTACCGTGTACCTCGTACCTGGTATCCCTTCGTGAGGTGCACGTCGGGTTTCGGACCTCGTGCTGGTGACTGCAGATTGGGGGCTGGAGGTTGACCCGGCAGCAACCAGCGCGAGGCCGCTGGGCAGCCCCGGTGCCGAGAACTGAGAACTGGACGGGGTCCGTGTCCTCAGACTTCCATTGCTGCCAGGAGACGAATCGCACCCTGCTTCGACAGGGGTTCGTTGAAGTTGCCGCACTTGGGGGACTGGATGCATGAGGGGCATCCGGATTCACACGGGCACGTCTCGATCGCCTCCAGGGTCGCCGTGATGTGCCGGTCACCGGTCTCGAACGCCACTTGCGAGATCCCGGCTCCTCCCTGGTATGCCTCGTGAATGAAGATCGTCGCGGAATCGGTTGCCGGATGAAACGGTGTGGAGAGCCCGCCGAGATCCCACCGGTCGCAGATGGCGAACAGTGGCAGCATGCCGATCGCGGCATGCTCGGCAGCGTGCAACGCGCCGGGAACATCGCGTGGTTCGAGCCGCCCGGCTCGGAGAACCTCGCCGGGAATCGTGAACCAAACCGCATCAGTTGTGAGGCGCACCGGCGGCAGGTCGAGTGCTTCGGTGGCGAGTACCACTCCCGTTCCGATCTTCTTCCTCCGGTAGGCGACCACCTGGCTCTCGACGAGCACCTTGCCCAGCGTGTGGCGCACGGTCCCGAAGGAGCGCTCATCGGTCACTCCCACCACGTCGAGCAGCTTCTCTTCGTGCGGTTCCGTGTACCAGTCGACGTTGGCTCGCCGCACGTGCACTTCGTGGCGAATCTGGTCCAGAGTCTCGACGAGGTAGGTGTCACCTCGATGCAGGTATACGGCTCCGGGATGTGCCTGGGAGAACACCTGCGACATCTCGAGCGTCCCGAGCAGGTCACCCCGGTCGAGCACCTGAAAACGGGGGCCACCAGTGCTGCGGATCTCAACGTCCGGCGCCGGCTTGCGCCGTCGCGTCCACAGGAGCCGGCCTTTGTGCAGTCGGAGATCTCCGGCGCCGACGAGTCGCGCCACCGCCTCCTCGAAGTCCTCGCCAAGGAACTCACGATCGGAGAGCTCGAGTGGCAGTTCGTGCGCTGCACAACCGACGTGTGCATCGAGGATCGTTGGGTTCGCCGGGTTGACGACAGCGGCTTCGGACGGCCGGGTGAACAGCTCTCTCGGGTGCAGCACGAAGTACTGGTCGAGGGCGTCTTCTCCCGCGACCAGAACCGCGAGTGAGTGCTCCTGGGATCGTCCGGCTCTACCGGCTTGCTGCCAGAACGACGCGATCGTGCCGGGAAAGGTCGTGATCACCGCGGCATCGAGGCCGCCCACATCGATGCCGAGTTCCAGAGCGTTCGTTGTGACAACCCCCTCCAGTCTTCCAGAGAACAGGGCTTCCTCGATGTCTCGACGATCACCGGCGAGGTAACCCCCCCGGTACGGTGCGATCACGGCCGGGTCGTCGAGCCGGTCGGCCGACCATCGGTAGATCAGCTCCGTCGCCTTGCGGCTTCGCGCGAATGCGATAGTCCGAAAACCATGCCCCAGGAGGTCGACGAACACATCAGTGGTCTCTGCCAAGGCTGAGCGCCGCCGGTCGTCATCTCCCATTGGCGGGTTCACGAGAACGATGGTCTTCTCTCCCGACGGCGAGTCGTCACGTGACACGATCTCGACCGGAAGACCGGAGAGCCGTCCGGCCAATTCACCAGGATTGCCGATAGTCGCCGAAGAGAACACGAAGGTTGGCTGACTGCCGTAGTGGGCGGCGACTCTCCGGAGGCGTCGGAGGACGTGCGCGACATGGCTGCCGAAGATGCCACGCAGCACATGCAGCTCGTCGATCACTACGAAACGGAGGCGGAGGAAGAAGTCCGCCCAGGCCCCATGGTTGGGCAGGATCCCGAGGTGCAGCATGTCGGGGTTGGTCAAGATGACGTTGGCGTGGCGCCTCGCCCAGGATCGATTCTCGGTCGAGGTGTCTCCGTCATAGGTGGCAGCGACCAGGCCGGGGATGCGCAGATCCTGGAGGGCTCGGAGTTGGTCTTGCGCGAGGGCTTTTGTTGGGAACATCAGGAGTGCCGAGGTTCGAGGGTTTTCGAGAATGGCCTCCACGATCGGGGCCTGGTACCCGAGCGACTTGCCGGATGCGGTTCCCGACACCATCACCGTGTGGATGCCCTGTCGCACCTTCTCGATCGCCTGCACCTGGTGGAGGTAGAGGTCATCGATGCCCTTGGCTGTCAAGCGCTCGATGAGGACGCCCGGGAGAGGAGGGTCGATCTCACCGAACAGCGGCTGGCGGGCAGGGACCGTTTCAATATGCGCTACATCCGAGTCGTGAGCCCACTCGTCGAGGATCGATTCGAATCTCAAGGCTGGTCGAGGACCCCGTCGGCGAGGTCGGCGAAGGTCGCGTAGGAAGCGTCGGTTAGGCGGACGATGGAGGCGCCGTTCACCGTGCCGTATCCACCGTCAACCACGACATTCGGGGTGTTCGCGACGTCCAGCTCGTAGGCGCCGGCAGCCATCGTCAGCAGCTCTGCGGCGTCGAGGTTCGTCGACGCGCTCTGGGTGAGTGCCTCGAGGAGGGCGGGGAGGTGGTCGTAGTCAAGTGTTTGCACCGCGGCCAGGGCCGCCGCCATGAGGAGACCTTGATCCTTGCTTCTCGTGAAGTCGCCGCCGCTCAAGTGCCGGTCGCGAGAGAATGCGAGAGCCGCGGGGCCGTCGACGTGCTGCTCTCCGGCCTGGAAGTACGCCTTGGAGGCCGAGTCCGCCATCTTGAACGGGACGTCCAGAAGGAACCCGCCGAGCGAATCGACCAGCGACGTGAACCCCTCGAAGCCGGTCAACACGTACCCTTCGATCGGCAGTGACGTCACCGATCGCGCCGTGTTGAGCAGCTCATCGACGCCCTTTCGCGCCAGGATGTGCGTGAACTTGTCCGAGAGCCCGCTCGGTGAGATCACGTATGAGTCCCGTGGGATGCCTACGATCGCACCTTGCCCGGTGGAGGGGTTCATGGCCACGATGTGGAGGCTGTCGGCCCGCGATCTGAGTGGATCTTGACCTGGCCGAGCGTCGGATCCGACGACGAAGAGCAGCTTGGGCTCGGGTCCGTAGAACGCCGTGAGTCCGAACCTGGCCGGTTTCATGCCGACGATTCGCCACGTCGGGTCGGCAACCGCCAGCACGACATCATCTCCGGCGGTGACGACCGCGATGTCGGTGTCGAGGATGGTTCCAAGCGTGGCCTGTCCGCTGACCTCGAGCACGCCTAGGCCCGGCTCGAGACTGCCGAGTGCCTGGCTGAGACCATCAGGAAGGTCGAGGTCGATTGCTGTTCCGGTGTGTGCCGCGAGGTAGACCTGTTGCAGGAGTCCGGCGAGTTCGGTTGGCGCCCCTTCGATCGAGATCTCCACCGATGGGCCGGTCGTCGTCGTTGCGAGCGTGGTCGTCGTTGCGAGCGTGGTCGTCGCCGTTGCCAGTGAGGTCGTGGTGGCGGCCTCAGGGCGGGCGCATGCACCCACAGTGAGTGCGATAACCAACACACAGAGAATTCGTCGCGGCATGGGGCGGTGATCTTACCCTTTGCATTGGAGCACACGACACGCCCTTCGTATACTCCCTGCACATCCAGGCGTTAGGGAGAGGCTCAATGTCAGAAACGTCGTTTGTCTACGTGGCAGTAGTCGTCGCGCTTCTCGCGCTCGCCCTCGCCGTGTACTTCGCCAAGCAGGTACTTGCTGCGCCGCGCGGCAACCCACTGATGGTCGAGATCTCCGACGCCATCAGGGAGGGAGCCATGACGTTCATGCGGCGGGAGTACACATGGGTCGCCGTCTTCGTCGTCGTCATGGCCAGCTTGATTGCCGGCCTCTTGGATTGGGGTCGCCCGTGGGGAGCCCTCGCCTATGTGTTCGGCGCGCTGCTCTCGGCGTCGGCGGGGTTCGTCGGCATGCGTATCGCAACCGCAGCGAATAGCCGGACAACCGAAGCTGCCCGAACCGGTGGGATCGTCGAGGCGCTGCCGCTGGCGTTCCGCGGTGGTGCCGTGATGGGCTTCACGGTGGCGGGCTTCG
Source organism: uncultured Acidimicrobiia bacterium (assembly GCA_964633745.1). Lineage (GTDB taxonomy): Bacteria > Actinomycetota > Acidimicrobiia > Spongiisociales > UBA4744 > CAYLHS01. The sequence goes on from CAZWHZ010000015.1 coordinate 13,220, forward strand.
GATTAGCCGGTATCGGCCTCGGCTACCTCGTCTTTCGGGTGTGGATGCATGCCGATCAGTGGGCGGACATCGTCACCGCCATTGGGCTCGGAGCTTCCTCGATCGCCTTGTTCGCGAGGGTCGGCGGTGGCATCTTCACGAAGGCGGCCGATGTAGGTGCGGACCTGGTGGGCAAGGTTGAGGCCGGTATTCCTGAGGATGATCCTCGCAACCCGGCCGTCATCGCCGACAACGTTGGTGACAACGTGGGCGACACGGCAGGGATGGGTGCCGACCTCTTCGAGAGCTACGTCGGTGCGTTGATCGCCCCCATCGCGTACTCAGCGATCGTGTTCTCTTCCGCGGGATTCCAGGACAGGGCGATCATCTTCCCGCTTGCCGTGGCCTCCATGGGGATGCTGGCGTCGATCATTGGTTCGTTCGCGGTTCGTACCAAGGACGAAGACCACTTGGCCGCCGGCCTGCATCGTGGCACGTACCTGTCGGCGATTCTCACGGCGATCGGAACGCTCGGCCTCTCCTACTGGGTGTTCGGCGGGGCGGAGGGTGTCCAGCAGCCGCTCGGTATCTTCATCGCAGTGATTGTCGGGCTCTTGGTCGGCCTGCTCATCGGACGGATCTCGGAGTGGTTCACTTCGGATCACTACAAGGTGGTCAAGGAGATCGCCCGTCAGGCCCAGACCGGCCCGGCGACCGTGATCCTGACCGGCATCGCCGAGGGCATGCGCTCGTCTGCGTACAGCGTGATCGTGGTCGCTGCCGGGATCGGCGGAGCCTTCTGGGCGGGAGATTGGGCCCTTGGTTCGGGCGGTGGGGTCTACGGGATCGCCATTGCGGCCATCGGTGTCCTCGCGACACTCGGCATCACAGTGTCGGTGGATGCCTACGGACCGATCGCGGACAATGCAGGTGGTATTGCGGAGATGGCCGGGCTGCCCAAGGAGGTCCGGGAGAGCACCGACGCCCTCGACTCGCTCGGCAACACAACCGCAGCCATTGCCAAGGGGTTCGCTATCGGATCTGCTGCGGTGACTGCCCTTGCGCTGTTCTCGGCATTTGTGCAGGCGGTGAAGCTCACTGAGATCAACATCATGGATCCGGGCACGACGATCGGCTTGTTCCTCGGGGGCATGTTCCCCTTCCTCTTCGCAGCTCTCACGTTGAACGCGGTCGGGCGTGCGGCGTTTCGCATGATTGAAGAGGTTCGACGTCAGTTCAGAGAGATCCCCGGCCTGCGGGAAGGCAAAGAAGGCGTCAAGGCCGACTACGCCAAGTGCGTCGACATCGCTACGCGGGGTGCTCTGCGCGAAATGGTGATTCCGGGCGCACTGGCCGTGATCCTTCCGCTGGTGATCGGCTTTGTGGACACGGAAGCGCTGGGCGGGTTCCTCGCCGGAGCTCTCGTGGTTGGGTTCCTTCTCGCCATTTACATGGCGAATGCCGGTGGTGCGTGGGACAACGCGAAGAAGCTCATCGAGGCGGGAGCATTCGGCGGCAAGGGTTCGGAAGCGCACCACGCGGCGGTGATTGGTGACACGGTCGGTGATCCGTTCAAGGACACGACGGGTCCGGCAATGAACATCATGATCAAGGTCATGACCGTGGTAAGCCTGATCTTCGCGTCGGCATTCATCCACTGAGGGCCGAGTTCCACTCGGCCCCGGTTGTCGGTTGTCGGTAGGAGCGCGCCCTGCTGACTGTTGCTGTGTCAGATTGCGTTCCCACTGATGACTGAAGACCGATGACTGAAGGCTGCGAGCGCAGCTCGCCTAACCTTGCTGCCGATGGAAATCGTTCTCCTCAGACACGGTGAGTCGATCGGCAACGCTTCCGGCGTTGCCCAAGGGCGAGGATCGAGTCCGCTCTCGGATCGCGGTCGGGCACAAGCCTCGGCGGTGGGACGAAGGCTGAGGGATGCGAAGCCGTTCGATCTGATCATCAGTTCTGACATGGAGCGCGCACTCGAGACCGTTCGGGCCGTGGGCCTGCCTTTCGAGACCGATCCCGTCTGGAGGGAGATGGATCTCGGCGAGTGGGAGGGGCTTCCTTTCGCAGAGGTCGCCCAACGGTTTCCCGAGGAGCTCGCAGCGCTCCAGCGCGGCGATCCGGTGAGGATCGGTCGTACCGGCGAATCGATCCTCGAGTTCACTGAACGGATTGCCGGAGCGATCGAGCAGCTGGTAGACCGGATGGGCGGTTCCGGCAGAGTCCTGGTGTCTGCGCACGGGGGCGTCATCGAACGAGCCGTTGCCATCGTCCTCGGTATTCGCGGATCGATGGCGTTCGCCGGCCGGGTGACCAACACGTCACTCACCACCATCTCCGTACGAGGTGACAGGCGGCGTGTCGACCGGTACAACGACGCCATACACCTCGGTGCGCTGTCCGGATGGGCTGCGGAACGGTTGGCGGAGGGCAACTCCGTGGTTGCTCTGGTTCGTCATGGGAGGACGGAAGCGAACGACGTCGGAGTGTGGCAGGGGCACTCGGATGGGGGTCTCGATGAGGAGGGGCGTCGGCAGGCCGAACGGCTGGCGCGCTGGTACGGAGAGTTCGACGTTCTCTACGCCTCGCCGTTGGGCAGAGCCACGCAGACGGCTGAACCGTTGGGGTCGGCGAGCATTGTGCACGATTTGAAGGAGCTCGGCATGGGCGAGTGGGAGGGGCGCACTCGTGCCGAGATCATGGCGGGGTGGCCTGAGCTGTGGGACACGATCTATGAGCGTGGCGAGGACGTGCCCCGGGGCGGCAACGGAGAGACGTGGTCGGGCATGGTTGCTCGGGTGGCCCGAGCGGTCGAGGGAATCGCGAAGCAACACCCCGGGAAGCTGATCGGCATCGTGTCCCACGGCGCCGCGATTCGTGGGATGTGCTCGAGCGTCGTCGGTCTGGATCATGGGAGCCGGCGAGGGCTTGCACCTCCGGAGAACGCCTCGGTCAGTCACCTCGTGTTCGGTGAGCACGGCCCGGTTCTCGCCGACTACAACATCGGCCCTCTCTAGTACTGCGGGGTTCGGGAGGGGGCTCGTTCAGCCCTTCGCGGCGATTCGGTCCCGGCGCATTTGAAGGAGCTGGGCCGCCCGCTCGATCGTGATCGACGCGGGATCATCCCCCTTGCGGAGTGAGGCATTCACCTTCCCGTCGGTGACGTAGGGTCCGAATCTGCCGTCCTTGACCTGGACCGGCTGGCCCGACACTGGATCGGTGCCGATCTCTCGGCCGGGTGCGGACTGGCGACCCCGCCGCTGTTTCGGCTGTGCGAACAGCGCGAGCGCCTCCTCGAGGGTCACCGTCAACAGTGACTCCTCCGTGTCGAGGCTGCGGGTGTCGCTGGCTTTCGACAGGTAGGGCCCGTATCGCCCGTTGCGTGCCACGATCTCCGTTTCGTCGGCCGGGTCGACACCCACGACCCTCGGCAGTTGCAGCAGAGCGAGGGCATCGGCGAGAGTGACCTCGTCCGGGTTCATCGCCTTGAACAGCGAGCTGCGCTTGGGTTGGGTCGACCCTTCCGCCTCGCCGAGCTGGACGTAGGGCCCGAAGCGACCGAATCGGAGGAGTACCTCCTTCCCGGTGGCGGGATCAACGCCGAGCATCCGATCGTCTGACGGCGCGGAGAGCAGCTCGAGCGCCTTGTCGACGGTCAGCTCGTCGGGGGGGAGATCCTCGGGGATCGACGCCTTCTCCTCGCCGCGCTCGAGGTACGGGCCGTACTTGCCGACCCTTGCAACGACGAGAACTCCCTCTGAATCGCTGCCGATGGGGATGGACCCGATCTCGCGTGGGTCGATCTCCTCGAGGGGTCCGGTCACCATCTCTTTGAGGCCGGGCGCACCGTTGCCGAAGTAGAACGTCGACAGCCACGGGGTCGCCTGCTTCTCACCGGCGGCGATGCTGTCGAGATCGTCTTCCATCCGTGCGGTGAACGTGTAGTCGATCAGATTGGAGAAGTGTCGCTTCAGCAGTGTCACGACTGCGAACGCGGTGAAGGTTGGGATCAACGCGGTGGATCGTTTCCACACATAGCCGCGGTCCTGGATCGTCTGGATGATCGACGCGTAGGTTGAAGGCCTTCCCACGCCGAGTTCTTCGAGTCGGCGAATCAGGGAAGCCTCCGTGAACCTTGCCGGTGGTTTCGTTTCGTGGCCCTTTGGCTCCATACCGACGATCTCGAGCCGGTCGCCCTCAGAGAGTGACGGCAGAGGGAACTCCTCGTCGTCGAGCATGCCCCCATTGTCGCTGCCTGCGACATACGCCCGCAGGAACCCGGGGAACGTGATCACCCTTCCCGTCTGGGTGAATCCCGCCAGTCGCCCGTCGGTGGCGGTCGCGTGGATCGCGACGTGTACCGAGCTACCGACGGCGTCGGTCATCTGTGAGGCGACAGTCCGTTTCCAAATCAAGTCGTACACCTTCGCCTCGTCGGCTTCCACCCGACGTGCGACGTCGGCCGGAGACAGGAACGTGTCTCCAGCCGGTCTGATCGCTTCGTGTGCCTCCTGGGCGTTCTTCACCTTGTTCCGGTAGATCCGTGGATTGGGTGGCAGGTACTCGTTGCCGAACTCGGCGACGATGAGCGCCCGCGCCGCCGCGACGGCAGATTCCGACAATGATGTGCTGTCGGTACGCATGTAGGTGATGTAGCCGTTCTCGTAGAGCCTCTGGGCCGCCCGCATCGTTCGTGACGCCGAGAAGCGCAGTTTCCGTCCTGCTTCCTGCTGAAGCGTCGACGTGCGAAACGGTGCGTACGGCGAGCGACGGTATGGCTTGGATTCGACAGAAGTGACCTCGGCGTCGACATCGTCGAGCGCTGCAGCGAGTTCCGTGGCGGCAGCCTCGTCAAGCAGAACGACATCATCCTTCAGGTTGCCCTGCGGGTCGTAGTCCTTCCCCTGGGCAATGGGTTTGCCGTCAACGGTCGAGAGTGACGCGGTGAACGACGCCTGTTCGTCGGGACGGAACGTGCCGAGCAGATCCCAGTAGGAGGCGGACCGGAACGCCATCCGCTCGCGTTCGCGCTCGACGATGATGCGAACGGCGACACTCTGGACCCTTCCTGCGGACAGCCTGGGCTGAATCTTGCGCCATAGGACGGGGCTGACTTCGTAGCCGACGAGACGATCGAGGATTCTGCGTGCCTCTTGGGCATCGACGAGGCGCCGATCGAGATCTCTTGGGCTATCGAGTGCTTCGTTGATGGCTCGCTGGGTGATCTCGTGGAACACCATTCGTTTGACCGGCACCTTTGGTTTGAGGACCTCGAGAAGGTGCCACGCGATCGATTCCCCCTCGCGGTCTTCGTCGGTCGCGAGGTACACGGCGTCCGCTTTCTGCAGCGCATCCTTGAGCTTGCGAACCTGGGTCCGCTTCTTGGCAGGGATCACATAGAGCGGTTCAAAGTCGTGGTCGACGTCGACGCCCAGTCGGGCCCACGGCTGCTCTCGATAGCGCGTCGGGATCTCTTCCGCGTTCGACGGAAGGTCCCTGATGTGTCCGATCGATGACTCGACGGTGTAGGCGGAACCGAGGAATCCTGCGATGGTTCTGGCCTTCGCAGGGGACTCGACGATGATCAGTGGTTTCGACACGGTCGCCATGAATATCAGACTTCCATGGGGTAAGTCAAGGCGCGATCCATCGTTCGGTGGCGTGCACGCCGAGTATCGTGACGTGAATGGAAGCGCGGGGGAACTCAACTCCGGGAGCGTTCAGCCTCATCCGGCACGGCCCGTTCTCCCGCCTCTGGTGGGCGGGTCTTGCTTCGAGTTTCGGCGACTGGGTCGCGTTGTTCGCGACGATTGCACTGGCCGATTCGATCGGCGGTGTCACCGGAATTCTCGTCCCTCTGACTGCCAGAATGTTGCCGGGTTTGTTCGGGGCGGCCGCCGGGGTGCTCGCAGACAGATTCAATCGCAAGGTGACGATGGTGGTGTGCGATGTCGGTCGTGCGGCGCTCGCAGTATCCCTGGTGTTCGTTCGCTCGCTTCCCCAGCTATTCGTCATCTCGTTCGTGATGGAGATTTTCACACTGTTCTGGGGTCCGTCTCGCGAAGCGAGCGTTCCGAACCTCGTCCCGAAGGCAGTCCTGGTTCGGGCGAACAGCCTCAGCCTCATGGCCGTCTACGGGACCCTCCCCCTGGGATCGGCGGCGTTCTCCATCTTCGCCGGGATTGCGGAGTGGACCCACGCGCTTGGGGTGTTCGGCTCCAACACTGGCCTCGCATTCATCGTGGATGCCGTGACGTTCCTCATATCGGCATCACTCATCTGGACGATCGCGATACCCCTTCCGGAGGTGAGTGAGGAACGCCGGGGGGATGGTGGTCTCGACTGGAGACTGCCATTCAAGGACATTCTGGAGGGGATACAGTTCATTCTTCGGGAACGCACGGTGAGATCGGTGATTGCCGGAATCGCCACGGCTCTGTTTGGCGCCGGGATCTTCTTCGCGTTGGGGCAGCCGTTCTCGAACGATGTCCTTGGTGCGGGTAGCTCGGGGTTTGGGTTCCTGGTGACGGCGCTCGGCTCGGGAGTAGGGCTGGGGATGCTCGGCTTGTCTATCACCGCGGGCCCTGGCCTCCGTAGGGAGGTGGTGTTCGGTGCGAGTCTGCTTGCGACGGGGCTGACGATTACCGCCGCGGCCCTGTCGAGAACCTTGGCCGGTGCTGCGTTCTGGGCACTGCTCGCCGGACTCGGCGCGGGGTCGTCGTACGTCATGGGATTCACTCACCTGCACGAGTCGGTGTCGGACGAGTTGCGGGGCCGAACCTTCGCAGCGCTCTACACGCTGGCTCGGACGGCCCTGCTGGTTTCGATCTCCGCCGCGGCGGTGCTCGCGGCCGCGCTCGATGGAATCCTGCCGGGTATGTTCCACAGTGGGATCCGGAGTTCCTTGGTGTTCGGTGGGGTGGTCGTTGCGTTCTCTGGCGCGGTGACCCTGTGGAGCATGCGCTCCAGGTTTCGCAGCTTTGCACTCGGAGACAAGGCGTTGCGATCCCTTGACGATGCATCAGGTACGGTCTCATCCGTTCGAAGACGACGAAAGGAAGAAGAGGAGTGAGCATCGGTCGGTATGTCGCGTTCGAAGGTGTGGAGGGCGCCGGCAAGAGCACGATCGTTGCCAGCGTCGCCGCCCGTCTCATCGAGGCGGGGGAGCCGGTCATCGTGGTCCGCGAGCCAGGTGGAACGCCAATCGGAGAAGGAATCCGAGACGTCCTGTTGCACGGCCGGGATATGGCTGACTGGACCGAAGCCCTGTTGTTCGCTGCGCAGCGGGCGCAACTCGCAGATGAGGTGATCGCTCCAGCCCTCGCTGCTGGATCGTGGGTGCTGGGCGACCGATCGGTGTACTCATCGCTCGCATACCAGGGTGGAGCGAGGGGCTTGGGCGTCGAGCGGGTTCGTGACGTCAACCAAGCGGGGCTTGGTGACGTCTGGCCAGACATGGTCGTGTTGCTTCGAATCGGGCCGCGAGAAGGTCTCCTGAGAGAGGAAGGCACCGACAGGATTGGCGGACTGGGACTCGGTTTCCAGCAGCAGGTCGCAGACACCTACGAGTTGCTCGCCGCCGGCGATCCAGATCGATTCCAAACGGTCGACGCCACGGGATCCGTTGAGGTGGTCGTCGGTGAAGTGGTCGACGCTATGAGGGTGAGATGGCGCTTCTAGACGGGATCGTCGGCCACGGTCCGGTGGGCTCTCTCCTCGAACGTGAGGCGCTGCGCCCCGCGCAGGCGTATCTGTTCGTCGGTCCATCCAACGTCGGCAAGGCAACGGTCGCGCGCAGGTTCGCCGCAATGCTCATCTGCCCACAGCGAGGCAACCATGAGGGGGTCTGTGCGTCGTGCCGGCGTGTGTTGAGCGGAAACCATCCCGATGTGACGGTCGTGCGACCGGAGGGGGCATCCAGCATGTCCGTCGAGCAGGCTCGTGCGGTGATCGCGCGGGCGCCGCTCGCGCCGGTGGAAGCCGATCGCAAGGCGATCGTGTTCGATGATGCCGGCGCCATGACCGAGCAGGCAGCCAACGCGATGCTCAAGACGTTGGAGGAACCGTCGGCGTCATCGGTGTTCATCCTCGTCGCCGAGTCCGAGTTCGATCTGCCGGCGACGGTCGCGAGTCGATGCCGCACCATCCAGTTCGGGCGCTTGCGGGAGGAGGATTTGGTCGCAGCGTTGATGGCTCGCGGCGTCGAGGAGGTTCAGGCCCGCGAGGCCGCGTCGATTGCCGGTGGCCGGCCAGGTCTGGCGCTCGACCTCGCGCAACGGCCCGAGGTCTCGCAGTTCAGGGCCGTGTGGCTCGGGGTTCCGCTGCAGGTTTCTCCCCATGCCGGAGAGATGTTCCGGCTCGCCGACCAGGTCATGGAAGCGTCAGAGCCGCTCCTCGATGCGATCCGAAACCGCGAGGAAGGTGAACGGGTGGAGGAGCAGGCCACCAAGGAACGTCGGGACCGGATCATCCGTCAGGCGTCCAGGTCGCTCCTGATCGCCGGTCTCGAGATTCTCGCCTCCTGGTACGCCGACGCAGCATCGGCTCAGTACGCCGGTCCTGTCCGGAATCGGGATATCCCGGCGGCGACGCTCGCCATGATGCGTCCGTCCGATGCCGTCGCCAATGCGGAACGTGTACTTGCCGCGGTACCGGACGTCCGAGCGAACCTGCGACCGCAGCTGATCCTGACGGCGCTCTTCACGAATCTCGCTCCGGTCGTGTAGCAGCTCAGCGAACTCCGAGCGTGATTGGGTCGAACGGGAGGGGGAGAGCCGGAGCGGGGAATCGAACCCCGGACCTGCTCATTACGAGTGAGCTGCTCTACCGCTGAGCTACTCCGGCGAGAGTTTCTGTGCGTTTACCTGGGGTTTCGCTGTCCTTCGGCTATCTCACCTTTGAGTATGGCGCTCGCACAGCGTATAGCTGTATCCCAGTGGAACCGCAGCAGAACCACACACTATCCGCTCTCGGCACGCTCGTCACTTCCTGGCGTCGCCACTTGCAGGCCGCCAACCTGAGCCCGAAGACCGTCAAGAGCTACCTGGCGGCCGTGGACCAGTTCGAAGCGTTCCTGGCCGGGCGTGGAATGCCAACCGATGTGACGGTGCTACGTCGCGAACATGTCGAGAGTTTCATCCTGCACCTGACCGAGAGCCGCTCGGCGTCCACCGACCCGCTATCGCGGTTTGCGGCAGTTCTTCAAGTGGGCGGTCGAGGAGGAAGAGATCCCGACCTCGCCGATGGCGCGAACGCCACCCCCGAAGCTCGAGGAAAGGGAAGACCGCTACCTCCGGTCGCGGGCTCGTCACAAGTACGCTGCCGAGCGATGGCTGTGGCTGGGTGACAGAGGCCGCCTCGGTGCCTCTGGAATCTCTCAGATGTTGTGGCGGCGTCGCCGACAGGTCGGCCTCAGTCCGATCCACCCGCACCAGTTGAGGCACACGTTCGCGCACCTCTTTCTATCCGCCGGCGGCAACGAGACCGATCTGATGCGGCTTGCAGGCCGGCGGTCTGGTCAGATGGTTTCGAGGTACGCGGCATCCGCCGCCGATGAGCGAGCCAGCGACGCGCACCGCAGATTCTCGCCGCTCGACCGCCTGTAACGGCCGGGTCTCGCTGGGTCTTCCATGCTCTCGTAGGTGAGCGCGTGGGGTAGCGTCTTGTGAGACGAATGCAAAGGAAGTGAGAGCCATGGCGGAAACTGTGATGGATCCCGTATGCGGGATGGAAATCAGCGCGGATGATGCAGTGGCCAGTGAGGAACACGGGGGTCAGGTCTTCTACTTCTGCAGTGAGGGCTGCCATCGGGCCTTCCTCGCCGACCCTCACCGCTACGGCCACTCCCAGGGCAACTGACGCTGCATACAGGAAGCCGACGGCCCACAGTTGATCGAGTTTCCCCCACCGGTTCTGACCGCACCTCGGGCAGACGAATTCGAAAGATCTCCCTGGCGAGGATCGGGACGACTCGACTACCTGCCGGCCGCCATGTGAGTCCCGCTTGTCTTCCAGGGCAGTCCGCCTGGGTGGGGAGCTGCTCTGCCTGCGCCGGGGAAACAGGTACGCCCAACTGAGATCTCACCGCCGCTGGGGAAGCCCGAGTACGGGTCCCAGCTTTCCAGGCCACCTTCGAGGAACGCGTCTGCCCCGGTGCGGACACTGCCAATTCTCGGTCAGGGGCTCGCGACCTAGCGAACTGCGGCGAGCACGGGTTCAACTCTGGCGATCCAAGCCTCGAAGTCTTCCGTGGAGGCGAAGACGAAAACAGTGATCGCGATACCTTCGACATCGAGGGAATAGGCACGGAAGCTGTCGCCCGGGTCGGCGCCGAAGTGCGTGTCGACAATCCAGGGGTTGGCATCCGCTCCGACAGCCAAGTCGACGGCCGTCCCGTCAGCGCCTCCGATCGACACAGCTAGCGGTTCGCCGACTGTGACCGCCGAGCGCCCAGAAGTCTTTGCAACCCAGTCCTCGGTGCTATGAGCGATTGCCTCTCTGGAGAAGATCAACCATTCGTTCGTTCCACCC
>CAZWHZ010000016.1:0-22249 GCA_964633745.1 uncultured Acidimicrobiia bacterium
GCCCCTCATGGCGATGGCGCCCAGCTGCACTGCCCTGAGAGGCTTGAGCACTCCTGCGAACCTCCCCTGTGGCGTCCTGGCGATTCCCGTGATCACGGCACCCATTCCGGCTCCTTGTCGGCTGCTATCGCATCGTACTCCAGGTAGGCTGCCCGCCGTGAAGCCGTACAACCTCGACCACGTTGCTCTCGCCGTCGAGAACCTCGACGAGGCCCTCGCCCAGTTCCGCCGGCTGTTCGGTGTGGAAGCGATCTCGAGGGAGGTGGTGGCCGAACAAGGGGTGGAAGAGGCGATGCTGCCGATAGGTGGGTCGAACCTCCAACTCCTCTCACCGCTGTCTTCCGACAGTCCCGTCGGTCGCTTTCTCGAGCGACGGGGAGAAGGACTCCATCACATAGCGATTGCCGTCACTTCCATCGAAGGTGCACTGGAGCACCTGAAGGCCGAGGGTGCCAGGCTGGTCGACCAGGAACCACGAATCGGTGGAGGGGGTCATCGGATCGCGTTCGTGCATCCCGCAGCCCTTGCGGGTACCCTCATCGAACTGGTGGAGATCGATGAACACTGATCTGGATATCGCCGGAGGCGCAGGTCCGCTCGAGGCTGCGGCAATAGCCGCCGTCGTGCAGCAGGTCCTCGCCGAGGAGGAGCTTGCCGCGGCGCTGCCATCGACGCAGCGGCTAGAGAGCAAGTGGGTCTTGTCGGGTCGGACGGAACCGCCGGCGTAGCCGACGGCACGGATTCAGTCCGCTACCGTTGCATGCATGCGCGCCCCAAAGATCCTGGTGGCAGAGGACGATCGCGTCGTCTCAATGCTCGTCTGCCGGAGTCTTGAAGCGTCCGGAGCGGCCGTCACGGCCGCCTATGACGGACTCGAAGCGTATGAGGCCGGCAAGCAGTCAGAATTCGACATCGCACTCCTCGACCAGGTGATGCCCGGATTGCTTGGAGCCGAGGTTCTTCAGCGGTGGAGTGAGGATGGCGTGCGATTGCCCGTCATCATGATCTCCGGCCTCACCGACGAGGAAGACATCGTCGCGTGCCTCGAACTCGGCGCCGTCGACTTCGTACGCAAGCCGTTCAACGTGCGCGAGGTACTCGCTCGGGTGCGTGTGCAGCTTCGTTCGGTCGGCTTGACACTCAGCTGACACTCAACGGACGAGCGCGTCGATTCCTCAATCCGACCCCATTTCATGCCGACATGTGAGTAATGGAGGTTCGTTCGTGAATCCCGAGATGCTGCCGTGGTTGCTGGTAGCCGTTGGGCTGTCCGCGTTGACGGCGCTGTGGCTCTTCGTGGGCAAGTTCATCGGTCACCTGAAACGCAGATTCGATCAGGTTCGGCGGGCGTCCTACGTAGGGCTCCTGAGCGAGATCGCCACAAGGGTCGGATACCCGGTCGAGATGCTCCGTTCATGTGCTGAAGACCGCGTGTTTCTCGAAACACTGATGGACTTCCTCGACTTGGTGCAGGGCGTCGAACGAACCAATTTGCTGCACGTCGCTCGAAGTCTCGGAATCGTCGAACGTTTCGTTGCCGACCTCACATCTCGGACGCGGGAGCGGCGCGTCGTTGCGGCGCGAGCGCTTGCAGAACTCGGGGATCCCCGAACGGCTGATGCGTTGTTGCCGGTCCTGGCCGACCGCGTTCCCGAAGTGCGAATCCAGGCAGCCGATGCGCTCGCCCAACTCAAGGACGTGCGGGCCGTCGAGCCACTGATCAAGCTCCTCGAGACCGAAACAGAATGGAATGCGAATCGCATAGCCGACGCACTGGTCAAGTTCGGTTCCCCTACCGTCCCCGCCCTGTCGAGGCACCTGATCATGTCGTTCGTCGGTTCGGAGTCGGGCATTGAACCGCTCGTGGCCCGGGTGTTGGGTGCCATAGGCGACGTGGCTGCCGAACCTGCCCTGGTTCAAGCTCTCCAGGAGGGTAGCGACGAGGTGAGGATCCGGTCCGCTGCAGCGCTGCACTCTGCCGGCGGACAGGCGTCTCTATCCGCCTTGGTTCGGGCCATGGGCGACCCTGTATGGGAGGTACGCGCTCAGGCGGCCCGCGCGCTGGGCGGGTTGATGGAGCCCGCTGCGATCCCAACGCTCCAGTCCGCTCTCGAGGACCCCGAGTGGTGGGTCCGGAGGAACGCAGCTCTGGCACTCGAGCGCATACCGGGAGGAGTGGAAGCGGTCGGGATCGCCCTGGAAGGTGAGGCCGCCGCCGATACCGAGGAGGACGCCGGAGCGCGCGAGACGGAGAGCGTTCCGTGACCTTCATCGAGATCTTCAGCCTCGTCGTGATCCTCTACTACATCGGGATGGAGCTCCAGCTCGTGCTCCTGGCGCTCCTCTCCTACCGCGTGTTGCGACGTGATCAGTTCGCATCCCGGTTTGGTCGAGTCCATGACATGCTCGCTTCGGATACGACGCCGCCCGTGTCGATCATCATCCCCGCCTACAACGAGGCGGCCGGCATCGTCGAGTCTGTGCGCTCCATGGTGATGCTGAAGTACTCGAAGAAGGAGATCATCGTCGTCAACGACGGAAGCAGCGACGACACCCTCCAGCGACTCATCGATGAGTTCCGTATGGAACCCATCGACATGCCGTACCGCCCGTTGCTCGAGACCCAGCCGATCAGACGCACCTACCGGTCGAGGCTCCCGTTGCCGGTGGTCGTCGTGGACAAGGAGAACGGCGGCAAGGGTGACGCCATCAACGCCGGCATCAACGTCGCCCAGTATCCCTATGTGATGGCCACCGACGCCGACATCGTCCTCGACGAAGAGTGCCTGCTCAGAGCGTCCCGCCACTTCGTAGAAGATCGAGCAAGGACGATCGCCGTCGGGGGGAACATCCGGCCGATCAACGGATGCAAGGTCCGGCGAGGAAGAGTCACTGGTGTCGCACTCCCGAAGCGCTCGATCGAGATGGCGCAGGTCGTCGAATACATCCGATCGTTTCTCGGTGCCCGGCCCGCCTGGTCGTCACTCGGCTCTCTTCTGATCGTGTCGGGAGCACTAGGAGTGTTCAAGAAGGACGCCGTGGTCGAGGTTGGTGGCTATAGGCGCAGCCATCTTGGAGAGGACATGGAACTGACGATGCGCCTCCACCGGCACTTTCGCAAGAAGCGTGTGCCGTACCGGATTGTCTACGCGCCCGATGCAGTGGCCTGGACCGAGGTCCCTACGACCAGCGACATTCTCCGCAAGCAGCGGATCCGGTGGCACCGGGGCCTGATGCAGGTCATGTGGCAGTACAAGACGATGTTCATGAACCCCAGGTACGGGATCGTCGGGTTGATTGGGTGGCCGAGCTACGTCGCACTCGAGTTCGTTGCGCCGGTGATGGAGGCGATCGGATGGGTCGTCATCCCGTGGTCACTGGCGGTTGGTGCTCTCCATTTCGGCATTGCGATTCCGCTGATGCTCATCGCTCTGGCGATCGGAGCGGCCAACTCGCTCATCGGACTCATCCTCGATGAGCGCTTCGGCTACTACGAAGGGCCTGGTGAAGCGCTCCGGCTCCTCTCCTACTCGCTGCTCGAGCAACTGGGGCCGCGCCAGCGGACCGTATGGTGGCGTCTGCGGGCGACATTCTGGAACCCGAGGCACAAGACGTGGGGCGACATGAAACGCACCGGTGTCGGGAACCTGTCCGGGCAGCCGTCAGCCGGCCCTTCCGAGAAGGTCCGTGAGTTCGCGACCGCCGAGCAGCCTCGATAGGCCCGAGTAGACGACCGCTACGACGACGGCTCCGGCGCCGACAGCGGCAAGCGATGCACCAACGCCCGGGATGTCGGTTCGTGTGATCAGCCGTACCACGCCCCACGTTGCATAGCCGGCCACGACACCTGCCACGGTACTCCGCCACCACGTCGCGACGATCGGACGCCACGCTGTCGCTCGCATGTGCCATGCCACGCCAAGTCCGACCGAGTAGAGGATGATCGAGACGGTGCTCGCCAGCGCGATACCACCGAGACCCCAGAGATGGAAGAACCACAGGTAGAGGGGGACGGCGACAACCGTCGCTGCGGTTCCGACCCCGACCGGCACCCACATTCGTCGCTGCGCATAGAACGCCCTCGCGTACAACTGGTGAGCTGCCCAGAAGGGGATACTCACGGCATAGATGACGAGCAGACCGGACGCGATCAGCGTGTCCTCAGGTCCGAACTGGCCACGTTGATATGCCAGCCGGACCGCGGGGAGCGCAGCTCCGACGACGGCTGCCGCGGCGCCGCATCCTGCAACGATGCCGTACTGCAAGGCGCGCGTGACGGTCGCATTGAATTCGGCGCGGCGACCCTGGCTGAAGAGGCTGGCGAGAAACGGATACGCGGCGACGCCGGCAGCCTGGGCGATCATGCCCACCGGCAGCATGTTGAGACGCCGGGAGTAGGCGAGGAGTCCGGTAGCTCCGGTGCCGGCCAGCTGTCCGAACACTCTGAGAAGCTGCTCGTCGAGCACTGCAACCGATTGGCCCAGCATCAACGGGAGCGCGAGGAGGAGGTACTCCTTCAGTGCGGGGTGATTCCATGGAACGTCCCGCTCCCACCGCAGCCCCAGCCGGTGTGCCCCGTACCACTGGAGTCCGAAGTTACCGACGGCGGCTCCGGCGAGCGCGCCCCAGATGAATCCATCAGCCGAGGAGGTGGAGGCGGTGACGAGGCCACCGACGATGATCCCCAGGTTGTAGATGACTGGCGCGAGCACGGGGATGAAGAACCGCTTGTGCGCGTACTGGACGGCCATGAACAGGGAACCGAGTACGAAGAAGATCTGGGCAGGGAACACGATGCGCATGAGGTGGGCAAGCTGATCGAGTTCCGAGGGTGAGAATTCGCGGAAGACCGCTCCCACAATCGGTCTGGCGAGCACCATGGCGATCAGTGTCAGTCCGACCATCCCAAATGCGACCGGGCGCACCACTGCGACGAAGGACCGCCACTTCTCGCGCTCGTCGTCCAGATGCCGGGTGAGAATCGGGATGAGGGTGATGCTGAGAAAGCCGCCTGCCATCAGGTAGAAGAGGATGTCGGGGATGGTGAAGGCGTCCTGGAAGAGGTCTGCCTGTCGTGTGGCGCCAAGGATGGCCGCGAGTGCGATTGCCCTGAGAAAACCCAGCGCCCTCGAGGCGAGGATCCCCACCGACACGATCATTGCCGCCTTACCGAGCCGGGTCACGATCGTGCCGCCCGCAGTTCGTCGAGGAGGCCGCCGGGAATCCTGAGGTCGCCGTGACCTGTACCGACAGCTACTCCCGGCCGGTAGGTGCCGTGGTAGTCCGATCCACCTGAGGGGATCAACCCGTGGCTCCTAGCGACAGAGGCGAGTTCGAGACGTTCATCGGGCGGGTACTCCGCGTAGTGGGCTTCGAGGCCGACGAGGCCGACGTCTCTCAAATGCCGGAACGTAGAGGCGTACTCGGCCGCCGAGTTGAGACCGAGCGTGTGAGGGTGTGAGAGGATCGGCACGCCTCCCGACTCGATTGACAGTCCGATGGCGTGTTCGGGTGTCAACCGAAGGCGCGGAACATAGGCGGGCCTACCGTTCCCGAGCAGGTCTCGGAAAGCCTGGTTCGGCGTTTCTACGACGCCTTTCCTGACGAGCACTGCCGCGATGTGGGGACGGCCGACGAGCCCTACGCCCGCCTCAACGGCCACTTCCTCATGGGTGATGTCGATGCCGAGTTCTTGGAGGTGCTCGACAATCCTGTGGTTGCGGACTTCGCGACCCTGGCGGATCTCATCGAGCGCGTCTTGGAGTGGTCCCCCGTTCGGGTCGAGGAAGAGAACGATCATGTGCATCGCACCGGGCGACCACTCGCAGGAGATCTCGACGCCGGGGATGACATCGATATGTCCGCTTCCGGCATCGATCGCTTCAGGGGTTCCCTCGAGGGTGTCGTGGTCGGTGAGCGCCACAGCCGTGAGTCCCGCGGAGAGTGCTGCGTCAACCACCTCCGTGGGCGAGTCGCTTCCATCCGAGTAGCGACTGTGCGTGTGGAGGTCGACCGACATGGGGGTGAGGGTACCCGCCGGTGGTGGTCACGCGCCGACGTTGATCGTCACGGAATCGATGTAGACGGTTTCGAGCGGTCGGCTCGTTTCTACGCCGGTGGCGTTGGGTCCGACTGGCACGTTTGCGATTGCGTCCAGTGTCGCGTCACCTTCGATCACCGTCCCCAGCGGTGAGTAGTTGGGGTCGAGTCCGGTCGCCCCCAGTGCAATGAAGAACTGGCTGCCCGTGCTGCCGGCGCCTGCGTTCGCCATCGCGACGGCTCCCCGGTCATAGGCGAAGCCGGCTGCCGGGTACTCGTCGGGGAGCACGTAGCCGGGACCCCCGGTGTTGGTCGCGGTTGGGTCACCGCCCTGGATCACGAAGCCCGGGACGATCCTCGAGAACACGGTGCCGTCGAAGTAGCCCTGCCGTGCGAGGAAGACAAACGAGTTGACGGCCTCTGGGGCGAGCTTCGGATCGAGCTGGATCACGATGTCTCCGCAGGAGGTTGAGATCGTTGCTGTCACTGGGGTGTTCGGATCGAGCTGCTGATCGACCGGCGCATCGAACTGCATCTCCTGTGCGGGTGGCGGGGCTGTTGCTCCGCAGGCGGTGGGCTGAGCGCGGTATTCGTCGAAGGTGGCCCCGAGATCCGATGGTTGGGTGGTGGTCGAGGTTGCCGAGGTCGTGGTGGTGGCCGACGTATTGGATCGCTCGATCAGGTTCGAGACCGTTACGACGCCGGCGACGATCAGTGCGAACCACACCGCCTGCACGAGACGACGTCGGATCAGCTTCAGCCGGCGCGACCTCTCTTCCCGCTTGCGCTTCTGTTCACGATTCTGGCGTTGGCGGTCCCGCTTGTCGCTTGGCATGACGCAGGGATGCTAGCGATCCGAGGGAGGCTCGTAGACCGAGCCTCCCTCGGACCGCGGTTTTCAGTTGTCGGTAGGATCGTCGCTCCGCCGTGCTGTGTTGTCGCAGGCGGTTACTGATGACTGACAACCGATGACCGCGAGCGAAGCTCGCCTCCTAAGTACACTCCGCGCGCGATATGGCCCTCCATGTACAGAAGTTCGGCGGGACCTCCGTGGCCGACGCATCTCGTATCAAGCGGGTAGCTGCGCGAGTTGCCGCAACGAAGCGCGC
This sequence comes from uncultured Acidimicrobiia bacterium, assembly GCA_964633745.1. GTDB lineage: Bacteria > Actinomycetota > Acidimicrobiia > Spongiisociales > UBA4744 > CAYLHS01. The sequence goes on from CAZWHZ010000016.1 coordinate 7,149, forward strand.
CGGCAACGAGGTCGTTGTGGTCGTTTCCGCGATGGGATCGTCGACGGACGACCTGATCGATCTGGCTGCACAACTGCACCCGACGCCACCCGCACGTGAGATGGACATGCTGCTGACAGCGGGGGAGAGGATCACGATGTCGCTGCTCGCCATGGCGATCGACGCGGAAGGAATCGACGCAGTCAGCTTCACGGGATCCCAGGCGGGGATCCTCACCGACTCCCGGCACGGCGGGGCCAAGATCAAAGAGATCAGAGACTATCGGGTCATCGAGAGCCTCGAAGCCGGAAAGGTCGTCATCGTCGCCGGATTTCAGGGCGTTGATCCGGAGTCGAAGGAGGTCACGACCCTCGGCCGGGGCGGATCGGACACGACGGCGGTGGCGCTCGCCGCGGCCAATCACGCCGACATATGCGAGATCTACACGGACGTGGATGGTGTGTTCACCGCGGATCCGCGCGTGGTGCCGAACGCTCGCAAGCTGGACGAGGTCACGTTCGAGGAGATGCTCGAACTCGCCTCGACCGGCGCGAGGGTGCTGATGGCCCGGTCCGTGGAAGTGGCTCAACGGTTCGGCGTGCCGCTGCATGTTCGGTCGTCGTTTCACGATGGCCCGGGCACTTTGGTGAAGGAGGTCACAATGGAAGAAGCGGTCGTCCGTGGGATTTCTCACGACACGTCGGAGGCGAAGGTGACGATCGTGGGGGTTCCCGACCACCCGGGCGTCGCCGCTGCCGTCTTTGCACCGCTCGCGGAGTCCGGTGTGAATGTCGACATGATCGTTCAGAATGTGTCACACGACGGCACGACCGATATCAGCTTCACGATCCCCAAGGCCGCCGTGCCGGTCGCCGAGGAGGCTGCCCGTGCCGTCGCCGCCCAGATCGGAGCCGGATCGGTGCAGGTCGACGGAGGTATCGGCAGGGTTTCAGTCGTAGGGGCGGGTATGCGATCGAATCCCGGGATCGCAAAGCGGATGTTCGAGGTGCTCGCCGAGAACGGCATCAACATCGAAATGATCTCGACCTCGAGCATTCGCATTTCCTGTGTCATCCGCGAAGAACAGGTCGATGACGCGGTGCGTGCGCTCCACGCCGCGTTCCTGGAGGAGGGTTCCGATGGTTAGAACCGCCGTTGTTGGAGCGACCGGCGCCGTGGGGAGGGCGATGCTCTCCATCCTCGCCGAGCGCGAGTTCCCGGTCTCGGAGCTTCGGCTCATGGCCAGCGCCCGATCTGCGGGACGCGTCGTCGCGACTCCGTGGGGCGACATCGAGATCGAAGATCTCTCGTCTGCCGATCCGGCGGGAATCGACGTAGCCCTCTTTTCGGCAGGTGGGTCGCGTTCGAAACAGTTCGCGCCGCCGTTCGCCGCTGCGGGCGCAATCGTCGTCGACAACTCATCCGCGTTTCGGATGGACCCGTCGGTCCCACTCGTTGTGGTAGGAGTCAACGACGATGCGGCCCATGATCACCGCGGCATCATCGCCAATCCGAATTGCACGACGATGGGCCTGATGATGGTCGTCGCTCCTCTCCACCGCGCCGCCGGTCTCGAATCGATGGTCGTCAGTTCCTACCAGGCAGTGTCTGGATCCGGACAGCATGGGATCGTCGAACTCACGAGGCAGATCGACGAGCTTCGCGGTGACATCGACGCGCTCGCCAATGGTGGTTGGAACGAACCGATGAGCGAGGTGTATGTGCGCCCGATCGGATTCAACGTCTTGCCGCTCGCCGGAAATCTCACCGATGGCGGCTACACCGATGAAGAGTTGAAGCTGGTCAACGAGAGCCGCAAGATCCTCGACCTTCCTGAGCTTCGAGTCGAGCCCACGTGTGTACGTGTGCCGGTCATCGTCGGTCACGGACTCACTGCAACGTTGCGCTTCGCTCGTCCACTCGGTTTCGATGAGGCGTCGAACCTGATCGCAAGTGCGCCCGGAGTCGAATTGTGGACCGACAAGGTGCCGACCTCTCTGGACGTGGCAGGCAAGGACGACACGCTGGTGGGCCGCCTGCGGGAAACGGTTGGGACGCCTGGCGGGCTGAACCTGTGGTGCGTGTCCGACAACCTACGCAAGGGCGCCGCTCTCAACACGGTGCAGATCGCCGAACTGCTCTTCTGAGTCGCTAGGCGACGCCTGGGCAGCCGCCCGTCTCCCAGGGTGGTTCGTGCAGAACGAGGTCGCGATCCAGGGAGCATGGGGCCAGTAGGAGAGGTTCGGCGAGCACTGGGCGAACGGCGGTCTTGCGCTGTCGCGTGGTCGGCTTTGGTGGTGGGGCGGTTGTCGCCGTCGTGGGCGCCGTTGTAGTTGGGGTCTGGTGGGCCCCCCCGATTTCATGACAGAACACGACCGACACGTAGAGCGTCCCGTCATCTGCGACGGCAACTCCCGTCCCTGCGGATGTCCAGTTGGCACCGGTGATGATGTTCCAGTGCGTGGGACTGTCACGGAAAGCGTCGAAGATTGCGACGATGCTGGGCCCGGCACCGACAACCTCCCCGGCCGCGTCGCACTCGTCAAGAAGGGAATTGAGACTCGTGTGCGCGAGCTGTCCGGCCGCTGCCTGTGACGAAGCCGACCGTTGGGCGAGTGTCTCGGCCGCTGCAAGCGACGTGAGATCGTTGCTCCTGACAGCGTTCACCTTGGTCAGCAGCTCGTCGGCCGCCGCAGGAGTGGCGACGCCAATCACCAGAATCAGGCTGACCATCAGGGCAAATGCGGGATTGAGAGCTCGCACGATTGGCAAGGGTAGAGCGAATCGTGGTCCAAGCGCCAACTGGCACCTGTCCTAATCTGGGACTCTGCCACGAACTGTCTGGGTCAATAGCACCCCGATCGAGACAAGGACGACTCCCAGAAGGCCGGCCAGCCCTGGACGCTCTCCCAGGAAGAGCCACGCCAGTATCGCGATCTGGATCAGCATCGTGTTGTTGATGCCGGCCGACTCGACGGCGGAGAGTTCCCGGAGTGACAGGTTCCACAAAGTGAACGCAACGGCCGTGTTGACGATGGCGAGCCACAGGATGATCAACCACCCCCTGGTGCTGACCGAAGGCAGCCCTTCCGACGCGGCACCGATCACTGCGAGCACGACGGAACCGACCGTCATGCTGACCGCCGTGATCACGACCGGTGAGGCGTCGGCCGGCCGGTTGACGTGCCGGCCCAGAAGCGAGCCGGCCACGTTTGCGCCGAGTGCAACGACGGCCGCCACAATTCCGACCTCTGTTGCTCCAAGCCCTCCCGTGAAATAGAGCCATGCGCCGAGGCCGACCAGGATCGTTCCCCACACTTGCCTGCCCGAAGCGGTCTCGCTCAGTGACCTCCCTGCGAGAACTGCAACGAGGAGTGGGGTCAACGCGAGGAGGAGGCTGGTGGTTGCCGCCGGCTGATTGTCGAGCGCGACGAAGATCGAGCCCTGCGTCAGCGCGTAGAAGATGACGCCGAGGACGACGATCCGGCCAAGCAGTCCGCGGTCCATCGAGGCGAGTTGCCGTCGGTAGGTCCGGCGGGAGAGAACCCATCCGATCATGACAAGGGAGGCGACTCCGTATCGGAGAGCCGCGAAGGTCAGCGGCTGAAGGGACTCCTGATCGAGCCCCCAACGAATGAGCACCCAGGATGAACTCCACAGCAGGGTGACGAACAGGGCGATGCCTGCGTACGCGAGGTGGGATCGGTGTGTCGACATAGGCTCCTTGGGGCTTCGCTGCGTTCAGCCCATACCTTGTACCTCGCACCTCGTATCGCGTCAAAGATTTGCACGTGTACGGTATGCCCGCGGCGTCGACGCGTGTGGTTGTGTATCGGGTGCGACGGGCGAACCTTGCCTACCATCTTCCGTTCATGACAGTTCGTACATTTGCCGGGACCGCGGCAGCCTTTCTCGCTGTCGCGCTGGTGTGTCTCACGGTCGCCGGGTGGCTTGGACGTATCTGGTGGGTGTTCGACATCGCTTCGAGTTTCCGGGTGCAGTATGCGGTGCTGCTTCTCCCGGTTGCCCTGGTCTCTCTCCTGCTGCACCAGCGTCTTCTGGCAGCAGTGTCGCTGGTCGCACTTGTTGCGAACATCGCGATGATCCTCCCGCTCTACACCTCCAAACCGGCAGCTCCCGACGGCAATGGCCGCCTCGAGGTCGTGAGCTTCAACATGAACTTCGCCAATGAACAGCTCGACTCGGTCCTTGAGTCGGTTCGCGACTCGGGCGCCGACGTCGTGTTTCTCCATGAGGGGACGCGGGTCATAGAACGGGCGGTCGAAGCGGCCGACCTTCCCTATCGCGCGATGAGCGCGAGACGCAGCGGGGAGAAGTTCGGCACGATTGCGCTGCTTCGCGTTGATGCGGATGCTCAGATCGTGGACTTCCAGGTCCCCGGCATAGCGGTGACGGTGCCGCTCGGTGATCGGAATGTTGAAGTGTTGGGCATCCACCCGCTGTCACCCGTCAGCAGGGAACGATCGGCCGAGAGGGATGAGGAATTGAACGCCGTCGCTGCATGGGCGACCGCTCAGCAACTCCCGGTGGTCGTGACGGGAGACTTCAACGTTTCGACGTGGTCACGGGGTTTCTCGCTCATCTCCCGGCAGCTCGTGAACTCGCAACTCGGTTTTGGGGTGCAGGCATCGTGGCCGGTGGGCTTCAGGGCGCTTTCGGTCCCAATCGATCACCTGTTGCATAGCCCGGATCTGACCGTTGTCGACCGTCATCTCGGGCCGTCACTCGGCTCGGACCACTTCCCGTTGTTTGTGACACTCGCGTGGGCTTCCAAGTGAGTTCACCTGTGCGCTCCCAGTGCGCGACGAGGAGGGACGTCGGGGATTCCTGATGGATCGACATCGGGGGCGCCGATCCATTGGCGTTGTCACGCGGATACCATGTCCGTCGGGTGCGGGAGCGATGGAAGGAGCTGGGGAGTGGAAGCGCGTCCGAGAAGAGTCGGTCTCATCAGCAGGCCCAGACTCAACGCGCTGCTGGATCAGGCTTCCCGCTACCGGCTGACGCTCCTGTCTGGCGGACCGGGCATGGGCAAGACCACCTTGCTCGAGGAGTGGGTGGAGAGGCACCCTACGGTCTGGCATTCGCTGACTCCGGCCGACACGTCGCTTCCGTTCTTTGCCCGCCGGTTGATGGGACGCCTTCGATTGCTCGTTCCCGCCATGTCACAGGACCTGCTGGTCGTGACCGAGGCGATGACCGGCGCAGAAACTCCTCAGGGTGACGCGGAACGTGTCGAGGCATTCGCAGCCGCTGCGTGCCAGGAGCTCGAGACGCACCTTCGACGCGATCTCACGCTCGTCCTGGACGATGTGCAGTTGCTTTCACCGGGAAGCAACAGCTCCCGGTTTCTCGGCGCGCTCGTGCATCACGCTCCGGCCACGCTTCACTTCGTCCTGGCATCCCGGGCCTCGCCGCCGTTTCCGATGGCCAGGCTGCGGATGGATCATCAGGTGCTCGAGCTGACCCGAGATCAGCTTGCGTTCACGGCCGATGAAGTGGTCGATCTCCTGCGATCGAAAGGGCTTCCTGCCGAGCAGGCGGACGGCCTGGTCGAGTGGACGGGGGGCTGGCCTGCAGCTTTGGCCTATGCCGTCGAGATGCGCGCCGGGATCGATGGACGGCTGCTCCGGACCGACGATCGCGCATCCTCCGGGTTGTTCGAGTACCTGGCAGAGGTAACGATCGGCTCCGAGCCGCCGGAGCAGTTCAATGCGCTTCGGCTCGCCGCGGAGCTTCCCTGGTTCACCGCTTCTCTCCTCGAGAAGCTGCGAATCGAACTAGACACGTCACGTCCGACGATCTATCTCGTGCCGGCGAGTGATTCTCTCGGTGCCGTCAGCATCTCTCCGATCTTGCGGGATTTCCTACGTCTGCATCATCCCCTTTCTCCCGACGAACGTGCAGGTCTTCTGGGGCTCGCTGCCGACTGGTACCGATCCAACGGTGCAGCATCGGAGGCACTCGCATGTCTCCGTGAAGCCGGCGATTCGAGCGAAATCGTGGCGTTTCTGCGTGTCGAAGGGGATGCGCTCCTTGCGGCAGGTCTGGCACGGCAGGTTGCCGTCGCGATCGATGATCTGTCAGGGGGTCATGATGATCTGGGCCTCCTGCAGGCCGAGGCGATGCAGTACCTCGGGGATTGGGAGGGTGCCGCGCGGCGGTACACGGAACTCGCAACCGCGGAAGGGAAGATGCCTGCGGGCCTCGCGTGGAGGCTCGGTTTTCTGCATCACATGCGCGGCGACCTCGTGCGGGCCATGGACACCTACCTGCGCGGACGCGTCGACGGCTCGGATCCCGACAACGAGGCGTCGCTACTCGGTTGGACGGCGAGCGCGTGCTGGCTTCGCGGTGAGCGAGACAGGGCGAGGGCGCTCGCCGATCAGGCACTGGATCTGGCTCGATCCGTCGATAGTCCCCGGGCACTCGCGACCGCGCACACCGTGCTGGCGATGGTGGCAGCCCTCGATGGCGACCGTGCAGCGAACGATGTCCACTACCTTCGGGCGCTGGAGCACGCAGAACGCGCACGCGACGTTCTGCAGTCCATCAGAATCCGGTCCAATCGTGCATCACACTTCCTCGAGGAAGGGAACCTCGACACGGCGACGGCTGAGCTCGACATTGCACTTCGTCTTGCGGAAATGACCGGGTTTGAGTTGTGGCGGGCCATGTCGCTGTCCAATCGGGGTCAGGTGCTGCATCTCCGGGGCCGCCTGGACGAGGCGATGGCGGATCTTTCGCAGTCCAGGCAGATCTTCCGCCGGCTTGGATCGAGTCTGGAGTCGTACCCGCTCGCGAGGCAGGGGGATGTGTACGCGACCCGTGGCGACTCTGCTCTCGCCACGCTCGCCTACGAGGGAGCGATCCGACTGGCCGAAGGGTCCTCCGATCAGCAGGCGTTGGTGCCGGCACTCGCCGGCCTGGCGAAGCTGCTCGCAGCCGAGGATGTGGACAGGGCCGAAGAGATGGCCGGCCGGGCCAGCCAGGTGGCTACGGTGCTCGGTCATGTCCAAGCCCTGCTTGCTCAGGGAACCGTCGCTTTGGCCAAAGGGGAGAGGGAGAGTGCCGGGATCATCGCGGAACGTGCCGCGGATCTCGCTCGAAGTAGGAGAGATCTCCCGGGGTTGGCAGAAGCCCTCACTCTCTGGGCGGAGACTTCAACCGACGCGGATCGGCGTTCGACGCTCCTTCAACAGGCCCGCTCGGTTTGGAGCGAGGTTGGTGCCCCGATCGGCGAGGCAGAAGTCGATCTTCGTGTCGCCGCCGAGAAGGACGACGCCGCGGGTGCAGCGCTGGCGCGGCGATCCGCCGACCGGCTCAGGAAACTGGGAGCCCGTGGCATGGCCGTCGAGGCGGCACATCTCGCCGAGACGATCTCGCGAGCCGAGCTCAAGCCGGTGATCATTCGAACGTTTGGCGGCTTCACGATCCTGGTGGGCGATCGGCAGATCGCGAGTTCCGCGTGGCAATCCCGGGTTGCTCGCGAGATCCTCGGGATGCTGATTACCGCCAGGGGTCGATCCCTCCATCGAGAAGTGCTGATCGATCGCCTCTGGCCTGACGAAGAGCTTGCGAAGGCTTCAAATCGACTCTCCGTGGCCCTTTCGACCATACGCTCCGTGCTCGACCCCGATCGAGCACATCCGGGCGAGTTCTACCTCGCGGCGGATCGGGATTCGGTCGCCTTGAACCTCGACAACGTGGACATCGATATCGAGACGTTCCTGGAAGAGGCACGTCGAGGCCAGGTACTTCTCAGGGGCGGGCATTCCGAGGAGGGCCTGGGTTTCTTGGCATCGGCAGAAGGCAGGTATGTCGGTGACTTCCTCGAGGAGTACCCGTATGCCGACTGGTCGACAGCGATTCGAGAGCATGCGAGAACGGCCTTCATGACAACTGTCGGCGAGTTGGCTGCGGCCGATATGGCTGCAGGGGACCACGAGTCCGCCGCCCGGCGCTACCTGCGTATGGTCGAGTTCGATGCCTACAACGAGAAGGCCCATCTCGGATTGGTGAACGCGATGCGCGCAGCGGGTCGCCACGGTGCCGCCCGCAGGCTGTACGGAATCTACGTGGCGCGTATGCGCGAACTCGATCTGGAACCGACGCCATTCAGCAGCATCTAGGGACAGGTGCGGGTGGTCTGAACGAAGAAGAAGGCTATCGCCGACCAGGGCCCCGAGGTTCGGGAATCGTTGGTGCGCACCCGCCAGAAGTACGTCGTGCAGTCTGCTCCGACGGATACTTCGGCCGCACGAGCGTCGCCTCCGGTCGATCCACTCCACTCGAGCCTGAGGAAGTCTGACGTCCTGGACACCTCGAAGTGGAACTGCTCCGGGTTTCGGCAGCCGTTGTAGGACCACTGAATCGTTGGGGTCAAGGTGGTGGTTCCAACGGTTCCGGTCGGAGTGGGGATGCCCAGGTCGCAGGATGTGGTCGTCGTCGAGGACGTGCTGGTTGTGGTTGGGGCCACCGTGGTTGTCGTGGCCGGGATTGTGGTCGTTGTGTGCGTGGTGGTCGTGGTGGAACTGGGCCTGGTGCTCGTCGTCGATGCCCCGGTCGTGGTTGTGGCCCGGCCCGTCGTGGTCGTGCTCGAAGGAGTGGACGAGGTGGTCGTTGACGTCGGCTGGGTCGATGCTCCGAGGTTGACCGTCACCTCGACCACGGCCGGCGACCCCCACTCGCCTCCACCTCGCCCGCGCACTTCGAGGAGGTAGGTGCCGGAGCCCGGCGGCACCCATTCGAACTCGGCCGTTTCGAAAGTCTTGCCGCTCAAGCCCGTCTCCGCTTCCACTTGGCCATCGACATCGAGGCGGGCACTGGTCAGCCCATCAGGGTGTGCAAGGTGAGCGGTGATCTGCACCGGGGTCGCTGTGATGACTTCCCAGCCGAGTGGCTGATCGATCCATGCGCCGGCGTCGCTGCTCTGTGCCAGTGCAAGCGACGCTCCCATGATGAATAGGAAGACGATCGACAAGGAGGCCAGACGCCGCATCACGATGGGATCTCCCAGGGTTCGGTCGGATTGGAGTCCTGCGGATGGATCTGAGAGGCGCCTCCACACTGCTGGCCTGAGATCGTCGTGATGAGGTTCGTCTCCGAGTAGGCGCCCCCCGCGTAGGGGTTGAAGAAGATCCACGTGCTCGGATCGATGTCCACGGGCACTCCACCCAGCACGGGACTCTGTCCGGGCGGAAACCACTCGGCGATCGAGTTGAGCACGATCATGCCGGTTGTGCTCTCACCTGGTTGGAGACCGGAGAGGTCCATCGTGATGGACTTGGGGTGCATCACCTCGCCGGCGACGGGACCGCTTTGCATCGTCTTCTTCGTATAGTTCTTCCACGTGTAGTCGGCCTTCTCACCGTCGACGTAGCCCGTGAACGTACACGTGCTGGGTGGTTGGACCGTCAGTGGATTCGAACTGCGTGTGACGGTGATCTTGAAGATGGCCGGCGACATCAGCCCGGCCGGCTCCGGGATCACATAGATGCCGGGATGGATCTCGAGCAGCCACTGGTTCCCGTTGGCGCCGGAGACTGCCGCCTGAGTGGCCGCGACCTGCATCTCGTCAACGAGCTTGTCGAGCAGCTTCTTGGCCACCTCTTCGCATTCCGACTGTCCAGGTCCGCAGTTGAGGATTCCCTCATCGACCATCTTCTGCACGATCAGATCGGTGAGCTCGCCCTTGCCGATCTCTACGAGGTCCTTGAACTTCGGGAGGGTGGGCGGCACGCCGAAGGCGGTCAGCGTCACCTTGATCGCTGTCTTGGCGACGCTACTGCACAGCGCCTTGGCGTCTGATTCGCTCTTGCCGGCCGCCTCGGCGATTGCGACGCAACCGCTCACTTCGGCGAGGACGTCGGCGACCCACGACTGCAGTTTGTCCCAGATCGTGGTGTACATGTCCCACACCCATCCGATGAAGTTGACAGCGTCGACGATGTAGTCCCACCAGTCTTTGTCGGGCGGATCGAGGTGGGTGGCGCAGACGGTTGCCCCAGGGATCAACCCTTTGTGCACCTTGAGACCGTCTTCGTAGACGAAGGCGTCCTGCTCGGCGGTTTTGTAGAAGTTCCTCAGGTACTGGGAGCCGAAGATCTCCGGGGCGAAACTCTTGGCGAGATCCGGGTTCTCGTTCAGCCAGCCGGTTGTGTCGATGGGAGCCGGATTCTTCGATCCGAATGGGTTCTCTATGACCCGGACACAGTGCTCGTACGAGGGGTTGGGGAGGTGCGGGGGCGTCATCTGCAGGTCGACGGAGATAGCTGGTGCCTTCGGGATGACGAGCTTGCCCGGCGCCGGCGTGTCATCGATGTCGATTACCACCTGGTTGGACTTGCCGAGAAGGAGTGCCGGACCGTCCATCGGGATGATCCGGACGTAGTACTTCGTCTGCTGTTGACCCTGGATCAACGCTGGTGGCATGATCTCGACCGCCTTCGCAGTCTCTCCCGAGCCTGAACCGCCGAGGAGTCCCGGCACGAGCTGAAGGGTCATTGCTTCCGGATCAGGGAGTGAGGCTTGGGGGTCCGGAGGATCGATCAAGTCGGGGATGGGGACCGTGAAGTCGACATGGTCGCTGCTTCCCTTGTCGATCGATTGGCTGTAGACGAGCCCGGAGAACGTGAGAGCGGGGTCACTGGGAGGCGGAAGAACCGAGACCTGGAGGAGGCCCTGGGTCGGGAGTCCGGCGATCGGTCTCCACCGAAACGTGGTCGAGTACCCGCCGAGCGGTGCGTTTGTGCAGGAGTTGGGCAACAAGGCGATGGGATTCGCCGTTCCGCTCGTGGTCTGCGGTATGGAGCTACCGCCGACGACGCTGACAGGAACGGTCACGGCCGTGGTTGTTGAAGCGGGCTGTGGTGGGTAGGTGCAGATGGTCCCACTGCGAAGCAGGATCGGATCTCCGGTCGAGACGTCGTCGCCCACATACCAGTCCAGGTCGGAGTCTCCGATGATCGGGCCGGCGAACGCACCGACAGGGGCGACGGCGGTGGCACCTGCCCCGGCTGCCGTCGTGCCCTGCGCTTCCCACGCACCAGCGCCGAGCGGGGTCAAGGTCCCATTCACCCATCCCCATGCCTCGAACATCATCGATCCTGCCGAGGATGGAAGTAGTCCCGAGAAATCGAACCCGCCATTCGGATCGGGGTAGATGAAGGTCTGATCCTTGGCAGGCACCCTTCGCCACAGGTCACCACCGTCGTCGCTGATGTAGAGATAGGCGCGGTCGGCACCCTTTGTGTTCTTCAGCGTTCCCTCGTCGAAGAGAAGGTCGCCGATCCAGCCTTTCGCAGCGCAGGGACTCGGTGGCACCACCATCGCGAATGGCCCAGGATCCGTGGTGCCGGCGTCGAAGGATTCGGCGTAGACGAGCAGCGGGGCGGAGCCAAGGGGGACTACGGATTGGCCGCCCTGCGGAGGGAGGAGGTCGAGAGGCACGAAGCCGGTCGAGCCGAACGTGGCCGCGTACAAGGCAATGCCGTCGGCACCTTGGACCGCGGGGAGTATCACGTTCGCGGTGCAGTCTGCCTCGTTGACGACCAGGTTGGGTGCCAGGGCGGAGGCCGTCTGCGCTGCAGCTTCGACAGCTGCTGCTGCCGGGGAGTAGAGCAAGAGAGAACCTTGTCCGCGAGGCCCGACGGTCGCGGCATCGGGAATCACCGCGCCGGTGAGTGTTGTGGCGGGGCGAACCCGAATCCACAGAGGGAACGACGTTGCCGAGTCACCGTTCGCGTCGATTGCCCTGAATACGAGCCCGTAGAGACCCGCAGCGCCGGGCGTCCAGTCCCATGTCGTGTGGAGTTCCGTCACCGGTTCTTCGAGGTCCGTCGCTTCGACGAGGTCGGGGCCCGCCCACAGCTCGGTGCGCACGATCGGGTTGGCCGCGAGAACCAGGCCGCCGAGCAGACTGGTTCGATTCACCGTTGCGTCGGGCGAAGTTCGTGGCTTGCGCAGCGAGAGAGCGATGGGTGCCGGCGGCGGCGGGTTCGGGATCGGGGTGGCAGTGGTGGCCGTGGAGGCGGTGGAGGGTCCCGCAGTCCGCTCAGGTGGTGTGCACGCGGTGGCCACGATGGCCAGCGAAACCAGAACGGCCGTGACGCGGGTCCCCGCTAGCCGCATGCCGTGTGGTATTTGTCGCAGGCGAACGAGAAGGTGACCGAGACGTGGACTTCACGGGGACTGTCGACGAAGGACTCCTTCGCGTCGAAGGAGTAGGAGCCTTCGATTCGCGTGGAGTCCCACCTGACGAGAACGAGGCTTCCGGAACCGCCGATCGTCCCGTAGAGCTCGTCGTTGCTGACGTCGAACTCGGCGACGGCGGTTGCTGCAGGGCCATCAGCGTCGAATACCCCACCCGAGATCGGGTACGTCGCCGGACCCATTGGGATATCGGATGACGTGGTCGCGTTGGTCATTGTGATCAGGGCACCCTGGATGAGATCGTCCGGGTTGGCGCACGAGATCTGAAGGAAGGTGATGACCGGCTTGCCACTCGCCACGATTTCGTCGTAGGAGCCACCCATGTTGTCCTCACCGATCGTCTCTACGGTATCGCGGAGGTCGCCTTCGCTGAGCCAGTAGTCCGATGAGAACGAGTAGATGCTCTGGTCGAACGTCCAGGTGAGCTCGCGGTCGCCGGTCACCTCGACCGTGCAGGAGCCATCCGAGTTTCCGGAGGCGCCTTCTGGCGCGGTTTCCTTCGTCGCGGTGGTTGCAGTTGTTGTCGTCTGTTGGTCTGTCGTGCCGGCCGGTTGGTTGGTGGTGGACGTCCCGGCGGTGGTCCCTGAGGTTGACCCGGAGCATGCTCCGAGCACGAGCGCGGCCGTGAGGATGGCGAGGAGCAATTTGCGAGTGGACATGCGCACACCTTATGGATGACTCTGAAGGTCTCCTTAAAAGAGCGCCGTCCTCGTTGACGCCACCTGCTGCCGTGGCGCTCGTCCTGTTCAACGTCGCCCTATGCCTGCGGGGTCGGAGCAGAGGCCCCTTTCACATCCGGGCGCGCAACTCCTCGAGGAACGGCTCCCGGCCCCAGCGTTCGAGCCAGGGCTCATGACCACACTGCTCGAACTCCCGATACTCGATGTGGGGAACGAACTGGCGGAGGGTCTGGTAGGTGGCCCGACCGGGGTGGGGGTCGGTGTCACCGTGCAGCATCAGCACGGGACAGGCGATCGTCGAAAACGCGGCGGGCTCGATGCCTGTCTCCTGGAGCCGGATCACGTCGCTCCAGGTCTCAGCGTGCCCTGCGGCATCGATGCCGGCGTAGTCGGATTCCTCGAGGAGATCGAACGCTTGAGCGTGCTCGTCGAGGCTGCCGATCATGGCGAGGATTCCGTCTTGTTCGTCGGGTTCCGTCGCATTGCTCAGCTGCTGTTTGAGCTGAGCCTTCCGCTCACGGCCGACGGGCCCGAGGCGCTCGTCCATGGTGGCCTGGTAGGCGTCGCGGCTCTCCTGGTCGTAGGTTCCGCAGCCGATCAGTGTGAGCGAGCGGACCAGCTCTGGGTGCGCAGCCGTAAACGACAGTCCGAGCATCGCTCCCCAAGACCAGCCAAGCAAGGCGACGGGCTCGTGGAGGACCTCGGCGAGGTCCTCCACATGCTGTGCGACCGTGAGAGGTACCTCCCCCGAGTGACGCTGGAGCGGTTCGAGCACTCGACAGAAGGGTGAGATGTCGCGAGCGAGTCCAGCGCAGGATCCGGTCGCTCCGGGGCCGCCGTGCAGCACGGCAACGAGCGGTCCGGCAGTGCCATGGGTTCGAACATCGATCCGGGAGAGAGCCATCAACAAGACCCTACAGGGCGATCGCAGCCGTCATCGCGGGTCAGGCGACCTCCAAGTCGTCGCATGGCCTCGCGGATGATCTCGCTCATGGCGGTGTGGGCGGGAGCGGCGCGGGCCTCGATCGCAGCCCTTTCGTGGCCGTGCGGGGGCCGTTGGCTCCGATGTGATGCCAGACGAAACTGTGGCTGGTGAGTTGGCAGTAGGAGCCGGTCGAGTCGGGCCGGTCCTGGTCGACCTACCGGATGACCGTGAGCACTGTCCCGATCACATCTCCTGTCAGGTCCTCAGTCTCTTGTCGCCCACCTACCGGAGCCACCTCACGTACCGGGGTCGCGTCCCGAAAGTGTCACCCACCTACCGGAGCCACAGTGTCCATCATGAACCGAAGCCGCACGGCGGCCGCGCGCGATAGACGCGCGATGGAGCACTCCCACCAATACCAGGGGCCGCTCCGAAGAGCGGCCCTGACCTGGTGTTCTGTTGGTCGGGACGGCCGGATTTGAACCGGCGACCTCAGCGTCCCGAACGCTGCGCGCTGCCAAACTGCGCCACGTCCCGAAGGTCAGGGATGATACCAGCCGGGCGCACCACTGAATCAGGTGCGTTCAACACGCAGCCGGTCGATGCGCCGCCCCTCCATGTGCAGCACCGTGAAGCGCAGGCCGGCGATATCCACCGAGTCCCCTTCCTTCGGAATGTCTCCGCTCTCCGCCAGGTACAGCCCGGCAACCGAGCCGTACGGGCCCTCGGGCAGATCCACCTCGATGTCCTCGGACAGATCCTCGACGGCGACGCGCCCGTCGGTGATCCACGTTCCTGACCCCAGTGGCACCGTGACCGGCACGCCGGGATCGAACTCGTCCTGAATCTCCCCGACCAGCTCTGCGACAAGGTCCTTGATCGTGACGATCCCTTCGACACCGCCGTGCTCGTCGAGCACCGCGGCGAACCCGGCACGGCGCAGTCGCAACAGGTGGAGGCTCTCGAGCACGGACGCGCTTTCCGGGACATAGAGCGGTTCCCGCAGGAGTCCCGCGATCTCCTCTGGTGTCGGATCCTCCGGGGCACGCAGCAGGTCCTTCACATAGAGGACACCAACGATGTGGTCGAGGTCGCCGTCGACGACCGGGTAACGCGAGTGACCAGAGGTCATGACTGCGTTTCGAATCTCATCAGCGGTCGGGTACGGCCCCATCGTCACGATTTCCACTCGAGGCGTCATGACGTCGCGAACCGGTTGGTCGGTCAGATCGAACACCGAGTCGATGATCTCCCGCTCGGCCGACTCGACCCCACCCGAGCGT
>CAZWHZ010000017.1:0-17131 GCA_964633745.1 uncultured Acidimicrobiia bacterium
TGGTTCTGGCGCTGGTGATCTTCTTGGTCAGGCAGGCCAAGGGGTTGCCGGGCTATGAGATCGACGTGACCAGCACCTCGGTGGCCGCCTCGGCCTTGTCGGCATCCGGCAGCGCCGGGTTCCACGTGGACAGTGAGAATGCCACCACTCTCCCGGTCGACCCGAGCAGCGCCAATGACGATGCGACGTCTGCGAGTGACGGTCCCCCGGGAGACGGGTAGCTCACCGCGGGCATCTCGTCCGGATCGACAACGTCCACGTCGACGTGCACGTAGAGATCCCCTTCTTCCGGTATCGCCGGCTCGAGCCCGCTCAGCGCAACGTGGCGCACGTTCGACGCAGGGACGGGTTCGGTGGTGTCGAGATCTCTTGCATCCACGAGGGTGACACGTGCCTCGTCGATGGGTGATGCGCCTGCGCCGACCATGATCGATTGCTCGCCACGACCGACCAGCATCGCCAACGGCATGCCCCCGAGGAACTTCGATGGTGTCGTTTCCCACGTGTGAAAGTCGCCGTGGGCGTCGAACCAGAGGACGGAGGGTTCTGCGCCGCGACGCTGGAGTCCGGCGAGAACCCCGATCGACGACAGGCAGTCCCCCGCGTAGATGACCGGCCGATCGGTAGCGGTCACGAGGTCGGCCAGGGTCCGGCAGAGGACGCCCATTCGCTCTTGGGGAGATCCCGAGGGAAGTGGAGGCTGTACGGTCACGTGGGGATCGGGAACCACGAAACCCGCCATCGGCTCACCGATGAAGTAGGGAACGCGGATGCGATTCACCGGTCCCATCAGGTGATTACGACATTGCCGAGGTCGTCTTCCGGGTCTGGGTATTGCATCCGGAATCCCTCCAGGGTCTCCACCAGAACGGAGCTGATGACGAGATTGCGGTACCACTTGCGATCGGCCGGGACGATCCACCAGGGTGCCCACGGTGTCGATGTCTCGGAGAGCATTGCCGCATAGGCGTGCTGGTAGGAATCCCACAACGCTCGCTCGGCCAGGTCGCCGCGAGCGAATTTCCAGCGCTTCGTCGGATCATCGATCCGCGCCTGCAGCCGCTTCCGCTGTTCATCCTTCGAAATATGCAGGAAGAACTTGCATATGGTGGTGCCCTCCTCGGCGAGCCTGCGCTCGAACTCGTTGATCTGGTCGTAGCGTCTGCTCCACACTGCTTCTGGTACGAGATTGTGCACCCTGACGACGAGAACATCCTCGTAGTGTGATCGATTGAAGATGGCGATCTCGCCGTTGCCGGGTGTGTGGGGGTGCACGCGCCACAGGTAGTCGTGCGCGAGCTCATCATGTGTCGGCTTCTTGAATGATGCGACCTTCACCCCTTGTGGGTTGGTGCCGTCAAACACGTGACGGATCGTTCCATCCTTGCCGCCGGTGTCCATCGCCTGGAGCACGACAAGCAATCGGTGGACGCCCTCTGCGTAGAGCAGCTCCTGCAATCCCTCGAGGCGGGCGTTGAGGCGCTTCGTCTCGCCGCGTCCTTCCGTCTTGCCTCCCTCGAAGGCGGAGAGGTCGGCGGGGTCGATCTGTGACAGATCTACGTCGGTTCCTGGTTCGACCCGGTATCGATGCAATGCGCCTCCTACGTCGGGCACCAACCTACTTCACCCGCATCGGCGGAGGTGATACAAGAGTCGGGTCCCTTGAACCGACTCGCAATCTCCGTCGCTATCGGCGCGCTCGTGCTCGCGGGCGCCGCTGGGCTTTGGTTCGGACGCTCCCGGCCGACGTCCGCGCCGCCCCCGGCGCTCGTGACCGAGGTGAGGGCAGAGACCCAGACGCTGACCGTCCACGTATCGGGTGCCGTGGCGCGGCCCGGGCTGGTCCAGGTGCCCTCCCCAGCGAGGGTGGCCGATGTGATCGTGGCTGCCGGTGGGGCGCTTCCCGACGCCGTGCTCGGCTCAGTCAACCTCGCCGCGTCGGTGTCCGACGGTCAACACATCCAGATTCTTTCGGCGGCGTCGGTGGAAGCGCCTTCGGGGAAGGTGGCGATCAACCAGGTTGATGTCAAGGGCCTCGAGGCGCTGCCGGGTGTGGGGCCGGTGCTGGCGCAGCGGATTCTCGACTACCGCGAAGCACACGGACCATTTGACAAGGTAGAAGACCTTCTCGACGTCCCCGGGATCGGTGAGTCGAAGCTCGCTGCACTCCGAGACGCGGTTGCCGTTCCGTGATCAGACCCCCTGGGGTTGCGGGCCGGTGGGCGCTCGCCGGTGGTGCTCTCGTGTGGGTGGTCGTTGCCATCGCGAGGGCGGTCGGTCCGTGGGCGATTCTGGGCGCTGTCGTCGCCGGCATCGCAGTGATCCTGTTGACCCGCCGGCGGTGGGCCGTAGCCCTCGCCGGGTTGATGGCGGCGGCGGCCATTTCAGGGATGCTCTCGTCTGCGAGAGAGGCTGGGGTGTTGGAGACGGCGATCGAGGCTGGACCCGTCGAACTTGCGGGAATCGCACTCGACGACGTTAGAGAGGGAGCGTCGGGGTTGTGGTTCCTGATGGAACCGACGCACGCCAAACAGCAAGGGGTGTGGGTCGAGTGGCCGGGACCGCCGGTGCTCGTTTCGTTGCGAGACGAGGTGGATATCGCCGCCCGCGACGTGGTCGTCGTGAGCGGGGTCGCTGTCAGCCGGCCGGGGATGGCTCGTGGGGATCCGTACGCAGGAGTGATTCGGAGAGCGAGAGTCGCCTCTGTCGCCCCATCGTCCGATTTGCTCTTCGTCGCAGGCAACGCAGTCAGGGCTCGCATCCATGCGGGGCTTGGCGGCGGTGGCGCAGAGAGGGCGCTGGTGTCCGGATTCCTGATCGGTGATGTCAGGGAACTGCCGGCCGTGTCGGCCGACCAGCTGCGGAGGTCCGGTCTCTCGCACTTCATTGCAGTTTCGGGATCGAACGTTGCGTTGTTCTTGATCCTTTGGTGGGTGATTGTGGGCCCGTTCGCCTTCGGGCCCCGCCGCCGAGCGATCGCCGGACTCGTAGGTCTCGCCATCTTCATCGTGGTGACCAGGTGGGAGCCGTCCGTGTTGCGTGCGGCCGGAATGGCCGGACTGCTCCTTGTTTCACGGGCGCTCGGGGTTGCGCTCACGCCGTGGGTTGCGCTCGGTTCCTCCGTCGGGGGATTGCTTCTGGTGTCCGGTGAGTTGAGCGGCGACGTGGGTTTTCAGCTCTCCGTAGCGGCGACTGCAGGTGTCATGGCGGGTGCCGATATCTTCAGGGACAGGCTCCCGAGGTGGATCGGTGCTCCGCTGGGAGCGACAGTCGCTGCACAGATTGCCGTTGCGCCGGTTCTGCTCGTGCACTTCGGAACGATTCCGCTGTTGTCTCCGCTGGCGAACCTGGCGGCTGCACCTCTTGTCATGGTTTCGACTGCTGCCGGTGGCATCGGGGTGCTCTCAGGAATCGGGGTGCTCACCAATGTTGGGTTGGTCGCAGCGAAGGGGGTGCTCGCGATCGCCGAGATTGCTTCAGGCTGGCCACAGCTTGGACCCGTGGCGGCGATCCTGGTGATCATCGGGGGAATGCTTCTCGGCTACCGGCGTCTGCGTCCACTGGTTGTGATCGGGGCGGCCTTCACGCTCCTCGTGTCGGTCGCCGGCCACCGGTTCGAGCCCCCCGCAGCTGTGTTTCTCGATGTTGGGCAGGGGGACGCGGAGGTGATCGTCGGCCCGAGCGGAGAGACGATTCTGATCGATGGCGGGCCCGATCCCGTGGTGATCCTTCGCAAGCTCGAGGAGTACAGGATCGACCGCGTCGATGTCATGGTTCTCTCGCATCCCCACGACGATCACGCGACCGGCCTGGTGGCAGTGATCGAGCACTTGCCGGTGGGGGCCTTGTGGGAGTCTGGATATCGAGGGGGTGGTCCGGCAGCTGAGGAACTACTCAGCGCTGCCGAAGCACGGCGGATTCCGGTCCTCGTTCCCGTCGCAGGGGACCGCTTCCGGGTCGGGGTGTTCACCGTCGAAGTGCTCGGTCCACTTCGACGATATGCATCACCCAACGATCAGTCGCTGGTACTTCGCGTCGATGCGATGGGCACGTCGATGCTATTCCCCGGAGACGCGGAGAAGATCGCTCAACGAGAACTCGGGACCTTGCACGCCGATGTGTTGAAGGTTCCTCACCAGGGCGCGGCAACCTCGGATCTGTCGTGGCTCGTCGGGACCGGGGCGCGCGAGGCGATTATCAGCGTCGGCCCGAACACGTTCGGTCATCCGTCCGATTCGATCATTGCCGGAATGGAAGCTGCGGGCATGCTGGCACGTCGTACCGATGAAGAAGGGGACATCGTCGTCCCGTTTGGGGCTAGCTCCCGATCGCCCTGAGCCTCGTCTTGAGCTGCTCGAGGTCGTCCTCGGGGAATGTCACCGAGGAGCCGGCGAGTTCCACCGGCGCGATCCCGTGGTTGGTCATCCACTCTCCGAGCTTTCGTACGAGTGTCGCCGAGAAGACCTGGGCCCCTTCTCTCCCCGTCTCGGGGAGAACGACGAGCAGGAGGTGGCGATCGGACTCGACCCCGTAGCCTGCCCTGTCCGCCCCGCGAATCCCGCCGGATACGCTGCGACCCAAATCCTTCAGAGCAGTCGCACGCCTTCGCCGTCCGAGCGACTCGAACGCAGCCCCGGGCATCTGGACGAGCGACACCGAGAACAGAGTTCGGTAGCGCTGCGACCGGCTTTGCTCCATGTCGATGGCTTGGAGGATCGCTCGAATGTTGAGCAAGCCGGTGGCATCGTCGATCTGGTCGTAGAGGTCGAGCTTCTCCATCGAGGCTCGGATCTGACTCACCGCCCAGCCTCCGATTCCGCCGAACGCGAGGTATCCGGCGCCCCGGCCGAGGGCGAGGCCGATGAACCGGCCGGTGCCGATGGCGTCCAATGCCGGAAGACGGAGCACTGCGTAGCCAACCGCTGCGGCGATCCCGAGGATGACACCTCCGGGGAACCCCCAGAACATCAACCCGAGGAAGACGGGCATGAACAGCAGGGTTGCGACAACCTCGATGGGCTCGACGCTCCGCACGTACAGGATGAGGGCGGTCAGTGCGAGGATCACCAGTCCGATCCCGGTGAGAAGAGCACGGACGCGGCGGGTATCTGTCACGGTACTGGAGGTTAGCGAGGGGACTTGGAAAGCTCGGGGAATGGAGGTGCGGGCCGTACACTGCGCCCATGCCGTCCACGTTCAAATCGAGGGTTGCGATCGTGCTGGTCCTCGGGATCTTTCTCATCCCGATACTCGTGTCGTCCCTGAGGGGGCTCACCCACGTGCTGACCTGTTCGGAAGGCGTGGAGGCTCCGTTCACCGTGTTCGTCGCAGCGGACGGCGGTGCCGTCGTCACGAGTTCGGCGACGGGTCAGGCCGGTGACGCAGGACTGTGCGGGGGGCTCTCTGTGGACATGCGGGCTGGGACGGTTGTCGACAATCGTCTCGAGTTGACCATTCTCGTGGCCAACGGTTCTTCCTATCCGTGGCAGGGCACGGTCGACGTGTCGCTGAACAGGACGAAGATCCCCGTGTCGATCGGCAGGATCGGCCCGGGGGAGACAGGATCCGACTCGATTCCCATTCGCTTGGACGAGGGAACCAACGAGCTGGATGGGGCGCTCCTCGTCGGCCCCTAGGCTCGCTTTGCGAGCCCGTTTTCGGTTCTGAGTTGACGGTCCTGGGTAGGGCAATCGCCCCGCGGTCTCGCGTGTCCCCACACCGCGCTCCTACTGAAGACTGGAAACCGACAACCGAGAACGGCGAGCGAAGCGAGCCTCGCTACTCTCCGAACCGTGACTGCGTTCAGGTTCGAAGCGGGGGGTATCGAGTTCGAGTTCACGGGTGACCACACGTATGTGATGGGCGTCGTCAACGTGTCCCCGGAGTCGAACAACCAGCAGACGGTCGCGCACTCGGCGGAGTCTGCACTCGAAATGGCCCGTCGCTACCGGGATCACGGTGTACGGGTGATCGATCTCGGCGGCCAGTCGTCGCACTACTTGGCAGAAGAGCTGTCGGTCGGGACCGAGCTTTCACGTCTACTGCCTGCGATCGAGAAGCTTGCCGGCAACGGGTTCGTGGTGTCCGTTGACACGTGGAAACCCGAAGTTGCCCGCAGATCGCTGGAGGCCGGGGCGGCGATTGTCAACGACACCGGTGGCATGCGCAACGCCGAGATGGTCGCCGTGGTGGCGGCAATGAACGTGCCGGTGGTCGTCACGTATGTCGAGGGTGAAACGCCTCTCGCTGTCGGTGACCTCGAGTTTGTGGACGACAAGGCCTCGCAGGTAGCGGAACGGTTCGCGCCACTCGTCGACTCCCTGATCGATCGGGGCCTCACGAAGCTCATCCTCGATCCCGGGATCGCCATCAACTACCCAAGTGACTATGAGGCATACACGCGACAGCAGCTTCAGGTCATCAGGCACATTGACGCCATACGCAGGCTCGGTCACCCGGTGCTCGTGCCGATACCCCGCAAACGAGAGTTGTCCCGGGTCATGGCGTATGTGGCGATGGCGCTCGAGTACGGTGCCGACATGATCCGCGTCCACGACCCGGAGGAAGCATGCGACCTGGTGCGTCTGTTCGGGAGGGAGGTTCCGTGAAGGCGATCATGGTGGTGGAAGGCCCGTCGGGTGCAGGTCCCGGGGAACGGGCAACCATGCTCGAGCGTGCGGCCAGGCTCCTCGAACAGTCCGGTGTGAGCGAGACGGTGCGCATCGATGTGCCCCCCCGTGGGGCCGATGATGTGGGGGAGGGGGGCGTGCTGCGCGGCGGGGTGGAGCCGGTGGTCCCGGCGCTGCAATCCGGTTCACTGTTTGGTGACAGGCTCGGCGTCGAGGTGGTCGACGCTCAGCTCCTTCAGAAGGCGGAGGCCGACATCATCGTCGAGCTACTCGACAAGATCGACCCGGCGGCGGTGGCCGTGGTGTTCGTGAGCGCGGGAAGTCTGCCGAGCGCGCTTGCGAAGCATGTGAAGGCCGTCGGGGAGATCATCAAGATCAAGAGG
Source organism: uncultured Acidimicrobiia bacterium (assembly GCA_964633745.1). Lineage (GTDB taxonomy): Bacteria > Actinomycetota > Acidimicrobiia > Spongiisociales > UBA4744 > CAYLHS01. The sequence continues at coordinate 7,013 of CAZWHZ010000017.1, forward strand.
CTGCGTGAGCAGGACGCGGGGGACTGGCTCTTCGCCGAGATACGCCGACGTGGTCTCAAGGTCAAGCCCGACGCGGTGGCTGCACTGCTTCGAAAGTTCGGATCGGACGTTGCCTCCCTTGCGAACGCGCTCGATCAGCTGGAGGGGTCGGGCGATGTGACGCTCGGCGATGTGAATCTACGTTTCGCCAACCGTCCAGACGAGCCGATCTGGCTCTACGGGGATGCGGTATTCGCCGGCGATGTGAGGCAAGCGCTGCGCCGTCTTGCGGACTTCATGGTGCACGGTCATCCGCTCCAGCTCCTCGCGTTTCTCGAGGGGGATCTTCGGAGGAAGGCGATGGCGGCTTCTGCTCCCAACATGGAGACGCTTTCGGAGTGGCTTGGCCAGTCGGGCTATCCGGTCAAGAAGGCGTGGGAGAACCGATCAAAGGTGTCCGACTCGTCACTGGTCAAGGCGCTGGATGCGCTTGCGCGTGCCGATCGGATCATGAAGACGAGTCCGCTCGAGATGCAACGGCTCACTCTGGAACGGCTGACGGTTGCTCTATGCCGCTGGTATGGAGGCCCAAGGAGGGCATAGTCCGGCGCGCCAGGGGTCTGAGGATCGGGCGTCGGCTACTTGGCGAGCCTCTTGGCGAGTCTCGACTTCTTGCGGCCTGCAGTGTTCTTGTGGATCAGGCCCTTCGCAGCGGCCATATCGATGCGCTTCTGGGCTTCGCGAAACGCCGCCTCGGTTGCTGCGGCGTCGCCGGACTCGGAAGCGGCGACTGCCTGCTTCGCTCGAGTCTTCAGCTCCGAACGCTTCGCCTTGTTTGCAACGCGAAGCCTTTCGTTCTGTCGGTTGCGCTTCATTTGGGACTTGATATTGGCCATGCCATCTCGCAATCGAGGATTGGGCGGGGATGCCCGCCGAGCGAGGGAGCCTAGCAGCGGGACCGCACAGGTACAATGTGGCGCTCTGATTCGCAACTTCTCCATCATCGCGCACATCGACCATGGCAAGTCGACTCTCGCCGACCGATTCCTCGAGAGAACGGGGGCCATGGCCGCGCGCGACATGCGCGAACAGGTGCTCGACTCGATGGAACTCGAGCGGGAGCGAGGGATCACGATCAAGGCGCAGGCGGTTCGCCTCGCCTACGAACACACCGACGGCACGACCTACACCCTCAATTTGATCGACACGCCGGGGCACGTGGACTTCAACTATGAGGTGTCGAGGTCGCTCGCGGCTTGTGAAGGAGCGATCCTGCTCGTCGACGCCGCCCAGGGCGTGCAGGCACAGACGCTGGCCAACGCCTACCTGGCGATCGACGCAGGATTGGAGATCATTCCGGTGATCAACAAGATCGACCTTCCGGCTGCCGACCCCGACCGGGTGACCGAGGAGATCGTCGCGTTGCTCGGGGTCGATCCCGATCGGATCGTGCACGTGTCCGCGAAGACCGGAGCCGGAATCGACCTGCTGCTCCAGCGGATCGTCGAGGAGATTCCCCCACCGGCAGGCGATCCGGATGGCGCCCTCCGCGCCCTTGTGTTCGACTCCTACTACGACCCGTACCGGGGGGTCGTGTGCTACGTCAGGGTGGTCGACGGGGAGCTGTGCCGGGGAGATGAGCTCACCTTCAGCGCCACTCGAGAGCGACACTCCGCCGCTGAAGTCGGTGTGCTGACTCCCGCAGCGCGTCCCGTAGAAGCGCTCGGCGCGGGGGAGGTCGGCTATTTGATCACCGGCGTGAAGGACATCAGCAGGATCAAGGTTGGGGATACAGTGGCGCACGATCAGCACGCTTCTCCCTTGCCTGGGTACTCAGAACCGAAACCCATGGTGTTCTCGGGCATGTTTCCCTCGGATGGTGAGGACTTCGAGAACCTCCGAGAGGCGCTCGACAAGCTCAAGCTGAACGACGCCGCGCTGGTTTTTGAACCGGAGACGTCTCGGGCGCTGGGGTTCGGGTTCCGGTGTGGGTTCCTCGGGTTGCTCCACATGGAGATCGTGCGTGAACGACTCGAGCGCGAGTACAACCTCGATCTCGTCGCAACCTCACCTTCTGTCGCCTGCAGGGTGAACCTCACCGATGGATCGTCATTCGAGATCCGGTCGCCCGCCGATCTGCCGGACGCAGCGATGATCGATCACCTGGATGAGCCGATGATCAGGGCCCTGATCGTCGTTCCAACCGAGTACGTGGGAACTGTCATGGAACTCGCGCAGAACCGGCGGGGCACGATGCACCACATGCACTACCTGACCCCCGAGCGAGTCGAACTCACGTATCTGATTCCGCTCGCCGAGGTGGTGTTCGATTTCTTCGACGCACTGAAGTCGCGGACCCGCGGCTACGCCTCTCTCGACTACGAACCGGCCGGCTATCGCACGTCTGCACTCGTCAAGGTCGACATCCTCCTCAACGGGCAGCAGGTCGACGCATTCTCGGCGATCGTGCACAAGGATGCGGGGTACGAGTACGGCCGCAAGATGGTCGAACGCCTTCGAACCCTGATTCCTCGACAGCTATTCGACGTTCCTATCCAGGCGGCGATCGGGAGCCGGATCCTCGCTCGGGAGACGGTGAAGGCTCGTCGCAAGGACGTCATCGCGAAGTGCTACGGCGGCGACGTGACTCGAAAGCGCAAGCTGCTGGAGCGTCAGAAGGAGGGGAAGAAGCGCATGAAGATGGTCGGGCGGGTAGAGGTCCCTCCAGAGGCCTTCATCTCGGCGCTGCGACTCGATGACCAGTAGCTCCATGGACGCGGCGGCCAACAAGGCAGCAGCGTATGTCCACATCCCCTTCTGTGCGCGAGTGTGTCCGTACTGCGACTTCAACGTGGTTGCCGGCAAGGAGCATCTCGTCGACCGCTACACCGAGGCTCTGGTGACCGAAGTCGGTCGCTCGACCCCTTGGCGACCTCTCGACGCCGTTGCGTTCGGCGGCGGCACCCCCAGCCGGGTGCCTGTTCGACAGTTGGGGCGGATCCTCGAAGCAATCGAGGATCGGTTCGGACTCTCGGATGCTGCCGAGATCTCACTTGAAGTCAATCCGGAGGACTGGAGCCCCCGGCTTGCGACCGAGCTTCTCGAAGCGGGATTCACGAGGGTGTCGTTCGGGGTTCAGTCCTTCGACCCGCGGACCCTGACCTCACTCGGTCGCATCCACACTCCCGCCCAAGCGGTCGCAGCCGTGGCCAACGCTGTCGAAGCGGGTTTGTCGGTGAACGTGGACCTCATCTTCGGAACGCCCGGAGAGACATTGGAGGAATGGGTCACAAACGTTCGAAGCGCAATCTCTCTCGGATTGGATCACCTCTCCGTATACGCGCTGACGGTCGAGCGTGGAACGGCGCTGAGTCGTGCGATCGCCGCAGGGGCATCGCCACCCGACGAAGACCTTCAGGCAGCCGAGTACGAGGCCGTGGAGGGGTTGGTCGGGGGACTCGAACGGTACGAGGTCTCCAACTACGCGGTGTCCGGCAGAGAGTGCGTCTACAACATGATCACCTGGGCGCAGGGGGAGTATCTCGGGTTCGGTGCGGGCGCGCACGGGCATAGGGACCGAACTCGAACCCGCAACGTGAGAAGGATCGATGCGTATCTCGATCGGATGGCGCGTGGGGACAGCCCGATCCAGGGTACGGAGCGCCTCGATCCGTGGGGCAGGGAGCAGGAGCGACTCGTCCTCGGGATCAGGCGAACCGCGGGGGTTGTTGCAGGAAGGGGTGGCGAAGCGCTCCTCGACTCGGCTTGGGGAGAACGCCTCGTCGACGCCGGAGTGATCGCCGCCAGGGAAGACCGACTCGTGGTGCTTCGGCCACTACTGACCGACGAGGTCAGCCGGGCGGTCTTAGCACTCTCAGACCGAGACTGCTAACCTCGCGGCATGCTGAGCGAGCGCAAGGCTCACATCCTGCGGACGCTTGTCGAGGAATACATCCGGACGGGTGAACCCGTGTCGTCGAGGACCGTATTGGAGGCCTCGCACCTCGACGTGTCGTCGGCGACCGTACGCAACGATCTGGCCGCTCTCGAACTCGAAGGTCTGGTGGCTCAGCCCCACACGTCCTCCGGCCGGATCCCGACAGGGAGCGCCTACCGCTACTACGTCGACAACTGCGTGCCCACTCGGCTTCGTTCTCACACGAGGATCCGCATCCAAACGTTCTTCTCCTCGTTCCATCAGGGTTTGTCGAGCTTGCTGAAGTCGACGACCGAACTGCTCAGTGACATCACCCACTATCCGGCGGTCATGGTTGGCCCCGGCGTCGCGCTGGAGCGAGTTCGAGGTGTGCACCTCGTGCCGCTGGCACCACAAGTGCTCCTTCTGGTCGTCATTTTCGACCGGGGTCGTGTGACCCAGGAGATGGTGCGCCTCGAGCGGTCCTTCGATCCCGGAGAAGTCATGGATGCGGAACGGGCACTCGCAGAGTTGTTCGATGCTGCGACGGTCGACGAGATCCTTGCCGGGACTGCGACCGCCTCTTCGAATATCCGGACATCGGTTCTCGAGCTGGTAGGCGAGGTCATCGAAGCAGTTGGACGCATCGAGCGAGGTTCCCGCGAAGTGTACGTCTCGGGCACTGCTCAGATGACGAACGTCTGGGAGGATCTCGCAGCGATCAGATCCATTCTCGAGTTGCTCGAGCGCGACGCGATGGTTCTGTCGATTCTCGCCGACCGGCCGGAGGGGACCGGCATCCGGATCGGGAACGAACTCGAAATGGGGGATGATCTCAACCTTGCCGTCGTCTCCACCCGTTTCAAGCTCGGGCAAGGCGGCGAGGGCAGCGTCGGAGTCATCGGACCGATGCGCATGGACTACCGTCGTACGATCTCGGCCGTCGAAGAGGTCGTGGAGACTTTGGAGGAGAGCCTGGGATCCTTGTGACCGGGCACCGTCATGCGTAAGGACTACTACTCGATCCTGGGTGTCGCCCAGGACGCGACGCAAGAAGAGATCAAGCGAGCGTTCCGGCGGCTGGCCAGGGAGACACACCCCGATGCCAACCCCGGAGACTCAACCGCCGAGGCACGGTTTCGGGATGTGGCGGAAGCCTACGAGGTGCTGTCCGACTCCGATCGCCGCCGTTCCTACGACCGGGGAGAGACCGTCGATCTGGGTGATCTGCTCATGGGAGGGCTCGACGATCTCCTCAGATCTGTGTTCGGTACCGGCGGGACGTTTGGGTTCGGAGGCCAGCGCGGGCAAGCAAGAGGACGCGACATCGCTGTTGAGGCTCGGATCGAACTCGCAGAGGCGGCGTTTGGGACGACGAGAGATCTGACGTTCCGAGCACTTGCGAGGTGTCCGCAGTGCTCCGGAACGGGAGCGGCGGAAGGCGCGATCGTCGAGACCTGTGGTCGGTGCAATGGCACCGGAACGATGCAGGTTGCTCGAAGATCGATGTTTGGTTCGATGATGACTCTCACCACGTGCGACACGTGCCACGGTTCGGGAAAGCTCGTCTCCGAGCCATGCTCGATGTGCAGTGGGACCTGCGTCGTGCGCGAGGAGCGCAGCGCCTCTGTGCAGATACCTCAGGGTGTCTCCACGGGGACCCGTCTCCGTCTCACCGGTCAGGGCGAGGCCGCTCCCTACGGGGGACCGGCAGGAGACCTCTACGTCGAGATCAGGGTGATGTCAGACGAACGGTTCATCCGCGACGGTGACGATCTGCTCTACGAACTGGACCTCGATATCGCGCAGGCCGCGCTTGGGTCCGAGATGTCCATTCCGCTCATCGAGGGAGACACAACCTCCCTCAGCGTTCCTGCTGGAACCCAACCCGGCCAGCGCTTCCCGATCACCGGCAAGGGTCTCGGCCGGCTCGGCCGTCGAGGGCGGGGCAACCTGAACGTGATCGCCAGGGTGGTGGTGCCCACGAAGCTGTCCAAGGAAGAGGAACGTTCGTTGCGCGACTACGCCGAGCTTCGTGGAGACTCAGTCAAGTCGAAACGACGATTCCTCTGATGAGGCACGTTCCGCATGTGCTCGTGCCGTCCCCGTGGCACGGGCACCTGCTCAACCTCGACGAACAGAGCGCGCATCACCTGCGGAAGGTGCTTCGCCTGAGAGACGGCGCGGCCATCTCCTATACCGACGGCCAGGGTCGCTCCGGTGAGGGGGTCCTCGAGGATGACTCCGTCGCCAGGGGCCAGGAGACGTGCCAGGCGCCATCACTCGCGAGGCTCACCGTGGCCGTTGCTCCGCCGCGATCGACAGAGAGGACGAGATTCCTCGTTGAGAAGCTGGGCGAGCTGGGCGTCGACCACCTCGTCTGGCTGAGAACCGAGCGGACTGTCGGGCGCCCGCCACGCATCGACAAGGCGAACGCGTGGGCCCGAGAGGCGCTCGAGCAATCCGGAGGGGTATGGATGATGCAGATCGACGATACGGTGACGCCCATCGCCGATCTCGAGGGGACGGTCCTCGTGGCCGACCCGGAGGGGGCAGCCGCAGCACCCATCCAGATGGACACCACGCTCATTGTCGGTCCGGAGGGTGGCTTGACCTCCACCGAGCGGGCCGGGACTCTCGTGTGTCTCGGTGACCGGATCCTTCGTGTTGAGACTGCGGCGATCGTGGGAGCGACCCTCCTCAAAAGAAACACCACGGAGAGGGGTGACAAGAGGCAGTTCACCCGGTAGAGTGTCACTGTGAGTGGCGCCGCGTGCGCGGCTCGAGAGGGAGTTGGCTGATGACGGAGGCGAGCTACAACCAGGCCGTGGGGCGACGATTGCGCGCGATTCGACGCCAGAAGCGGCTATCACTACAGGACGTCGAGGAAGTGTCCTCGTTCGAGTTCAAGGCGTCGGTCCTTGGTGCATACGAGCGTGGCGAACGCGCCTTGTCGCTGCCTCGCATGCACAGACTCGCATCGGTGTACGGCGTGCCGACCGAGCAACTGCTGCCGGAGGCCGGCCGCGTCACGACACCGTCGTGGCAGAGCGGTGGTATCACGATCGACCTGGAGAAAGTCGAACAATCCGAGGGTGGGCAAGTCGTGGAGCGCTTCCTTCGTGCCATCCAGCTGATGCGTCAAGACTTCAACGGGAAGGTCCTCACCCTGCGGAGGAGTGATCTGCGAATCCTCGCCGGGTTGCTCGAGTCGGAAGATGGTGTGGAGAGTGTGCTCATCGATCTAGGACTCGTGTCCGCGGGTCAGTAGTCGATCTCCCAACGCGATACGCTTTCTGCCGTGCCAACTGTCGCGCTTCGAACACTTGGATGCCGGCTGAATCAAGCCGAGAGTGATGAGATTCTGATCGCGTTGGCCGATCGGGGTATCGCCATCGATGATGACAGTCCGGAGATCGTCGTCGTCAACACATGCTCGGTGACCACCGAAGCTTCCTCCGCCTCACGCAAACTCATCCGCCGCTCCGTCAAAGACCACCCCGGGTCGACAGTCGTCGTGACCGGCTGCTACGCAGTTGCACACGAGGCTGAAGTGCGCGCCATCGCAGGCGTGGACGCCGTGCTGCCGGTGAAGGAGACCCTTCCCGGGGCTGTCGCCGAGCAGGCCGGCGGTTCTGCGGTTCCATTCGAGTTCGAGGGTCCCCGTCGAAACCTACGAGTCCAGACCGGGTGCGACGAGCAGTGTACGTTCTGCATCGTCCCGACAACCAGGGGTGCCCTCGACAGTCGGCCGCTCGATGAGGTGCTCATCCACGCCAGGCGCTTGGTCGACTCCGGCGCGACCGAACTCATCCTCAGCGGTGTGCACCTGGGTACCTACGGTCGTGGCACCGAAGACAATCTGGTCGGCCTGATTCAGGCACTCTCCTCCATCGCGGGACTGGCTCGCATTCGCCTGTCTTCGATCGAAGCATCGCATGTCGACGTGACTCTGCTCGAGCAGATGGCCTCCAATCCGAAGGTCTGTCGTCACCTTCACCTGCCGCTTCAGACCGGAAGCGAGGAGACGTGGGGGCGCATGCGCCGTCCGGGGACTCTCGACAACTTCCTCGAGGTTGTCGAGGCAGCAAGGGCAACCGTCCCTGGACTTGCGATCACGACGGATGTCATGGTTGGTTTTCCAGGGGAAGATGACGACGCGTTCACCCAGACAGTCGACGTGATCGAGCTGGTCGGGTTCGAGAAGCTCCACGTCTTCCGTTTCTCGGCTCGACAGGGCACACCCGCGGCTGGATACCCGGACCAGGTTGCGCACGAGGTGCGCAGGGGACGCTCAAAGATCGTGCGGGAGCTCGGTAGCTCGCTCAGACGGCGTTGGCTCGACTCGCTCGTGGGATCAAAGGTGTCGGTTCTCGTCGAGAAGGCCACGCCGGCCGGTCTCGCGGGGCACACAGACTCCTATGCCATGGTGCGATTCAACGGGCCGGCCGACTCGGTGGGGCTGGTGTGCGAGGTCGACGTGTCTTCCAGGGTCGGGGGAACGCTCGTTGGTTGGTAGCCTTCTTGGCCAAAGGAGGCCGGGTTGGACAACTGCCTGTTCTGCAAGATCGTCGAGGGTTCCATTCCGTCGACGGTTGTGGCCGAGACCGAGAATGTGCTTGCGTTCGAGGACATCAACCCGGCTGCGCCGACCCACGTGCTGGTCATACCGAAGGAACATGTCGCAGACTCGGCAGCCGATGTGTCATCGAAGGACGCAAACCTTCTCGCGGAGATCTTCGGCATCGCTCAGGGGATCGCTGGTGATCGCGGGCTCGATGACGGCTGGCGACTGGTCACCAACGTCGGCCCAGGGGCCGGGCAAACCGTGTTTCATCTGCACTTCCACCTGATGGGCGGCTGGAACAGAACGCCTCGCCTGTAGGGTCGGCGGTCTTCGGTTGTCGGTTATCGGTAGGAGGCTCGCCCTTCGGTCTCGTGTCGTCGGGCGCGGCGTTCCCACCGACAACCGAGGACTGATAACCGATGACTGGGGGACGAAGCCCCCCCAGCACCCTATACTTCCGGCCCCATGCCTCTCGATGAGGATTCCTTGGTCACTGTTCCCGATGAGCGGTTGCGCGTTCCCTCCAACCACCTGATGCTCGAACTGGTGGGGGAGAGGGATATACATCTGCGCGCCCTCGAGGAGGCATACCCGGACGTTCGACTCATCGCTCGTGGGAACGAGTTCATGATCAGCGGAGAACGAGCCGCCGAGGTGAGGACTGTGCTCGATGAGCTGCTGATCCTGGTGCAGGAGGGACAGTCGCTGGACGGTGATCGGGTGAGGCGAGTCATCCAGATGGTCGAGGAGGACGTTCCGAGTCCATCCGGCGTACTGACCGAGGGTGTTCCTGTAGGCCGGGGGAAGGTCGTCCGAGCCAAGACGGCCGGCCAGAGCCGCTACATCTCTGCGATTCGCGACAGCACGATGGTGTTTGCGGTGGGGCCTGCAGGTACGGGCAAGACCTATCTGGCGATGGCCGCGGCGATTGAACTCCTCAGGAACGGCGCGGTGAGCCGCATCCTGCTGACCCGGCCTGCTGTTGAGGCGGGAGAGCGCCTCGGCTTCCTTCCGGGCGACCTCGCAGCAAAGATCGATCCCTACCTGCGACCGCTGTATGACGCCTTGTATGAAATGCTCGGTCCCGAAGAGACGGGCAAGTTGATGGAACGGGGGACGATCGAGATCGCCCCGCTCGCCTACATGCGCGGTCGCACCCTCAACGACGCATGTGTGATCCTCGACGAGGCGCAGAACACCTCGCCGGAACAAATGAAGATGTTTCTGACCCGCCTCGGTTTCAATTCCAAGATGATCATCACGGGCGACATCACGCAGGTCGACCTTCCGACCGGCAAGGGCTCCGGACTGAGGATCGCCCGACAGGTGCTTCGGGGCATCCCTGGTGTCGCGTTTGCAGAGTTGACGTCGAGAGACGTCGTTCGCCATCGGATCGTCGCGGCGATCGTCGACGCCTACCAGCGGTACGAGGAACACAATGAGTAAGTTCATCGACCGCAAGCTCGCGGTCCGTCTCGGCATTGTCTTCGCGACGGTCGCGTTGACGTGGGGGGCGTTGATGATCGCCCAGCAGACAGCGTCGGTCGTGGTCGAGGTTGGACAGCCTTCTCCGCAGGATTTCACCGCGGACCGTTTCGTCGAAGTCACCGACCAGGTCGCAACCGACGCGGCGAAGGCAGCAGAGGCCGCCAAGGTG
>CAZWHZ010000017.1:17141-22053 GCA_964633745.1 uncultured Acidimicrobiia bacterium
ACCCGGTCTACTCGCCCATCCCCGGACGGACCGACGAGATCCGAAACGGCATCAGCGCCGTGTTCGACACCGTCGCCTCCAATGTGTTCCTCTCCGAGTCGTCGACGACCACTAGCACGACCGAGCTCACGGTGCCATCCACCAACACGACCGCGACCACGACTACCACTACCACAGCTGCAACCGGCGACACGTCGGCGAATTCGACAACGTCGACGACCGAGCCTCCGGCGGTCACGGAGGTGACCGGATTCGTGTTCTGGGACGCGAGCAACGACGGGACGTTTGATGAGGACACAGGCGATGCCCCGGCTGCAGGGGTGCGTGTAGCGATTACTGGAGGTGACGGCTTCACGCAGACGGTGGTCACCGACGAAGCGGGTGTCTACGCGGCAGCGAACGTGGTCGTCGGGACCGTGGTAGTCGACGTGGACGAGTCGACCACTCGGCAGCACTTTGCCCTTTCGACCAAGAACGACCCACAGTCGCTGACGGCGAAGAAGAACCAGACACTCGAAGTGGAGGCAATCGGTTTCGCACCCCAGCTCACTGCTCTGGAAACTCAGGTCGGGTTCCTCGAAGAGGCCTACTCCAATCTCCAGCCAACAACATCAGAGTTCCTCGCGCAGATCGCCACCGGTGATGTGATGCGCAGGGCGACTGGAGAGGTTCCGTATCTGAGCGAGATTCGCGATGCTGCGCTGGCGAGGGCAGACCTTCTCCTGTCGCAGGGCATCTCGACCACCGAGCAGCTGGCCGAAGCGCAGCAGAGTCTTCAGTTCGTTCCACCGACGGTGTCGCTTGATGGGGAACGGGACGCAGAGGCAGGCAGGGCCGCGGGCGACATCGTCTCGGCCTTGATGCAGATCAACTACGAGGAGAACACCGGGGAGACAGATCAGAAGAAGCAGGATGCGATGGACAAGATCGAGCCCATCACTGAGGATTTCCAGCAGGGGCAGCTGATCGTGGGAGCCGGTTCATTGGTGACACAGGTGCAGCTGGATGCGATCAATGCCCTGGACCTTCTCCATCCGACGGCTCCGGAGCAAGCAGCGTTGTTGCTCGTGGTGTTCCTCGTGGTCGGGATGCTCATCTTCTACCTGGCCCGCTTCCGAGCCCAGTTCTGGGCACACACGCGTCGAGTGCTGTTGTTCGGGCTGCTGATCGTCCTGTCGGCACTGGTGGCACGGGGAACGGCGCTACTCATGCCTACCGACCAACCGGCCGTGGGGTTCCTGTTGCCTGCGGCGATGTTCGGCTTCATGGCTGCGATCCTGTTCGATGCCCGGATCGGCGTCGTGATGGCCATGGCGGTCGGTGCGCTCACGGGGCTTGCCACCAAAGACCCCGGACTCACGCTGTTCGCGTTGCTGTCCACCATGGTTCCGATCCCGTTCGTGTCGGCCATCTCGGCACGGGGTGACCTCCGCAAGGCGATCGTGTACACGGCACTCGCCATGTTCCCGATGTCCGCAGGAATCTCCTGGTTCTTCTATGGGGCGAGCACCGCCATCCCGGCCGGGCTGTATGGGTTCGCCAACGGTCTGTTTCTCTCCGGTCTGATGGGCGTTGCCGCGGTCTCGTTCCTCGAGATCATGTTCGACGTGACGACGACCCTGCGGCTGCTCGATCTCACGGACCGGAACCATCCCGCGTTGCAGATGATGGAGGAGGAGGCGCGCGGCACCTTCAACCACTCGCTGATGGTCGGAACACTCGCGGACAGGGCTGCTCGGGCAATCGGTGCCGACAACCTGCTCGCCAGGGCGGCCGCCTACTACCACGACCTCGGCAAGACGGAGAACCCCACCCTGTTCATCGAGAACCAGTTCGGCATCCCCAATCCGCACGACCTGCTCCCACCAGAGGAGTCGGCGGAGCTGATTCGCAATCACGTGGCCAAGGGGGTCGACCTGGCGAAGAAGTACCGGATACCCACCGCGGTCGCCGAAGGCATCGTGTCCCACCATGGGGACGGGATCATGCGCTACTTCTTCCACAAGGCGGGTGAGCAGTACGGAGCAGAGAACGTCGACGTCGACGACTACCGCCACATCGGTCACAAGCCGCTGTCGAAGGAGATGGCGATTCTGATGATGGCCGATGCGGTCGAGAGTGCGTCGAGGGCCGTGTTCGTCGACGAAGAGCCAACACCCGAACGCATCGAGAAGCTCGTCCTTCAGGTCGTCGGGGAGAAGGAGAACGACGGGCAACTCAGTGAGAGTGATCTCACGCTTGGAGAATTGACCAGAGTCAAGAAGGCGTTCATCGACTCGCTGGTTGGTCACTACCACCAGCGGATTCCGTACCCGGGGTTCCCTGGGATGCCACAGTCACAAGGGCCTAGGCTCCCGTCGTGAATGTCTTTCTCGCGGACGAGCAGGATGATCCGCTGGACGCAGAGCCGCTCCGGCGGCTCGTGATCAACGTCCTCGAACGTGAAGGTTTGCCGGAGCGTGTCGACGTGACGGTGATGTTCGTGGGGCTCGATCAGATGACGGAGTACAACGAACGTTTCATGGAACGGAAGGGTCCGACCGATGTCCTCGCGTTCCCGCTCGTACAGCTCACGCCAGGGCACTACCCGGAGCCTGATCCCGGAGACCCCCCACTGGGTCTCGGTGATGTCATCATCGCACCGGCCTACGTGCGCTCTCAGGCTGCCGAGTTGGGGGTTGGGTTCGAGGACGAACTATCGCTCATGGTTGTGCACGGACTCCTTCACCTACTGGGCTACGACCATATGAGCGACGAAGACGCCGAAGTGATGGAAGCCCGCGAAAGGGAACTCCTCGCTCAGGTGGGAAGGCAACGGCGATGATCGTCGGTCTTGTCGCATCGCTCGTCGTATTGGTGCTCGCAGGGGCACTTCGCTCCGGCGCTTCTTCGCTTCTGGTCACCGCCCGAGCCGACGCGCTTCGGGATGGGGCAGAGGCTGTCCACGGTGCAGACACCGTTGCTCGCCTGCTCGAGGATCGTCCGATGCTCCAGTCGGCGATCGGACTGGTGCACTCGGTGATCCTCGTCACGGCGATCGTTCCTGCCGCGTGGGCATTGACGACCGTGGTCCGTGGCTGGTGGCTTGCTGCGGCACTGGTTGCGCTCACTGTCTTCGTGCTGTTGTTGGGGGACATCCTTCCGCGTTCCTATGGGAGGACCCATCCGGGAATCCACGCCTACCGGTTGTCTGGCCTGCTCGCGGTGGCAGCCAGGTTTGGGCGGCGAGCCGGCGAGTTTCTGATCGAGGACACCGAAACAGAGCCTGAGGAGGATGAGGAAGAGGTCGAGGAGCGAAGGCTCATCACTTCCGTTCTGGAGTTCTCGGATACCTTGGTCAGGGAAGTCATGGTGCCGCGTCTCGACATGGTGACGGTCGGTCGAGACGGGACGACCGACACGGTGCTCGGAATTGTCGTGGGTCAAGGGTTTTCGCGAATTCCGGTCCTCGGAGATGGCCCGGACGACATCGTCGGGTTCGTGTATGCGAAGGACCTCCTCGGCGTCGCGGACAACGATGATGGTCCGGTATCGGTCACCCGTATCATGCGGCCGGTCTACTTCGTTCCCGAAACGAAGCGGGTTCCGGATCTCCTCCGCGACATGCAGTCCCGGCAGCAGCACATGGCGATCGTGGTCGACGAGTTCGGCGGAACTGCAGGCCTCGTCACGATCGAGGATCTGCTGGAGGAACTCGTCGGGGAGATCATCGACGAGTACGACACCGAGGAACCGCTCCTCGTGGAACTCGACAATGGTGGGTATCTGGTTGATGGGAGGTTCTCGGTCGATGATCTCGGAGAGATACTCGACGTGGAACTGGAGCACGACGAGTGGGATACCGTCAGCGGTCTCGTGCTCGATCTGGCCGGGAGGGTTCCCCATGTGGGCGAGGCGTTCGAAGTGGGAGACGTGCACTTCGAGGTGGCCGCCATCCAGGGGCGCCGGGTGACTCAGATCAGAGTCACGCGTTCATGAAGTCAGGCTTCGTAGCCGTGGTCGGACGCCCGAACGTCGGCAAGTCGACCCTGGTGAACGCGCTGGTAGGCACGAAGGTGGCGATCACGTCTCCACGTCCCCAGACGACCCGTAACACCGTGCGGGGCGTCGTGACGGTCCCGGACGAGTTTCAGGCAGTGTTTGTCGACACCCCCGGGTTGCACAAACCGAAGAATGCGCTCGGAGAGCGGCTGAACCGCTTGGTGTATGGAACACTTGCTGATGCAGACGCTGTCCTGTTCTTGCTCGACGCGACGGCCGCAATCGGTCCGGGAGACCGCTTGATTTCCAAGCGGCTGTCTGAAGCGAAGGCCCCAGTGATCGTGGTGGTGAACAAGATCGATATCGCGGCCAGAGTCCAGATCGTCCGGCAGCTGGCGGAAGCTTCGGAGTGGGGCTTCGCTGCGTACGTCCCCGCAAGCGCGTCCACTGGAGAAGGGGTCGATTCGATCGTGGATGAGATGAAGGCCCTGCTTCCGGATGGGCCTCTCTATTTTCCCGCCGACATGGTGACCGACCAGCCGGAGTCGCTCTTGGCTGGAGAATTGGTGAGGGAAGCCTTCCTCGCACATCTCGAGCAGGAGCTGCCGCATTCGCTCACCATTGACGTGCGCGAGATCGAGCAGCGGCGGGATGGCACGGTGTACGTCGATGCGGCCCTGATCGTCGAGCGTTCATCACAGAAGGCCATCGTGATCGGGAAGGGTGGGGCCATGCTGCGCGACTGTGGCACCGAGGCGAGGGGGGAACTCGAGAGGCTGTTCGGACAGCGCGTCTATCTGGATCTCAGGGTCAAGGTGGAGAAGGATTGGCAGCGCAAGCCCGAGCTCCTCGACCGCCTGGGCTTCGAATGAGAGCTGCCGCCAAAGGCGGCCGCAGTTCTCAGTTGTCGGTTCTGAGTTTTCGGTAGGAG
>CAZWHZ010000018.1:0-21847 GCA_964633745.1 uncultured Acidimicrobiia bacterium
TGTGCGGCAACATTGAGATCCCGACCAGGATCGACAACGACGTTCGCGCCTTGGTTCCCCGCCCAGGCCATGACGCCGGCATCGGCCGTGACGACGGCGACGGGCACGCCGGTCGCCTGTGCAGCGGCGATTGTTCGAGCGGCCACTTCCCGACCCAGGCGTGACCGGCGGCCGGCGTCGAGCACTGGTGCGAGTCTGCGTTTCGCGACACCGAACGGCTTGACGGGTATGGCGATGAGTGGTGCCTGCATGAGGAGTGATCGTATAGGCTCGCTGTGAACTTTGAGAGGAGTCACGACATGCGCGCAGGTGCCTTCGTACCACAAGGCTGGCGACTCGACCTGACAGGACTGCCGGTCGAACAGCACTGGAACGTCATGCGGAACGTTGCCGAAGTGATCGAACGTTCCGGCTACGAGTCGCTCTGGGTGTACGACCACTTCCACACGGTTCCCGTGCCCACGCAGGAAGTCACCTATGAGGCATGGACCCTCATGGCATCCCTGGCCGCCGCCACGTCGACGGTGCGACTCGGCCAGATGTGCACCTGCAACACCTACCGACCACCCTCCTATCTCGCCAAGGTTGCTGCGTCGATCGACGCAATCAGCGGCGGACGTGTCGAGATGGGAATCGGAGCCGGCTGGTACGAACACGAACACGACGGCTACGGCTACCCGTTCCTCAAACCGTCGGCCCGGATCGGGATGCTCGACGAGGGTGTGCAGATCATGCAGCGGATGTGGACCGAGGACTCTGTGTCGTTCGAGGGCCGCCACTACACGCTCGACGGTGCCATCTGCCAACCGAAACCACTGCAGAAGCCGCACATTCCGTTTTGGATCGCCGGTGGTGGTGAACAGCTCACGTTGAACGTCGCTGCGAGATTCGCCTCCTACACGAACTTCGGATTGACTATCGACCAGTTCGTGCACAAGTCTGAGGTGCTGCGAGGCCACTGCGAGTCGGTCGGTCGGCCCTTCGAGTCGATCATCCGATCCAGCAACTTCAACATCGTGTGCGCCCCGACCGAACGGGAGGTGCACGAGCGCGTCGAGTGGATCAAGGCCCGCTACCTACCGTTCGTCGATGAGGATCGCGCCGCTCGCACGGCCGGCCAGTTCCTCGCCGGTACGCCTGATCAGCTCGTCGAGCAACTCGCACCATGGCGGGATGCCGGGATGGAGTATCTGATCGCGTACTTCTCGGAGGCTGCATTCGACACATCGGGCCTCGAGCTGTTCGCGAAGGAGGTCGTCCCGGCGCTGTAGACAGCCGGTAACTATCAGTCTTCAGTACCCGGTCCCCGGTCTCCAGTTCCGGCGGGGACCGTTTCAGGAGCCCTTTCGGAACTACGCGCCGGCGAGCAGACCCGCAAGCCGTTGCGCGTAGTCGGTGGATGTCGTTTCGTGCTTGAAGTACACCCACGACTCGACGCCGCTGTTCTCGATGGCTGCCGCCCACGCCCGAATCGCTGCCTGCGAGTACTCGGTCTTCCGGAGGCGGAGATAGGTGAATGGAGCAGTGACGATCTGGCTCGGCTCGTTCTCGTCGGTCTCCGCGATCACCCATGCAGCGCCGGCCTTCTCGAGAAGGTGGTGCACTGGTTCGACGGCCCATGAAGGATGCCGGAACTCGAACGCAGGTGAGATGTCGGAAGGCAACCCATCGAGGAATCGTTCCAACCGCTCATCGTCTCTCGGGAAACTGGGTGGGAGTTGGAACAGCACCGGGCCGAGCGTGTCACCGAGATTGCGGCATGCCTCGACGAAGTGGGGGAGCGTTCCATCGGGATCGGCGAGTCGTGTCCGGTGGGTGATTCGTTGATGGGCCTTGACGGCGAACTGGAAGCCCGATGTCACGGTCTCTCGCCACTTCACTGCGGTTGTCTCGGCCATCGTCCTGCGGAACGTGTAGTTGACTTCGACGGTCGAGAGAAGCGCCGAATAGTGCTCGAGCCAGCGGGACTTGGGGATACCGGCGTAGAACGTGTCCTTCCACTCGGGAAAGGACCAGCCAGAAACCCCGACGTGTGCCATCCGGAGAAGCTACCACCCCGCTGTACCCTTGCGACCATGAGATACACGAAGATCGTCGTCACGCTCGGTCCGGCGGTCGACACGCCTGAAGCCGTCGAAGGGCTGGTCAATGCAGGAATGGACGTCGCCCGGCTCAACTTCTCGCACGGCGACCACGCCACCCATGAGCGCATCGCCGGCTATGTGAGAAGAGCAGCGAGTCGACAAGGCCGCACGGTGGCACTCCTCCAAGACATTCAGGGACCGAAGATCCGGGTCGGAACGTTCCCGGATGGTCTCATCCGTCTGGCGCGGGGAGATACGGTGAGGCTCCTTGCCGGAACCGGCAACGGTGATCAGAGCACGATCCGGGTGGCGTACCCGATGCTGCTCGACGACATCTCGGTAGGGTCAGAAGTGGTGCTCGCCGACGGGCTCGTCCGGCTCCACGTCGTCGGATTGGATGGCGAGTCACTGGTCGCCAAGGTCACCCAAGGCGGTTCCGTCGGAGATCACCAGGGCGCCGCGTTCCCCCACACACATCTGCGAGTACCGGCCGTGACTTCCAAGGACGAAGAGGACCTCGCGTTCGGCAGAACCATCGGTGTCGACTATGTCGCTGCCTCGTTCGTGCGTACCGCGGCGGACGTGCACAAGGTCCACGAGCTGTCCGGAGTGCCCGTGATCGCGAAGATCGAGCGGGCCGCCGCGCTCGCCAATCTGGACGAGATCCTTTCCGCGGCCGACGGCGTCATGGTTGCCCGAGGGGATCTCGGAGTGGAGCTGCCGCTGGAGAAGCTGCCCGCCGTCCAGCTCGAGATCCTCAGGCGGACCAACGCGGCGGGTTTGATCTCGGTGACTGCCACCGAGATGCTGGAGTCGATGAAGCACAGCACCCGGCCGACGCGAGCGGAAGTGACAGATGTGGCAACCGCGGTGATGGAGGGGACCGATGCCGTGATGCTGTCGGGTGAGACGGCGATTGGTGACTTCCCGATCGAGACCGTCGAGATGATGCACCGAATCCTCGAAGAGGCCGACCGACCGAAGCAGATTCATGACTCCATCCGGTTCCTGTCGGGTCAGAACCGGTTCGCCTCGGCGACGACAAGAGCGGCTGTCGAAGCGTCCGTCGATCTCGAGCTGGACACGATCGTCGCGTTCACGGAATCCGGTGCTACTGCCCGTCTCCTGTCGAAGTACCGGCCCGAGGCACGGATCATGGCGTTCAGCGCAGTTGAGGAGACCGTGCGCAGGATGGCCCTCTATCGAGGAGTGACACCCTTGCCGTGCGATCGATTCGAGTCGACCGACGACATGATCGAGATGGCCGATCGATACCTCGTCGACATGGGGCTCTGCTTGTCAGGGACCGGCGTGGTGGTCGTCGCCGGCACTCCCCCAAACCGGGGTGCCTCCACGAACCTGCTGAAACTTCACACGATCGACCGGTAGGCTTGCGACGACGTAGGGAGCACATGTGGGCCAGAGGATCGAAGTAGCAACCGAAACACACGCTGACATAGCTGTGTTCGCCACCGATCGCACGATCACCGGGCAGGACGCCACAACCTTCACGAGGACCGGCGCGTTCGAGGGATTCGGGGGAGCAGTCGCCGAGCGTCTCTTCGACGCCGATCCCGCGATTGACCATGTGTTCGCACAGTTCAACGTTGTTTCGGCGCGCCGTTCCGGCGGATGGGACGACAGGAGTCTGGAGCGGGCAGCCGAGGAGATAGGCGACTTCTTCTTGGTGTACTGACCACGGGTTCTCGGTTGTCGGTCTTCGGTTCTTGGTAAGACACTCGCCCTGGGGCCACCGTGGCTCGGCGTTTCAGGTCGATACGAAGTGGCTCGGCGAAGCCGAGCGCTAGGGCGCCGTCGTGGCAGTCGTGGCCGTCGGCGTGGTCGTAGTGCTCGTGCTCGTCGTCGTGGTCGTTTCCGTCGTCGTCGTGGGGCAGGGGATCGGCACCGCACCGTCCTCTGGCGGAATCATGCATGGGTTGAGCTGAACCTTCCGGGGTTCAGGGCGGTAGCGCACCGTCCACTTCTGGGTGTCGACGTGACCATCGGGGTACTCGATGTCCCTGGTGACGATCACACTCCAGCCGATCCTTCCCTTCTGATCGACGATCTCCTCGTCAGGAGCGAGGTCGGGATTCGCCGTGTACTCGGTGGGCGGGTCTGTCTGGTCGAATCTACCGGAAACGCTCGCGGTCACCTTGCGGCCCGTGCCGTCTCCTTCGGAGGTGACGGTCGCGTAGGTCTTGCCGCCTTTCTGCTCCCCGACGATGGTCCTCCCACCGTTGTCACCATAGAAACTCACGGTCAGTGAGGTGTCTGTCCAGGAGGTCTTGATGAGGATCGCGGCGTCCGTGTCGTTGCGGAAGATGAGGTTCGGCGCCGGCCACGAGATCGTCCCTTCATGCCCTTCCGGGTAGCGCGTGAAGTAGTAGCTGTGAGGTTTGTGGGTGATGTCCTCGTACCCGCCATAGAACACCGCGTTGTAGAAGGTTGTCGCGAACTGGCTGACACCACCGCCGATCGTGTCGACCATCTCCCCGTTGATGATCGTGTGGTCGGGCAGGAACCCTCGGGCGGTGTCGCGCTCGCCGACGTACTCGTTGATGGAGAACTCCTCACCCGGCAGAACGATCGCGCCGTCGATGATGTCGGCGATCAGGTGGATGTTCGTCACTCTGTTCTGGCAACACGAGTAGTAGGTCGTGAACTGTGACACGAGATGCTTGACATCCAGCGCCTCGGCGTCCTCAGTGGTGAACTCGGGCTGGGCGTCGTCTTCGTAGGGGAGGATGCCTGAGCGGCTCTGGAGCTTCGATGCTGTGAGGAGCGCGGCCGCAGCGGCGTTCGGGTCGACGATCTGCCCCGGACGGCCCGGAACGACCTTCACGGTACCGTCGTCGGCGATCTCAAACGAGGCGTTCTGTGGTGGGAGACCGAGGCTGGCACTCTCGGGTGCGAGGATCGCAGCGATTTCGTCGGCGTCGAATGACAGCTGGATGTGTGGAGGAGAATCGTGGACGACCTGGCTGCGAAACGCAGACACGAGCTGTTCGTGTGAGAAGACCACGGAGAGATCCGGATTCGTGCGTGCCAGGGTGATCGGCGACTCGATCATGCCGTCAGCTTCGGCCACTGCCGCGTCCACATCGGCATCGGTGAGCGCCGGCGAGATGTTCGTCTCGGGCAAGGACACGGTGGGGTGAGACGTGTCGAGCATGGTGTCGAGGATGATCTGTGGTGCAGCCGCCCGATCGATCCCGACACCGTCGTGTGGGTAGCGTGCGACAGCTTGCCCGTTCTCGATTTCGATCGCTCCGTTGAACGCGTGATCGGAGAACGCCGACTCGTCCCAGTAGTCGAACACATCACTCAATGCCTGTGCGTCGAGTTGACCGGCAAGAGGGATGCGCGCTTTGCCGAAGATGTGACCTAGCCACCATCCGAGTTGGTCGAGGAGTGAGCCGTCCCTCCCCATCGCAAGCGCCTGCTGAGCCATGTCGACGCGTTCGAGTTGGAAACCCACGGCATCTGGCTCGAGTTGCTGAGTCGTGTCACCGACCTGGAGCACTGCGGGTTGGGAAGCGAGAGAGTCTTCGAGGCTCAGCAGCTTCAGTTCCGCGGCAGCCTGATGTGTGCCGGAGAGGTTGGCCGAAGCTGCATAGACATTGTGAAGAACCTTGCCGGTGTGCATGGCCCTGTCGATCCCGAATGCTGCAAGGACGAGCAGCAAGAGGGTGGCGAGCGCACCCAAAGAGACAATGGTGATACGAGAAGTGCGTGACATGATCGATCCTGGACGCATGCAGGATAGCCGATCTGTGTGTCACGTCGGCCCTACCATTCGGTCATGGTCGTGTTTCCCGAGGTTCAGCCTGGCGACGACATCCGTCTGTCGGCGTCCACATTCGTCGCCTACCGGGAGTGTCCGGACTACGCCAAATCTCGGCTCGAACAGGTGTGGGGTCCGGACACGATTGCCGGATTCAAGGGAGGGCTGGCCCACCAGCTGTTCGCACGACACTTGAAAACTGGCCCCATCTCGCCGGGCGACGTGGCACAGGTGTGCCGGGAGGAGATTGGCGCATCGAACCTGAACCACAAGATGGGTCCGCTGGGGATCAAGCCGTCCGACCTGAGCAGGGTGATCGACGAAGTTGGAGCGTTGTACGACCGGTTCCGGCAGTTCCCCACGGACGGATTTGAGGGCGCAGAGGTGCCGCTGGAAGCCAGTCCGATCGATGGGGTCACGTTGCATGGCAAAGTCGATGCGGTGTTCGCCGACGATGGAGGCGTCCGGCTCGTCGATTGGAAGACCGGCGACATCGGCGATGTCGACGATCAACTCAGCTTCTATGTCCTGCTCTGGACACTCGACCGGGGGAGTCTGCCGGGTGCGGTGGAGGCGGTGTCGATCCGCACGGGTGAGCGGCACCTGTCACACCCCGAGCCGGCGAGTGCGTCGAGAACCGCGCGACAGGTCGCCGACATGGTCGATGCCCTACGGACGGCATGGCGGGAGAGCCGGGGGATCGAGCGGGTCGGCGGCCCATGGTGTCGCTACTGCGGCCTTCTCCCGACGTGTGACGAGGGGCGGGCAGCCACCTCGCTCTGACGGTCAATCGTTGTCGCTGTCGCGGTCCCCGTGGCCGTCTTCGACGGTAGCGTCGATCGTTCCGTTCTTGCACGAGGCCTGGAACGCCGACGTGTGGTCCTCGCTCTCGAAGGTGATCTGAACACTTCTCTCGCTGATCTCGTGCTGCACGAGTTGGTAGCCGGCCTGGGGAGCGGCGGACTTGAAGACGATCCTGTCGCCGGCGCAGGCGACCTTCACCCAGCCCCCTTCGAGTTCGAAGAGCTCGTCGCGTGTGGTGGTTGTCGTCGTCGCCTGGACAACCTGTGTTGTCGTTGTTGCCGGGGCGTCGACCGGTGCGGTCGAGGTCGTGGTTGAACCGGGCGGTTGGCTGACTGTGGTCGTGGGGAAGGTGGGGAGGGTTGTCGTCGCTTCCGAACTCGACAGGAGGACGGCAGCGGCACGGGAAGGTCTGTCGGTAACCTGATCCCTGACGAGTGCCACCGCTTGGCTTGCCAGTATCACCGCGAGGGCCGTGCCCGCGAGCCAAGCCGCGATCAAGCCGAGGCGTCGAGTATTCACGGCACCAGTTTCGCGGGTATGGGGCACTTCGGGGGTAAGGAAACGTTAAGGATGCGCTAAGCGGACTGTTGCAGACGGCGATTCGGATATAGGGTTTGCACCTGTGGCATCAGTGTTGATCATCGAGGACGACGTTCGAATCCGCCAGACGCTCGCGGCGCTTCTCGCGGACAGGGGTCACGACGTCGAGTCGGTCGGGGCGGGCATGGCCGGGCTCGAGGCGACCCTCGCACGAAACCGGGATGTGGTCATTCTCGACCTTGGGCTTCCCGATATCGACGGCGCAGAGCTCCTCAAGATGATCAGGGCGGTTGCATCGACACCCGTCATCATCGCTACAGCACGGGACGACGAGCAGGAGGTCGTGCGCCTGTTGGACGCGGGAGCGGATGACTACGTGGTGAAGCCGTTCTCGGCCCGGCACCTCGACGCGAGGATCCGTGCGGTGCTTCGACGGGGCGCCGCAACGGAAGACGAAAAGGTGATCAAGCTCGGCGATCTGGTGATCGACACGACGTCGAGAGAGGTGTCGCTTGCCGGGGAGGCGCTGTCGCTGAGCAAGAAGGAGTTCGATCTGCTCGTGTATCTCGCGATGCGACCCGGCACGGTCATAGGCAAGCGAGAGCTCCTCGCAGAGGTATGGCGTCAACCCTACGGCGGCGCAGACAAGACGGTCGACGTGCACCTGTCCTGGTTGCGGAAGAAGCTCGGTGAGACCGCTGCCGAACCCAGGTATCTGCACACCGTACGCGGGGTAGGAATCAAGCTGGTGGCTCCGTGAGGAGGAGACTCGCCGTGGTCTCTGCCTCTGTCACCGCGATGGTCGTGCTCGCATTCCTCATCCCGCTCGCCGGGATGGTGAAGACACTCGCCCGTGATCGTGTGCTGGTGTCGGCCGAGCGGGACGCACAGATCTTCGCTCAGACGTTGAGTCTGTACATCGTCGGCGGCGATGCCGACGATGTGGCGTCGGTTGTTGGCTCCGGTGAACTTCCCGGTGGTGGGCTGCTGTCCGTCTTCCTGGCGGACGGGACCGTGGTCGGGGCTCCGGCCGTCGTCGACGTCGGGTACGAGAGAGCAGCTCAGGGAGAAGCGTTTCGAGAACCACTCGACAATGGCGAGGCCATATGGGTGCCGGTGGTACTGGCCGAAGCTGAAGGGACGGCCGTGGTGCGGGTGTTCGTTGCCAAGGACCTCCTCACCCGCAACGTGACGTCCTCATGGCTGATCCTTGGATCGCTCGGCATAGCGTTGGTCGCCCTCTCGGCATTGGTGGCAGATCGGCTCGCGCGTTCAGTCGTGGATCCGGTACAGGACCTCTCCGGGGCGGCACACAAACTCGGTGAAGGGGACCTTTCGGTTCGCGTCCAACCCGATGGTCCTCCGGAGGTCGTCGAGGTGGGGGAGGCGTTCAACCGCCTCGCCGGGAGAGTCGGCGATCTTCTCGAAGAAGAACGAAGAAGCGCCGCCGATCTCTCGCACCGGCTCCGCACACCTCTCACAGCCCTCAGGCTCGAGATCGAGTCGATGCCCGATCGCACGGATCGTCTCACCGACACGCTCGATGAGCTGGAACGCACCGTCGACTATGTGATTCGCCAAGCGCGTCGCCCTGTGCGTGAGGGCATCGGAGCATCTACCGATCTGGGCGAGGTAGTAGAGGAGAGGGTCGCTTTCTGGGGTGCGCTTGCCGACGATCAGGGGAGAGAGTGGTCGGCTGACGTTCGAGGCGGCCCCCATGTGGTCGCTGTCACCAGAGAGGACGCCGCAGCGATGGTCGACGCTCTGCTCGGGAACGTGCTCGCGCACACTTCTGAGGGGGTGGGGTTCCGGGTGCGTGTCAGGGAGAGCGACGGAAACGTCAGCCTGGTGGTTGACGACTCCGGTCCCGGTTTCGCCGACGCCTCCGTGCGTCGCGGGCATTCTGGAACCGGATCGACCGGTCTCGGCCTCGACATCGCCAGGCGAACGGCAGAGTCCACAGGTGGGGCGCTGACCATCGGGACGAGTCCGCAAGGGGGCGGACGTGTCGAGGTGGTGTTCGGGGCGAAGTGACGGGCTCATGTGGGACAATCCCACGGTGGAACACCAGATCTCTCCGGTTGCGAGACTGCGCGCCACGCTCGACGCACTCGCAGAGCAGGTCGAGCAGTTCCACTTTGGCTTTCCTTCCGCCGAACGGCCACACCGTCTCGAACTGAGAGACGAACTCATTCGGAGCATTCGTGGGTATCTGATTCCGCGTCTGGGAGACCTCGATGGGGACGTCGTAGCCGTAGTCGTCGGGTCGACGGGAAGCGGCAAGTCCACGCTGGTGAACACACTGGCAGGCAGGAAGATCACGGAGACGGGCGCGGTCCGTCCCACAACCACCGCACCGGTTGTGTGGTGCCACGCCGACCGCGCAGACGCCTACCAGACGGGGTTCCTCGAGTCGGTCGAGCCGACGATCGTCTCTGGGGACGAGTCAATGCTTCGAGGGGTGACCCTTGTCGACGCCCCAGACTTCGATTCCGTCGTGACCGAGCATCGGGAGATCGCCGAGGATCTGCTTGCAGTCGCCGACCTGTGCATATTTGTGACGAGCGCACAGCGGTATGCCGATGCGGTTCCATGGGAGTTCCTCGAACAAGCGACGCGGCGCGGGGTACCGACGATGTTCGTGATCAATCGCCTGCCGACCGACGGCAGGCATGGAATCGTCAGTGACTACCGCCGCCATCTGGCAACACGTGGCATCGCGAACGACGAGGTGGCACTTGTGCAGATCGAGGAGCAGGAGGTCGCAGACGGTCGGTTGCCGGCCTCGACGCTCGCGCCCGTGAAGGATGCGTTGGAACGCCTGGCCGATCCCGTCGACCGCCACAGGGTCTTGATCGACGCAACAAGGGGCACGGTCCACGACGTCGTGGCGAGATCTGGTCACCTGGCCACCGAGGTTCGACGCAATGTCGACGAGATTCGAGCGCTCGCGAACATCGCGAATGACGCGTACGGGGATCAGCGCGACGAGGTTACCCGTTCGCTGAAAGACGGAACACTCATCCGAACGGAGGTGGCGGCCAGATGGCAGAAGTTCCTGGGCACCGGGAAGCTCCTCAAGGCCTTCGGGGACCGTCTCGGCAGCCTCGGTCGCGCATTCACCGACAAGCCGTCTCAGGTGGACCCGGACGCACGTAGGGCGTTTGCCACCGAAGTCGAGCGGCACCTCGATGCGGCAGCCGCCCGATCTGCCGCTGCCTGGGAACTCGACCATGCCGGCAAGACACTTCTCGAAGAGGGGAGACTGTGGCGATCGACCCCGGGAATCGAACGCCGACTCGAAGAGATGATCGAGGAGTGGGTTGTCGACGTCGGCGCTCTTGTCTCCGAACAAGGCGGCGACAGGAAGCGTCGCGCACAGATAGGTTCGCTCGGCGTGAACGCGGCGGCGGTGGTCGCCATGGTCGCGATCTTCTCCCAGACCGGAGGACTCACAGGGGGAGAACTGGGCGTAGCCGCCGGGGCGGCAGCGCTTCAACAGAAACTACTCGAGCAGGCGTTTGGTAGCGCAGAGGTTCGATCGATGGTCTCAGGTGCACGCGGCGCGCTGCTCGAACGCCTCCAAGCTGTGTTCGATCATGAGTCCGGCCGCTTCACGGAGCGGGTGTACGGGCTCGCTCCTCCTCCTCCGGCCGAACTCGAAGCCACTGCTGGAGCGGTGCGTGACGCCGCGGTGAGGTTCTATGGCAGCTGATCCTGGGAAGGCGCTCGACACGCTCGACATGGTGGTGACCAGAGCTCGCGACATCACCGACGACAGTCGCCTCGAACCGTACGCGCGACTCTCGGCACAGGCGCGGTCTCGACTCGGGTTCCTCGGGCAAACGGTCGTCATCGCGCTCGCCGGTGGAACGGGTGTCGGCAAGTCCAGCCTCCTGAACGCCATCGCCGGTACGCACGTTGTGCCTGCGGGCACGATACGACCGACCACGGACCGTCCTCGGGTGTGGATGCCGGCGACACCGGAGCCCGGTCTTACGCGGCTTCTCGACTCGTTCGGAATCGACGACCGTATCGGGCACTCGGGGCGCATCGACGTCGCGATCATCGACCTGCCCGATTTCGACTCGGTCGATCTCGCACACCGGGAGGTGGTCGAACGCTTGGTGCCTAGGGTCGATGCGATCGTATGGGTGTTCGACCCGCAAAAGTACGCCGACCGGGCGATACACGAGGGCTATCTACGACCTCTCGCCGCCCACGAAGATCGATTCTTGTTTGTCCTCAATCAGATCGATCTACTCGCAGTGAGCGACCTCGACATTGTGAGAGCCGACCTGCTCACCAGACTCGCCGAGGACGGCATCTCCGGCGTCGAGCTGTTCACCACGGTCGCCGCCGAAGGACGTACCGCCGGCATCGACCAGCTCAGGAAGTTCATCGAGGACCGCCTCCTCGCGAAGGAGCTCGTGCTGGGGAAGCTCGCGCACGATCTGGCCGGAGCTGTCGAGGGGGTTGGCGCAGTTGTGGGGGTGCGGGACGGGCTCGACTTCGACCGTCGGTGGACTGACACGCGCGACACCTCCGCTGGGTTCCTTGCAGACGTGGTCTCCGGCATTCCGGAGATCACTGCACTCGAACGCACCGGGCGACGACTCGCTGTTCGATCCGGCCCTGTGGCGGTGTTCGTACGAGCGACCGAACCTCCCCGGCCGGAGGCCCAAGGGAGACAGGATGCAGCCATCCAGGCGGCGTCGGGGAAGATCGACACACTTGTCACGGACCTCGCATTCGAATCAGGTGGCTTCTTCGGAGCTCGCCTTCGTTCACGGTTCGATCCGACCGAGGTGTCGAGGCACGTGCGGCGTTCACTCGAAGGCGCGAAGCTGGCGGACCCTCCGGAACCCATCGAGTCTCGATGGTGGAAGGCCGCGTCGATTGCTCAATGGCTCATGGTGGTCGCCCTGATTGGATCGATCGTATGGGCCTGGGCGAGACCGTCGACGTTGGAGAAGGGCTCGTGGCCGTGGCCGCTCATCGTCGGGCTCATCGCTCTGCTACTGGGCGTCGGGCTGATACGCCTCGTCCGGGCGAGCGGCACCCGGGCCGGCAGGCGGGCCGCGAAGTTGCACCGGGACACGGCCGTGATGGCCCTTGGTTCACAGCTCGACCGACGGCTCGGGGTCGAACTCCGAACGGTGATGAGAGACCGCGCCGAACTCATGGGTCTGCTGACGGAACTCTCGATCGAGGCCGCCAAGCTAGAGGCTGCGGTGCCCACCGTCTAGCCTGGCTGCATGAGTCCCGAGATTCTCCATCAACTCATCACCAGCGGGGTGGTGCTCCTGGGAACGGTCATCGGCTGGTTGATCCTGACCCGTGCTGTAGCGCATTGGGTGGAACGGATCGGCCGTGGCGACAGCATCTCGGATGCCGAGCGACACCAGCGAGCAAAGACACTGTGGGTCGGGATCCGGCGGGTGATCATCGTGGTCATCGGCCTGGTTGTCGTGTTGACGGTCATGAACATCTGGGACATCCCGATCGGCTCGTTCATCGCGGTTGGCTCGGCCGTGGGTTTTGCCGTCGGTCTGGGTGCCCAGAGTGTGGTCAAGGACGTCATCGCCGGCTTTCTCATCCTGGTCGAGAACCAGTTCGGGATTGGAGACGTGGTGAATGTCGCGGGGGTGTCCGGAGCTGTGCAGGAGATGCGACTCAGAGTCACGATCTTGCGTGACCTGGACGGCTACGTTCACTTCATCCCCAACGGAACGATCTCCGTCGCTTCGAACTACACGAGCACGTTCTCGAGAGTGGTGCTCACTGTCGGCATCTCGTACTCCGCCGACGTCGACCGTGCGATCGAGGTTATGGGGGACGAACTCTCCGCGATGGCAGAGGATCATGCGACGCAGGTGTTGGAGCCGCCGCAGATCCTGGGCGTGGAGGAACTTGGCGATTCGTCGGTCTCGCTGAGAGCCCTCTTGGTGGTCGGTCCGCAGGATCGATGGACGATCCGTCGCGAAGCGCTGCGTCGCATCAAGGTGCGATTCGACCGTGAGGGCATCGTGATCCCGTTCCCGCAAATGACCGTGCACATACCCTCGCCTCCCGAGTCTGAGCCAACCGGCTAGCCGCTACAGTTCATCCGATCCGGAGAGGGATCATGACCGAATGGCGGGAGTGGCAGGCGTGGCGCCGTGTGACGGCCGTGTCACTCGACGCCGTTTCGAGCGCTGCAGCCGTAGGAGCCGCGGCCGCCGCTGCCCTCGAGCAGCTCGCCAGAAGCGTCGCCGCCTATGCACCGGAATCGTACCCTGAGGCGATCGAAGACGCGGTCGAACTGCTCATCGACCGTCAGGCAGTACGAGCTCCCGTCCTTTCCCTCTGCAACGAGATCTACCTCGCGCTGGGTGAAGGTCCGGAGCGTGTCGTCGACGTCGCCCGGGAGTTCGCCGAACGGTTGAACGCGTCGACGGAGAGGATCGGTGCCGAAGGTGCGAGCCTGATTGGCGACGGGACCACCGTCCTGGTCCATGGTGTATCCCGCTCTGTGCGTGCGGTGCTCGACGCAGCGAAGGAGCAGACGTCGTTTCAGGTGTGCTGCACGGAAGCGATGCCAGGCGGTGAGGGCCTCGAGATGGCCTTTGAACTCACACTCGCCGGGTTCGCCGTCGAAGTGCTCGATGATGACTCGGCCGTTGAGTTCCTCCCAGGCGTCGATCTCGTGCTGTCGGGTGCTGATGCCCTTGGCCCTCGCAGGGCAGTGACGAAGGCAGGCATTCGCCGTCTCGCATCGGCAGCGATGGTCGCCGGAGTCGATCGGTACCTGACTGCGGGTCGCGACAAGATCCTTCCCGCCGACCTCTTCCGTATCACATCCCAGCTCAGCTGGAGGCGCTCCCTGTCGGAGGTTGTGGAGTTGGATCAGTTCACGGCGATCGTCTCAGATGTCGGCATACTGGCCATCGACGATATCCCGGGACTTGCCATCGAGCGATCCGTTGCTCCGAAGCTCGCCTGACTCAGTCGCCGATTGGTGCGATCACCCTGAGCCCATGTGGATTGGCTGAGAACCGAACCACTGCGGGCGACCCGAGGGATTCGCCGTCCGCTTGGAGCGGAGAAGGCGGATCCGACAGCACTTCGATCTCCGGAACGTTGGGCCAGACGGTCACCCCATCGATCGCAGAGAGATCCCGTCCGGCCACGGCTCTCATGAGGATTCGCGGGACATTGGTGACGGTCAACCGTTCGATCAGGAGAACGGCCAGGCCGTCGTGTGGTGTGGCTGAGAAGCGAAGCGGAACGCGTCCGAAGTACGTGTAGGGGTCGTGAACCTGTACGAGAACGGCGGCCGCGTCAGCTGACCGTTCCCCGGCCTCCACGCGCATCATTGGTGGCCGCCTCCCGCTGCGCGAGAGAACGACCGACGCAGCCGACCGGGCGTAGTGGACACCTCCGAACCAGTATTTGCGGTACGGCTCCAGGTTCGACAGGTGCACGACTTCTGCGTCGAAACCGAGACCTGTCGCGAAGGCGGCGTACCGAAATGTCGTACTCTCCGCTGTCTCGATGGAGATGCGGGCGAGTGCCGTACGCACGGCCGGCGGTTGGGTCGCCAGGTAGGACGCCGCACGGGCAGGCCGCGAGGGAATACCCAGGATACGTGCGAGGACGTTGGTGGTGCCCGCTGGGATGATCCCGAGGGTTGTGTCGGTATCGGCGATCCCGTTGACGACGTGATGAACGACTCCGTCTCCGCCCATCGCGACCACGATGTTGGTGCCTTCGTGGGCCGCCTGGAGAGCGATGGCTTCGACCCCGCCGGCGCTCGTGGGCCACACAGTCTCGACCTCGTATGCCTTGGAGAGCCGTGAGACGACCGTCCGGTGGAGGCCACCGGTGAAACGGGAAGCAGCAGGATTTGCGACCAGCAACAGCGAGCGCATCAGCCAAGGCTACCGTCGGTCCTCAAGGATCGGTTCGCTCCCTCCGATATCTCCAGCCATGAACAGCTCACGGCATGCCGCCACCTACGAAGCGGGCGGCGAAGGGGCCCTGCTCGGAGCGGCAGCCGGTGAGATGCTCGTGTCGGGTACCCGCCGTGCATACGGGTCCACCGTGCAGCAGATGGTGTTCACCGCCTATCACCTCTTGCGTTCCCAGCCGGTCGAACGTGACGCTCTTGCAGCACATCTGCTCGAGTTCGCCCACCCGTCGGACGGGCGCCCGAGCGTGTATCGCTCACCGTCGCCGTGGCTGGCAGCGTTCATCGACGAGGCGAAACTGGCCCCACCGACGCCGATGCCGTTTCTGAACGCCGGTGCAGCGATCAGGGCCGTCCCGATCGGCGTCTGGTTCCGGAAACGTCCGGAGGAGCTGGTCGACGGTGCGATCGAGGCAATCCATGCCACCCACACGCGGCCGGAGTCGTCGATTGTCGGCTGCGTGATCGCTGGGATGGTCGCAGCGGCGGGGTATGGGCAATCTGGCCGTGATCTGGTCAATGGGGCTATCGAAGTTGCGCAGAGGGCCGAACGTGCACTCGCGGTGACGACGAGCATCCCGGAGATACTCGGGCGCGCAACCGACCTTGTCGCGGATGGAGCCAAAGACGTGTCTGTAGAGGTGCTGTCGTGGGGAGTTGGCGACTCGGAAGTCGAGGTCGTCGCGATGGTGGTGGCTCTCGCCTCACGGGCACTCGATGAGGCGTCCGTCGTGGTACGGGATGCTGCCGGCGTCGTGGCACATGCCGACGTGGTTGCTCCGCTCGTGGGAGCAGTCGTGGGAGCCCGAAGCGGCTTGCACCGCTGGCCGTGGCCGCTCCCGAACGACCTTTGGTTCGCCGAGTTGGGCCGGCGTCTGGCGAGAGGGCTTGCCGTTGTCGAGGATCTCCCGGACCCATACGCTGTCGAGGAGGTACTCAGCTACGAGTTGGCAACGGACACTCTCGTCGAGCGGTAGCGTCCGGCTCCGCCGACCGCCACCTCGGTTTTCGGTCTGCGGTTGTCGGTAGGAAGGTCGTCCCGCGATCTCGTGCTGTTCCAGGTTGCGTTCTACCGATGACTGATGACTCACTCCGATCTATGCGGGATCGGAGTGTCGGTTACTCCCGCGAGTACGATGCGCGCCGACCCGAAGAACAACAGCAGCGATGCGATCGCTGCTACTCGGCCCCAGTGGAGTCCGTCGGTGATGAGCGCCCATACGAGGGGACCGAGCAGCGTCGCAAAACGGCCAACGGTTGCGTAGAGGCCGTACAACTCCCCGTAGTGCTCAGGGGGAGAGATCCGTGCCATGTAGACCCGGTCCGACGTCCAGGTGGCACCAGCAGCCGTTCCGCCGACGATCCCGACGAACCATCCGAGGCCCCCACGATCGGACAGGGCGGCCACAACTGCTATCACGACCGCAGCGCTCCACAAGTACAGAGCCGCGTGCAACGCCTTGCGAGGGCCGACCCGATCGACGATCTTCCCGACGATGAACGAGCCGATGACAGCCGACACGATCGCGGAGAGAGCGAGCATGTCCGTCTGGCGGTCGCTGAACCCCATCTCGGTGATCGCGAAGATCGACACGAACAGAAATGCTGTGTTCGCGGCATCTGCATAGAGGAACCGTCCGATGAGAAACCGTGAGACTCCCGGATAGCGTTGTGCTCGACGCCACGAGGCCACGAGGTGGGCCAACGCCTCTGTCAGGCGCGGTGGTCGTCCCGTGGGGCGTGCTCTGGGGCGCTCTTCGATGAAGGCGAACGCCGGTAGTGCGAAGAGCAGGAACAACAGAGCGAGTGTCCGGAACAACGGTCCGTACCCGTACCGGGCCAGCATCAGCAGCCCGGTGCCGATAGCGAGAAACGAGCCGAGGTATCCGACACCGACACCCAGCCCCGAGATGAACCCCCGGTTCGTTTCGGTGCTCACGTCTGGGAGCATCGCGTCGTAGACGACGCTTCCGAGCGTGAACCCGATCTGTCCCACGATGTACAGTATGAGAGATGGGTACAGGCCCCAGATGGTGAGGAGCGCCGTCGCTCCGACGGTCACCAACGTGGTCACGATGAGTGCGGGCCGTCGTGTTGCTGCACGATCCGAGCGGGTACCGACCCACGGTCCGAGCACGATCACGATTGCCATGGCGATGGAGGTCGCGTACCCGAACTGAGCGTCGGTGCCACCCTGCCCGATCACCCACACCGAGAAGTACCGTCCGCCCACAGCCAGCGCGAAAATCGTGTTCGCGAGGTCGTACAGAACCCATGAGGTAGTGCTTCTCCGCGATGGGATCCATGGGTCCATGAGAGGCGACTGTAGCCGGGGGAAGGTTCGCTTAGAAGGTCACGGCGACAGAAATGAGCTCCTCGTGTCCGAGGAGACCTGCAGCGGCTTCCATGGCTCGCTCGGCCTCGTCCAGCGGGAACTCGTGACTGACGAGCTCGTCGAGTCTCGGATCGGTCTCCAGGTACCGAGACGCCCAGTGGTACCCGGCACTGCTCGCCCCGAGCCCTCCACGAACGGTGATCTCCTTCAGAACGATGAGATCAGAGAACAGCTGGTTCACCGACCTCACTCCCTTCAGCGATGCGACAACGACGTTGCCGCCGGCGCGAACGAGGTCCAGTGCCGTGTGGAGAGCATCAGGATCGTCTTTCGTCACGTCCAGCACGACCTCCGGTCGAGCGCCGAGACTGTCAGCGACGGCGCCGGCGACATCAGCTTTGCGAGCATCGACGACCATGTCTGCCCCGAGTTCCTTGGCGAGCCCGAGGCGGTCACGATCTTCGGTGAGTCCGCTCACACCGACCCACCCTGCGCCGGCTTCCTTGGCCGCGATCAGCGCTGCGAGCCCTCTGGGTCCGGGACCGAGGATCATGACCGAGTCTTCGGCGCGCAACGCCGGGATCTCGACAGCCCAGGTGAACCCTTCTGCGAGCGCGTGACCGAACGTGGCAACCGGCGCTTCTACGTCATCGGAAATCGGGTGAAGCCTGGCACCAGGGTCCAGGTAGAGGTACTCGGCGAATCCTCCCCACAGACCCGGGGGTTCCGTGGAGGGCAGACGGCCATACGCGTTGATCGGCCTGCGGAACGAGCATGAGTGAAGGTGTCCGAGACACCGACGGCACGCTCCGCAACGGATGGTCGACTCGACGATCACACGCGTGCCGATCGGAGTGTCGAACGAATTGTCCATCACCGCGGCGACTCGCCCGACCACCTCATGACCGGGGATGAGCGGGTATCGGATGTAGCGGTTCGTTCCCTGCCATATCTGGACGTCCGAACCAGAGATGCCGGTTGCTTCGATAGCGAGCCAGCCCCCAGTCTCAACGGGCGGCAATGTCAACGTCGTTGCCGTGAAACGTTGCGGCTGAACCAGCAGCATGGCTTTCGCCGTCGACACACCACCCTCCTCGTTGGCGAGTGTAAACGCGTCGAACAGTGGGTCAGCCGTTGAGGAATTTCGCCAGCCGGCGCATCCCCTCCTCGATCTGGTCGTCGGCCAAAGCGTACGAAAACCTCGCGTATCCCGGCGCACCGAAAGCCTCACCGGGAACAAACGCAACGAGCGCCTCTTCGAGGACCAACTCGGCGAGCTTCGACGTCGATGTAGCGCCCGATCCCCGAGGCTTGTTCAAGAACGCCTTCAGCGAAGGGAACGCGTAGAAGGCGCCGCGTGGCTCGACGACCTGTACGCCTTCTATCTCGCCGAGCATCCGATACATGGTGCGGCGCCGCCGGTCGAACGCCACCCGCATCGACTCCACCGAGTCCATGCCGCCGCGCAAGGCAGCGAGTGCGGCGACCTGCGCGATGTTGTTGACATTCGAGGTCGAGTGGGACTGGAGATTCGAAGCAGCCTTGATGACGTCAGGGGGACCGATCATCCATCCCACTCTCCATCCAGTCATCGCATACGACTTGGCAACTCCGTTGACGATCACCGATCTGTCTTGCAGCTCGGGAACAATCCCGGTCATCGACACGTACTCGGCGTCGCCGTACACGAGGTACTCGTAGATGTCATCGCTGAGTACCCAAACGTTCCGTTCGGCGGCCCACCGACCGATTGCCTCGACTTCGTCTCGCGAGTAGACGGCACCACTCGGGTTGGAGGGCGACACGAATACGAGAAGCTTGGTGCGCGGCGTCCACGCCGCCTCCAGCGCATCAACGGACACCCGAAAGTCCTGCTGGACACCCGCGTGAACAACGACCGGCACTCCTCCGGCCAGACGGATGGCCTCCGGGTAGGTCACCCAGTACGGTGCCGGCAGCAGAACCTCATCACCGTCGTCGACGAGCGTTGCCATTGCCGCGTACACGGCGTGTTTGGCGCCGTTCGTGATCAGCACCTGTCCGGCGTCGACCACGAATCCTGAGTCGCGAGCGGTCTTCTCGGCGACCGCCTCCTTCAGCTCCGGCAGCCCGGAGGCCGCCGAGTACTTGTGGTAGGTGGGGTTGGTGCACGCTTCCACGGCCGCTTCGACGATGTAGGACGGGGTCGCGAAGTCGGGTTCACCGGCACCGAAGCCGATCACGTCCCGACCGGCCTCCCGCAGTGCCTTCGCCTTCGAAGCCACCGCGAGGGTTGGAGACTCGGAAATCGACGCGATTCGTTGTGAGATCCTGCCCATGATCCGTTAGGTTGACGGTTCCGAGGAACCTTAGTGATCGTGGAATCGAAGATCAGCATCCCAGGCGAGATACTTCCTGCAGACGGCCGTTTCGGATCGGGGCCAACGAAGGTTCGACCCGAGGCCATCGATGCGCTGGCGTCCTGGCCGGCGCTCGGAACATCGCACCGCCAACCACCCATCAAGGAGATTGTGCGTCGCATCCGGGTCGACCTCGCCGAGCTGCTCGATGCCCCTGACGGGTACGAGGTCGCACTGGGCAACGGTGGCGCTACCGCTTTCTGGGACATGGCGGCGTTCAGTCTGATCGAACGCCGCAGCCAGCATCTGAAGTTCGGGGCGTTCAGTTCGAGATTCGCGTCGGTCGTCTCCTCCGCACCGCATCTCGACGCCCCGGAGGTGATCGAGTCCGAGCCGGGAACGCATCCTCAGTCGAAATCCTCGGACGATGTCGACCTGTACGCCCTCACACACAACGAGACGTCGACCGGTGTGGCGATGGAGATCCGCCGGCCAGGACCGGGCATTGTCGCCGTCGACGGGACATCGGCGGCGGGTGCGATCGAGTTCGACCCGGCTGAGATGGACGTGTACTACTTCTCACCCCAGAAGGCGTTCGGCACCGACGGTGGGCTGTGGGTCGCGCTGCTGTCGCCGGCCGCTATCGAACGAATCGAGCAGATCGCCGCTGGCAGCCGCTACATCCCTACATTCTTGAGCCTGCACGCCGCCGTTGCCAACTCGCGCCTGAATCAGACACTCAACACACCGTCGCTCGTGACCCTGTTCCTCCTCGAGCGACAGATCGAGTGGATCGTTTCGAATGGTGGGTTGGAGTGGTCCGCCAGGCGGTGCCGGTCGATGTCCACGATGCTGTACGAGTGGGCTGAGCGCCGAGAATACGCCGCACCATTCGTCACCGACCCGGCGATGCGTTCTCCTGTCACGGTGACCGTCGACCTCACCGTCGACGCGGCGGCAGTGTCGAAGGCACTCAGGGACAATGGGATCGTCGACACCGAGTCCTACCGCAAGCTTGGACGGAACCAGCTGCGAATCGGCGTATGGCCGGCCACCGACGAGGAAGACGTCCACCGCCTCACCACCTGCATCGACTACGTGGTCGAACGTCTCTGACCCAAGTCGACGTCGATGAGCGTGGGTGCCGGTCTGTATGCGCGCCGGGCCAGGGGAGAGAGCACATTGAGCGGGTGGAGCACAGGAAGGACGAGCGCCGATCCGGCCAGTGCCCGTTCGGTGATGCCGGCGATTCGCGAAGTGGTCCAGATCCTGTCGCCGAATCTCGCTGCAGCAGGGATCAGGACGGCGTCGGACCCCTCTGGCGGGCCGACCAGCACGTTCGAATCCAGATAGCCCAACCCTCTCGCGATGGCGACCATGTCGGTTACGAGGTCGTGATCCTCTTCGGTCACGGCGAGTTCCAATACCGACAGGGTCGTGTTCCCGAGCGAGACCACGCCAACCGACTGACGACCCAGCAGTCGTGAGGCAAGGATCTGGATCCAGCGCGTGTCACCAACGGCGTGCTCGACCGTCTCGAGGCCCGACAGCACCCGACCGATATCCGGGTCGACCGCGGGGTCGGTGACGGCCAACAGGAGCGGGCTGTCGGCACGCTCAGTGCGGAAGCGCTGAATCAGAGGGAGTGCCGTGAGCCAGTCCGAGTAGGCCAGAGACCGAATTGCTGCGACCACGGCGACCGCCGAAGCGAGCGGGTCCGCCCACTCGTTCCGGAAGGCGTCGGCCAGGACATCCATAGGGTCTCGCACTGTGGACCAAGATAGTGGGGCTGAGCTGTGCTCAGCCGTAGTTGTCGGTGAGAGGGTCGCCTTATGGTTTCGAGTTGTCTGGGACCGCGTTCTTGCTGATGACTGATGGCTGATGACTGATGGCTGATGCCTGATGACTGTGAGCGCAGCTCGGCCCGATGTCGGTTCTCGGTTTTCGGTTCTCGGTGAGAGGGTCGCCTTACGGTCTCGAGTTGTCTGGGACCGCGTTCTTACTGAT
>CAZWHZ010000019.1:0-21806 GCA_964633745.1 uncultured Acidimicrobiia bacterium
AAAACCGAGAACCGACATCGGGCCGAGCTGCGCTCACAGTCATCAGTCATCAGTCCTCAGTCAACAGTCAACAGTCAACAGTCATCAGCCATCAGCCATCAGTCATCAGTCATCAGTCATCAGTCTGACGGTGGCCAGCAGAGGGTGACCAGCAGACGGCTGCCCAACACCGCGCCCGGCGCAACGGTCTTACCGAAGACCGAAAACCGAGAACCGACTACTGGTACAACGACTCCAGGTTGCTGCCCCAGCGAGCCAACACTTCGCGGCGTTTCACCTTGAGGGTCTGCGACAGGATGCCGTTCTCCTGGGTGAAGTCGTCCTGCACCAGCACGAAGTCCCGGATGTGCTCGTAGGACTTGATCTCCACCGACGCCGTCTCGATCTCTCTTGCAAACAGATCCCTGACCTCCTGCTCGTCGATCAGTGCCGAATGGTCGGCCGCGGGGATGCCTCGTTCACCGGCCCACTTGGTGAGCGCCGCAAAGTCGGGCACGATCAAGGCGACGTTGAACGGTCGGTTGGCGCCGTAGATCATCACGTTCGAGATGTACGGTGACAGACGAATATGCTCTTCGATGGGCGCCGGCGCGACGTACTTTCCGGTTTCGAGCTTGTACTGCTCTTTCACCCTTCCCGTGATGAACAGATAGCCATCCTCGTCCAAGTGGCCAATGTCCCCCGTGCGGAGACCGCCGTCGTCGGTGAAGACGCTCTCGTTCTCGGCAGGCAGGTTGTGATATCCACGCATCACGCAGTGCCCGTGGATGACGATCTCGCCGTCGTTCGGGTCTGCGGTCGCGACATGATCGAGCGCGATCCTGACGCCGGGGACGGCCG
Organism: uncultured Acidimicrobiia bacterium; assembly: GCA_964633745.1. GTDB lineage: Bacteria > Actinomycetota > Acidimicrobiia > Spongiisociales > UBA4744 > CAYLHS01. The sequence goes on from CAZWHZ010000019.1 coordinate 841, forward strand.
GGCCCACGGATCCGATCTTGCGCTTCTCGACCGGGTTGACAGTCGCGAGCGGCGAGGTCTCGCTCAGTCCGTAGCCCTGAAGCACGACAATGCCGAGCGCATCGATGAACTTGTTCACCTCAGGCGACAGCGCAGCGGATCCACTCGCGGCGAGCCTGAGCCTTCCACCGAACCGTTCGCGTACCTTGGAGAAGACGAGCGCGTCGAAGACACGGTGCTCGAGTTCGACCAGCGTGTTCGATCGGCCCTCGCGAGCGAGGTCCATGCGGCGATACTCGTTGGAGATGGCCGCATCGAACAGCTTCTTCTTGATGCCACCTTCCTCCTCCATCAACGCGTTCACACCGTCGTAGACGCGGTTGAAGATTCGGGGAACGGCGATCAGAAGCGTCGGCTCGATCTCCATCATGTTGTCGGCGATCGTCGCCGGCGACTCCGCGATCGCCATCGACCCTCCGATCGCCATCACGAGGTGTAGCTCGAGTGTCTGGCCGAAGCTATGGGCCCACGGCAGGAACGACAGCGTCCTGTCGGTGGGCTCGACCGGCACGACCATCAGGGCGGCGTTCACATTGTCTGCCAGGTTGGCGTGGGTCAAAAGGACGCCCTTGGGTTTCCCCGTCGTTCCCGACGTGTAGATGATGTCGGCGAGGTCCTCCCTGGCCACATCGGCGATCGGCGCTGGATGCTCGGCACCGAGCGCGACCAGCTGGGGAAAGGTGCGTCCGTCGTAGCCGTCCGGAGCATCCATCACAATGACATGTTGGAGCTGCTCGTGAGGATGGGCTGCGACCCTCTTGTCGATGTCCGTGTTCGCGACAAACAGCACCTTGGCGCCGCAGTCTTCGATGATGTAGGTCCAGTCCTTGTCGAGCTGTGTCTCGTACATGGGGACGACGGTCGCGCCGAGCATGTAGGTAGCTCCTGCAATAACCGCCCACTCGACCCGATTGTTCGAGATGATCGCGACGCGATCACCCCGAGTGACGCCCAGCTGGGCGAGACCTCCTCGCATATCCTCTACGAGACGACCAAACTCGCCATACGAGGTCCACTTCCAGGTGTCGCCCACCTTGGTCCCAAAGACCGGTCGTTCGGCGAACTCCTTGAAGGCACGTTCGTAGATGTCGACAAGGGTTCCGAAACGGCGTGTCAACTCGGTCATCAATCCTCCTGCGCGCGTAACCCCAGCATACGGACTGAGAGGGCGCCGTTGCGGCCAGATCGGTGGAATCAACTCCGGGAAGCCAGAAGCTCCTCGAACTCTTCGACCGTCATCAGAACCGATCGTGCTTTCGATCCTTCGGATGGGCCGACGACTCCGCGCTGCTCGAGGATGTCCATCAGTCGCCCCGCCCTCGCGAATCCGACCCGGAGCTTCCGTTGCAGCATCGAGGTCGAGCCGAGCTGCGATCGCACGACGAGCTCCATGGCTTGACGCAACAGTGCCGCGTCTTCGTCGTCTTCCTCCTGCGTAGCTTCCTTCTGTGCCCTCGCGGCGGCTGCCTCGATGACCTTGTCCTGGTACTTGGCTTCCCGCTGCTGCTTCGCCCAGGCGACAACACTATGGATCTCATCCTCGCTGACCCACGCTCCTTGAATTCGTTCCGGCCGAGGATGGGTCGCCGTGGCAACCAGCATGTCGCCCATCCCGACGAGCTTCTCGGCTCCGCCCGTGTCGAGGATCACGCGTGAGTCGGCCATGGATGCCACCGAGAAGGCCATACGGCTGGGGATGTTTGCCTTGATGACACCGGTGATGACGTCCACCGACGGACGCTGCGTCGCGATCACGAGGTGGATACCGACCGCTCTCGCCATCTGTGCGATTCTCACGATCGCCGACTCGACCTGGCGGCCCGCAACCATCATGAGGTCGTTCAACTCATCGACGATCACGACGATGTAGGGGAAGCGATCGAACCCATCCTTGTCGAGCATCCCGGCGTCCCACTTCTCCCGGTACCCGACGATGTCGCGCACCTGGGCGTCTGCAACGAGGTCGTAGCGCCGATCCATCTCGCTCACTACCCACTGCAAAGCGTCTGCAGCCTTCTTCGGGTTCGTGATGACTCTTGTCAGCAGGTGGGGAACGCCGTTGTACTGACTGAGTTCGACACGCTTCGGGTCCACCATGATCAACCGCACGTCCTCCGGATTGGTGCGCATGAGCAGGGATGTCACCATCGAGTTGATGCACGAGGACTTCCCGGCACCGGTAGCGCCGGCGATGAGCACGTGCGGAAGCTCTCCCAGGTGGAGCAGTTTCGGGTTCCCGGAGATGTCCAATCCGAGGCCGACGGTCAGCGGGTCCTTGTCGGCTTCTGCTTCTGCAGAACGGAGCACGTCACCCAGTGTGATCAGCCGGCGGCGGCGGTTCGGCACTTCGACACCGATGGCGCTCTTCCCCGGGATGGGCGCCAGCAGCCGAACGTCCGGTGTGGCCAGCGCGTAGGCGATGTCGTGCGCCAGACTCGTGACGCGAGAGACCTTGACTCCCGGTGCCAACTCGATCTCGTAGCGAGTGACGGTCGGGCCAGGCACGATCTTGGTGAGGTGAGCATCGACACCGTGCTGTACGAGCGTATCCTCCAGCTCTCTCGCTGTCTCTTCGAGGGCTCTCCTGCTGTGTGCCTCGCCCGCCCCGATCGAAAGCAGCTCCATCGGCGGGGTTCGATAGCCTTCGCCGGGCGCCGGTGGAGGCAGCGGAATGGATGTCTGTCCCGGACCCGGCTTCGGCTTTGACTTCGGAGGCCGGGACACCGCCTTCGTCTTCTTCGGAGGCTGGGTGGTGACCGCGCGGTGCTTCGGTTCGGGTTTGGCCCGGTGTGATGGAGGAGCTGGGGTCGGCCGGGGCTTCGCGTGGACATGCTTCGCCCACGTGCGTGCACCCTTCACTATCTCAACGATCGCGAGCCAGACCTGCCGTACGGAACTGCGTGTGAGGATGAGGAGACCCGCACAGGTGATGGCGAACAGGACGACGAACGCACCCCAGAAACCGATCACGCGTCTCAGGGGAAACGCGACAAGCGAACCGACCGCGCCCCCTCGATCCTTCACGAGCTCTATCGAAGAAGAAAGCGAGACCGTTCCCGTCATGAGGTGAAACAGCGCAAGCGTCCCGATGAACGCGAGCGCGACCCCCGTAGCGATCCGTCCCGAGGGCGATCGGCGACCGTCGGCGATCAACAGAACTCCCACACCGGCGATCGCGACCGGAACGACGTACGACCAGAGCCCGAACAGCAGCTCGAGGCCTGCGACAGTCCATCTTCCGGCCGGTCCTGCCTGACCGATGAACGCGAGTGTGACCAGCACTGCGATGACGATCAGCACCATCCCCCACACATCATCGGTCTGTCGACCGAGATGTTCACGGATGCGTGCTCGAAGCGACGCGAAGCGCTTCGCCAAGGTGACCTTCGACGCCTTCGTGCGGCCGCGCGTCGCGCGAGACGTCTGCTTCTTTGTCCGAGACACCCGCTTCCGCCCGTTCGATCCCCGGCGGGTGGGTGTCCGGGTTGCCATGTTGGTGTAGAGCCTACACGAGGCGCGCGCGCGGGCCAATCATCAGATTTCGAGCACCACCGGAACGATGACCGGCTTCAACCGCGTCTCTTCACGCACGACGCGACGAACCGCCGTGCGCATCGTCTGCTTGACGACGTCGGCCTCACATGGCCCTCGTCTCGATCCGAGCGCCTTCAGGATCGCCTCTCGTGCCTTGGCCAGAACGGCACTCGGTTCGTCCATGAGCCCATGGCTGTCCAGCTCAGGGCCGAACGTGACATCGGCCGTCCCATGGCGCACACCCACGGTGGCGATCACGACGCCATCGTCGCCCAGTCGCCGACGGTCGCGCACGATCTCGGGACCGATGTCCCCCGAGTTGTCGAAGTAGACGTACGCGCCTGAGACGGCTTCCCGCTCGACCCTCGTGTCGTCACCATCGAGAACGATCGTGTCTCCGTCCTCGAGCGTGAAGACCTCGGGGACACGCATCTGGCGGGCGAGGTCGGCATGGGCCCGCAGGTGCCGGTACTCACCGTGCACCGGGACAAATGCGCGCGGCCGCACGACGTTGAGGAACGTCTTGAGCTCATCCTGGGCACCGTGCCCCGAGACGTGCACGTGCGCGTTGCGACCGTGGTACACGGTCGCGCCTGCTCTCCACAGTCTGCTGATGACTCGTGAAACGGCCGCTTCGTTGCCCGGAATGGGCGTCGCACTGACGAGCACGGTGTCCGTTGGATCGAGGTCCACGAACCGGTGTCTCCGAGATGCGATCAGCGACAGGGCCGCAAACGGTTCGCCCTGACTCCCGGTGGAAATCACCATCTGGCGCTCTGGAGGAAGATCCACGAGTTCTTCGATGTCAACCACACGGTCTTCGGGAATGTCCAGCAAACCGAGTTCCCGGGCAACCCCGCTGACGCGGTGCATAGAACGACCGATGAACGCAATGACTCTGTCCGCAGCAACCGCGGCGTCGGCGATCTGCTGCACCCTGTGAACGTGGGACGCGAAGCACGCGGCGATCACCCGCCCGGGAGCGTGCTGCACGATCTCCGAGATCGGCACCTCCAGCGATACCTCTGACGGGACGAACCCCGGCTCCTCTGCGTTGGTACTGTCTGCCATGAGTAGCCGCACGCCGTCCCTGCCGAGCGCAGCAAACATCGGCAAGTCGGTTGGCCTGCCATCGATCGGAGTCGGATCCAGTTTGAAGTCCCCCGAGTGCACGACCAGCCCCTCCGGTGTATCGAACGCGACACCGGCGCCTTGCGGAACACTGTGGGACACGGGTACCAATATGAACCGAAACGGCCCTTCCTGGTACCACTCGTTGTCGACGACGATCCTGAAGTCACCCTCGACCCCGAGTTCTTCGACCCGGCTCCTGGCCAGCGCTACCGAGAATCGGGTTCCGAACACAGGAACATCGACGTCACGGAGGAACTCGCCGAGTGCCCCGATGTGATCCTCGTGTCCGTGGGTAACGACGACACACACCACATCGTCCTTGCGGTCGACCACCCACTCCCAGTCCGGGTAGACGAGATCGACCCCGACCATGTGCTCGTCCGGGAACATGAGCCCGCAGTCGATCAGCGCGAGTTTGCCGTCCTGCTCGAGGACGGCGCAGTTGCGACCGATCTCACCGAGCCCGCCAAGGAACGTGACCGAGACGCTCACAGGTCCTGTGCGATCCCCAGCGCACGTTCGATCCGATCAACGGTTGCTTCCGACGCAGGGAGCAATGGAAGACGCGGAATGCCAACGGGACCCCATAGCCGGTTCATCGCGGCCTTGACCGGCATCGGGTTCGGTTCGACGAAGCACGCGTAGGAGATAGGCAGGAGTCCATAGTTGATGCGCATTGCCTCCTCGACATCGCCCTTGCTGAACGCCTCGACCATCTGCTTGATCTGACGCCCCACGAGATGCGAGGTGACCGACACGACTCCGACCGCTCCGACGGTCATCATCGAAAGCGTGTAGGAGTCCTGCCCGGAGTAGATCGCAAAGTCTTCGGGCACCGCGAGTCGCGTCTGGGCCGTATGGTCGATATCCATGACGGCGTCCTTGACGGCGACGATCCTCGGATGCCGGGCCACCTCCGCAAGGGTCTCGACTTCGATCAACCGACTGGTTCTCCCCGGCACGTTGTAGAGCAGCACGGGGACATCCGAGGCATCCGCGATCGCGGTGAAGTGGGCGACGAGTCCGCCCTGCGATGGCTTCGAGTAGTACGGCGTGACCGCCATGACCGCGTCGCAGCCCACGTCGATGGCCCGCTTGGAGAGTTCGATGGAGGCCGCAGTGTTGTTGGAGCCGGTTCCGGCAACGACCGTCGCCCTGTTGCCGACCGCCTCTACGACCGTCCGGTAGAGCGCGACCTTCTCGTCAGCGGTCAGGGTCGGTGACTCCCCGGTGGTGCCGCTCACGACCAGGCCGTCCGATCCATTCTCCACCAGATGGGCGGCCAGGTTCCAAGCCTGCTGGTAGTCGACGTTGCCCTCATCGTCGAACGGGGTGATCATGGCGGTCAGAACCTGTCCAAATGGCGCCATCGCGGTACCTCCTTCGCCTCTCAAGCATAGGAGCCTCCCCCACCCTGGGACGTGCACCAAGTATCGCGACTCCCACTACTCTGTCATCGATGGAACATGTGAAGAACGTCGACGCGGCCGGCTTCTCGACCGATGTCGTCGAACGAAGTCGAGAAGTGCCCGTGGTCGTCGACTTGTGGGCCGAATGGTGCGGACCGTGCAAAGTGCTCGGCCCCGTCCTCGAGCGCCTTGCCGACGAGCATCAAGGCGCTTTCGAACTCGCCAAACTCGATGTGGACACGAATCCGGATCTGGCCCGACAATTCCAGGTACAGGGCATTCCGACCGTCATCGCATTCAAGGATGGAGCACCCGTTGCCCGCTTCACAGGGGCGCTTCCCGAGTCGCAGATTCGAACGTGGCTCAAGGAATTCATCCCGTCGGAGATCGATGAGAAGGCAACTGTCGCGGTATCCATCGCAGCGTCGGGTGATCCGCTGACAGCCGAGAAACTGTTCCGTGAAGTACTCGCCATCGACCCGATGCACGAAACGGCAGGCACAGGGCTCGCAGAGATCCTCATTGCGAATGGACGGACCGACGAAGCCCTCTCGGTACTTGCTGTTCTGTCTCCAACACCCACAGTTCAACGTCTCGCGGCTACAGCGCGAATCGCCCTTGTGGATACCTCGTCGATCGACGACCTCGAGCAGAAGCTGTCCGGTGATCCGGAAAACGGAGTGTTGCTGGTCGGCCTCGGGAAGGCCCTCTCGGCAGCGGGCCGTACCGAGGAGGGGTTGCAGCATCTGCTGTACGCCGTCAGCCTCGGCGGCGACTCCAGAGAAGACGCCCGCGTCGCCATGCTCGACATCTTCGAACTGCTCGGCTCGGACGATCCGCTCACCGGCCAGTACCGCCGGAAGCTCGCCGGCGCCCTGTTCTGACTCGCCCACGAAAGGTACCCCCATGACCAAGCAGTACGACCGCGCACCTGATGTCACCCTCGACCTCTCGAAGAACTATTCGGCGACCATCCGCACGAATCACGGCGACATTGCCATCGACCTCTTCGCGGAGGACGCACCCCAGGCGGTGAACAACTTCGTGTTCCTCGCCTCGGAAGGGTTCTTCGACAGTGTGGTCTTCCATCGTGTCGTTCCCGGGTTCGTCATCCAGGGAGGCGATCCGACCGGCACGGGCCGGGGTGGGCCCGGCTACCGATTCCGAGACGAACTCGATCATCCACACCCCTACTCGCGTGGCACGGTGGCCATGGCAAACGCAGGTCCGAACACCAACGGGTCCCAGTTCTTCATTTGTCTCGAGGACGTGGGTCTTCCCCACGCCTATACGATCTTCGGCAAGGTCACTTCGGGCATGGAGGCGGTCGACTCGATTGCGGGAACCCCACTCAGCGGTGAGCGTCCCATCGAGGATGCGTTCATGCAGACCGTCGAGATCACGGAGAGCTAGCGAGCTAGCAGTCTCCAGTCCCCGCTCCTCAGCGGTCGACAGCCGGCGACCAGGTCTCGACGCGCAGCCTGGACTCGTACGACGCCCCACTGGCGACGGTCCTACCGAAGACCGACAACCCAAGACCGAAAACGGCGAGCGCAGCGAGCTACAGCAGTTCGTCCAGCCCGACGGTCACTCCTGGGAACTCCGCCACGCGGCGGATGGCGAGCAACACCCCGGGGATGAACGCGGCTCGATCGGTCGTGTCGTGGCGTATCTCCAGCACCTCGCCTTCATTGCCAAACAGCACCTCCTGATGGGCCAGGAGACCTGGAAGACGCACCGAATGGACCGAAACACCCTCTACCGAGCCGCCCCTCGCCCCTGGCACGAGTTCGGTCGACTCGACGGCACGGCGTTGCTCCGCCTTGGCACCCGCGATGCGACCTGCTGTGGCGACCGCCGTCCCGGAGGGGGCATCCACCTTTCTGTCGTGGTGCAACTCGATGATCTCCGCCGCGGCGAAGTGCGGCGCGGCCAGCTCTGCGAAACGCATCATCAGAACCGCGCCGATCGAGAAGTTCGGGACGATCAGGCAGTTCGGTGGCCCGTCACCCCACATCGACCGTGCGCGCTCGATCCGCTCTACGGTGAATCCCGACGTTCCCACCACGGCGTGCACGCCGAGCGACCGCCACAGAGCCAGGTTCTCCTCGACCACATCGGGGTTCGTGAACTCGACGACGACTTCGCATCCGGCGATGGCCGCGGGGTCACCGGTCACCGACACCCCATCGATCACCTCGCCGACCGCACCCGGGTCGAACAACCCGGCGAGCGCCAAGTCATCCGTGGCGGCAATCGCGGTGGCGACCGTCCTCCCCATTCGTCCTCCGGCTCCGGAGACCCCGACTCTCATAGGTATCCCTCCAGGTCGCTGATCGGTCCGACGGCGGCGAGCACCCTCGGTCCACGCAGGACCGCGTGGGCGGCATCGTGCACGTCCTCGACTGTAACCGCGTCGACCCTGGCGATGAGCTCATCCACCGACAGGTGCTCCTGTCCGCCCAGCTCGTCCCCGCCGAGCCGCATCATGCGGCTGTTTGGATCTTCGAGCGCAAGCGCCATCGATCCCCTGACTCCCCCCTTCACCCGCGCAAGCTCGGCTTCGGTGACCCCTTCCCCGATGAGCGCGTCGACTTCCTGGGCGAGCACTTCGAGTACGGTCGGCAGGTTCCGCTGTTTCGTGGCGACATAGATGCCGTACGCCCCGGTGTCGTCGAACGCGGCCCTGAAGCTGTACACGGAGTAGGCAAGTCCCCGATTCTCTCGTATGGCATTGAAGAGTCTCGAGGAAGTCGTTCCCCCGAGGACCGAGTCCAGCACACCGAACGCGTACCGGTGCGTGTCCTTTCGCGACGGACCCAACCCGCCGAGCACGAGGTGTACCTGCTCGGTGTCTCTCCAGATCGCACGAGACGAGGACCGCGGGTCCGCGAGTTGCAGCGTTCGACGCTCCGGGTCTCCGTTCCACTCGCCGAACGAGGAATCGACCAGGCCCACGACCTCCTGGTGGTCGAGATGCCCCGCGACCGCGACCACGGCGGAACCGGCCCGGTAGCGCCGCTGCCAGTAGCTTCGAAGCACATCACCGTTCAGAGCACCGACCGATTCGTGGCTGCCGAGCACCGAACGGCCGAGGGGATGGCCGTCGAACACGTCTGCGAGGAACCCCTCATGGACCACATCCTCCGGGTCGTCTTCGCTCATCGTGAGCTCTTCGAGCACCACGTCGCGTTCGAACTCGACGTCGGTCGAGCGAAATGCAGGCCGCTGGATCATCGAAGCAAGCAAATCGAGCCCCTCGGCAAGGTTCTCATCGAGGAGTCGGACCCAGAAGCATGTTGCATCTTTGGTCGTGAAGGCATTCGCCTCGGCGCCGATCGCGTCGAACCGCTGCGCGATGTCGAGCGCGCTCATCGACTCGGTGCCCTTGAACAACAGGTGTTCGAGAAAGTGGGATGCCCCTCGCTCCTCGGGGCTCTCATCCCGAGCGCCGGTGTCCAACCAGACACCGACCGACAACGAACGGATCCCCGTCATCTGTTCGGTGATCACTGTCAGCCCGTTCGGCAGCACGGTACGGTCGAAGAACATGGGTGGATGATAGGAGTCCTGCTCCATAGCCATGAGACCCTCTACAGTGGCTCCTTGTGACCGACCCGATTCCCGTCTGCTATCGCCATCCCGACCGAACGACACGCCTTCGGTGCTCATCGTGTGGACGGCCTATCTGCCCTCAGTGCTCCGTCGATACACCCGTCGGCCAGAAGTGTGTGGACTGCGCCAGGTCGACCACCAGGGTCGTGAACGGAAGAGCCGCGGTGACGACAGTGCCGCCGGTCACGGCAGCCTTGCTCGCCATCAACATCGGCTTGTTCGTCCTTGCCAACTTCATGCCGTCGCTCAGATCGGTGCTCGATCAGTACAACCCTGCGATCCATACGGGTGAGTGGTGGCGGTTGGTGACAGGAGCATTCCTGCACGGCGGTCTGCTGCACATCGGATTCAACATGTACGCCCTATGGCTGTTCGGACCGCAGATCGAGCGCCAGGTGGGATCCGCGCCCTTCGCAGCCCTGTATGGTGCTTCGCTGCTCTGGGGCGCGGTCGCCTTCCTCATCCTCGTGCCCGGTGGTGCGGCGGTCGGAGCATCGGGTGCGATCTTTGGCCTGTTCGGTGCTTGGATCGCCGCCTCGTACCGAATCCGCAACACCCCCGGAGGACGCCGCCTGTGGCAGCAGCTCATCGTGCTGCTCGTGATCAACTTGGCATTGGGCTTCATCGATCGCTCGATCGCCTGGCAGGCCCACCTCGGTGGCCTCGTCGCCGGCATTATCATCGTTCTCGCCTGGCAGAAGCTGGGCCGGAAGGCGACAGTCAGTGCTCGAACCTCGGTCGCGGTCGGTGTGGGAGTGGTTGCTCTCGTTGCAGCAGTGCTGGCGGTACTCGTCGGGTGATGTGACAATGAGGGGCTGTGGCAAGAACGCCTACCCCACTCAGACAATTCCTCCCTGCCGACGAACAAGCCATCGAGTCGGTCGTCGCCCGCTACCAGCAGGTCGCGCCGGCCGTCACCCGCTTCGCAAGGTCGCTCGCTGGCGATGACGAACTGACCGTCCTACTTGGGCCCGACTCGGCCGCGGCCGAAGGCGAGATCGTCATCAATCCTGCAGTCTTCCAGGCGGCATACAGACGCAATGCTCCCGTCACCCCCACCGAGGTCGCTCTTGCGTCCGCACTCCATGAAGCCGTTCATCTGCTGGCCACCGACTTCACGGATCGGCGGTCCGCCCCCGACCATTGGGACATCGAAACAGGCGACACTCCGGTCACGATCCTCGAGGCGACCGCCGGACAGCCAGACACAGAGGCGCTCTTCTTCGCTCTCGAGGATGCGCGGCAGGAGTACGTCAATCTCATCAGGTATCCGGGGGCCTTGTCGGTGCTCACCGATCTCTACCAGAGCGCCTTCGGGCCGGCAGTGAGCCGTTCGAGTTCGCTGGGGCAGTTCGCGCTTGCATGCTTCCTTCGAGCCGGCCGCTACGCGGTCCCCCGGGTCACGATGCACCCCAGGGCCTTCGCTGCGCTCGAAGAAGCGAAGCCACTCCTGGAGCGAGTCGCAGGCGCAGGAGATGCGTGGCAGGTCGCGGACATCGCCTTCGAGCTCGCTGCGATTGCCAGGCGCCACGATCTGAATTCGCTCGGCGGTATGCCATCGACCGATGCCACCACCATCAGAGACGCGGTCGACGAGGTGCGGCTCCACTCCCCCATTGTCGAAGACGCCGACGGCTACGAGGGAACCAAAGCGGCAGCAGACGCGAGGGCCGGAGCAACCGGCAGAAAGGCGCCCTCCCAACTTGCCGGGGAAGCGTCGACCGACCAACTCCTTCGCGTGAGCCAGGCCCCAACGGTGTTCCTGCCTACAGGTCAGAAGGGGAAGCTGATCGTTACGCAGTTCCCCGACCGTTTCCGCGCGTTCGCACCGAAGGGGCGAGCGGAGGTCGAACGAGCGGCACGTCGTTGGTCGGTCGCCCAACACCACGTCTCCGGTGAACTCCACCCCCTATTCATCGCAAACCAGCGCAGAGGTCTGCGGGCCGGCTTCGACGCCGGTGACCTCTCTCCGTATGCAGCCTTGTTCCTCGGAGCGGGGCTCTACAAGCGCATGTACGAGCGGCGTGATCTGCCGATGCGACGTGCATACGCCGTGAGCCTGCTCATCGACGGCTCGGCATCCATGCTGCAGCGAACCGGCTCGTGGGCGATGGCCGGAGCGACCCTCGGTGCGTGGACACTCGCACGCCTCTCGGATGAGCTGCAGATCGAATTCGAGATCGCCTTGTTCAATCGTTCGTTCGCCGCCAGAGTCGATGACTCGGAACAGTCGTTCGAGCGACGCCGACAGCGGACCCTCGGCGGTCTCCGGCAATCGAGGGGTGGTGACGCCCAGCGACTGACCAACACGGTGAACCACTACCTCATCAAGTCCTTCGACGAACCATGGCGACGGGCCGAAGACCTGCTGGCGGGCCTGTTCTGGACGGCACACGATCCGGTTGCGGCAGCCACCGAAGCACGCCGCAACCCGTCCCAGGCACCCCCCGTGTCTCTGTTCGAGAAGGCGGCGAACGTCGACGAGTTCAATCTGATGCATGCCGCCGACCGAATGGCGCAGAGACGCACGAACGTTCGCGTCCTCGTCGTCCTCTCGGACGGCATGACCCGCGGATCTTCGGCCGCACTCGCGAAGGTGGCCCAAGACATCGAACGAACCGGAACCACCGTGCTCGGCATCGGTATCGGAGCCGCTACCGTGCACGAGACGTACGGTCGCTATCAACTCGCAGAGCAGCCGGAGCAACTCACGAGAGCCATGGTCGACGGCGTCAGCTCCGCCCTCAGACGTAGCCTTGCGCTCTGGGGTGTCGAGACCTGGTGGTCGAGAGCAGCACGAAGCGAAGGAGCCCACCTGTGAAAACCGTCACATTCACCGATCCAACCGGTCGCGGCGAGCCCATCGAACTCGAGGTGTTCGACTACCCCGACGGTCTCGATGAGCACCGGGAAGGCAAGATCCCCGAGCCCGATCCCTACTACGTCGACCTGGGGATGCTGTACCGATTCGCAGCGATCGAGCAGGTGCGGCGCTCCACCGGTCCCGAGTTCGTGCCCTTGCACGTCGCCGTTCGCGGGCACATGGGAACCGGCAAGGACCATGACATCGAGCAGTTCGCCGCACTTCTTCGCCTCCCCTACTACCGCATTCCGCTGACGGGCGAAGTACGAGACGTGACACTGATCGGGTCGACCCAGCTCCACGGTGACGGGAAAGGCGGAACGGAGAGCCGCTGGGAAGACGGAGACATCACCCGAGCGCTCCGTGGACCAGCACTCGTCAACCTCTCCGAACTGAACGCTGCCGGCGCGGAGACGCTCTTCGCTCTCCATGGACTGCTCGACCGCTACCGGACCCTCGACCTTCCGAACGGTGATGCGGTGCAGCTTCGCGATGACGTTCGCCTGTTCGGAACCATGAACCCGACGGATCTTCGCGACTACGCCGGGACTCAGACCCTGAACAAGGCGTTCGCCGATCGCTGGGTCATCTGGGAGAAGGACTTCCCTTCGGCCGAGCAGGTCGAGGAGATGCTTCGACGCCGCTACCCCCAACTGGAAAACGAGTTCGTTGTGGCGATTGCCCGCCTCGCGGTCGAGGTGAACGAGTCCTTCGTGGCCCGCGACGCCGGTACTCGTGTCGAAACCCCGATGAGCCTGCGCACGGTCCTCGACCGCCTCCCAACCGGGCTCGTGGTGTTCGCCGGCGACGAAGACCCCCTGCAGCGAGCATGGACGGACTTCGTACTACCGCACGTCGACCCGTATGACAGGGACCACTACGACACCGTCTGGAGTGCAGTCGTTCGCAAAGGCCCGGCGGGACCACCATTCTCCGAGTGACGACTACGCTCGCCAGATGCGCCCATACACCACAGGCAACGACACCCTCGACCACCTGATCGATGAACTCGTGAAGGCAGCGGGCGACGGAGCGCAAGAGGACCTCGTCAAAGAGCTGGTCGTCTCGGCCATCAAGCTCTATCGGGATCACGCCGAACGCGGCGACGTCAAGCTGATCAATGCCGCCGTCAAGGAGCTTCGCTACTCGACCTTGATCTTCTCCAAGTACCGCGACATCCCAAAGGTGACTGTGTTCGGATCCGCGAGGGTCGGCGAGCAAGACCCCAATTACCGCCTCGCGCTGGAGTTCGCCAGGCAGATGGTGGATGAGCGTGGCTGGATGGTCGTGACCGGCGCAGGACCGGGCATCATGCAGGCTGCGAACGAGGGTGCCGGAGCCGACCACTCGTTCGGCGTGAATATCAGACTCCCCTTCGAAGACGCGGCGAACCCGTTCGTCGACGCGGAACGCACGATCAACTTCAAGTACTTCTTCACCCGAAAGGTCGGATTCATCAAGGAGTCCCACGCTTTCGCTCTCTTCCCTGGAGGCTTCGGGACGATGGACGAGACGTTCGAGCTACTCACGCTGGTGCAGACGGGCAAGAGCGACCTCCACCCGATCGTCCTGCTCGAGGCCGACGACACCGGCTACTGGGAGACCTTCAACGAGTTCGTGCGGCAGGACCTGCTTGGAAACGGTCTCATCGCTCCCGATGACCTCGCGCTCTACAAGACGACGAGTAGCGCATCGGATGCAGCCGACGAGATCAGTCACTTCTATGCAAACTACCGATCGCAGCGCTACGTCGACGGACGCCTCGTCATAAGGGTTCGGAAAGCGCCCACGGAGGAACAGGTAGCTGATCTCAACGAGCGGTTCGCCGATATCGTGGCAAAAGGCATGATCGAAGTCATCGATCCGACCCCCGCCGAGATCAAGGATGGTGACTCCCTCAACGACTCGAGGGTCGCCTTCCACTTCAACAGGCGGTCCTACGGAAGGCTTCGGCGATTCGTGGACAACCTCAACGCACTGGTGGAACCCCAGCCGGTCGTGCATCCTCCGCCAACGTTCAACGTCTAGTCCGCCCATTCGGGCTCTCGTACGGCGGCTATCCTATGGGGTCGTGCGTGAGATTCTCTCTGACCTCGTAGCGGAGGAGCAGTCCCTCGACCAGCTCCTTCAGAAGATCGCGATCCGTGATTGGACGCGCCAGACAACGGCGCTCGGCTGGACGATTCAGGACGTCGTTGCATTCCTCGCATCCTCGGAAGAGTTCGCACTCTCGGTCATCGAAGAGGGAGAAACACCGATCCGCGAGTCGAACGCGCATGAATCACTGGACGACTACGCATCCGCCGGCATCGAACGCGGCCGCTCCATGCGACCTCAAGACGTCATCGAGTGGTGGCGCGGTGCCCGGGCGGGCGTGGTCGATGCGCTCTCGAGAATGGGTCGCTCCGATCGGCTCCCGTGGTTTGGCGGCCCCATCGCGGCGCGGACATTCGCCACGGCTCGCCTCACAGAGACATGGGCGCACGGTCTCGACGTCCAGGCAATTGCCGACATCGAAGCAGAGGACACCGCCCGCATCCGGCACATCGCGAGGTTCGGCTGGCAGTCGCTGCCCAACGCGTTCAAGAAGGCCGGTCACGCCTACGTGCCAATCAGGCTGGAGATCATCGGACCCGGCTACGCGAAGTGGGTGTACGGGCCAGAGGACTCCGACCAGCGCATCAAGGGTGCCGCCGGTCAGTGGTGCCGGGTTGCCACCCGACGTCTCGCAGCCGCGGAAACCTCACTACAAGCCGAGGGTGATGTTGCCCGATTGGCCCTCGACATCGCCAGCACAGCGGTCTGATGCAGAACCATCTCATCGGGATGGTGCACCTCCCGGCGCTCCCCGGAGCGCCGTACTTCGACGGCTCGATGGATGCACTCGTCACTCGCGCAGTCAGCGACGCCGTCACGCTGGAACGCGCCGGATTCGATGCATTGATCGTCGAGAACTTCGGCGACATCCCCTTCTTCAAGGATGCGGTGCCGCCGGCGACGATCGCGTCGATGGCGGTGGCCGTCGCTCGCGTTATTGAAAGGGTTTCGATTCCGGTTGGCGTCAACGTACTTCGCAATGATGCCAAGGGGGCACTCTCAATCGCTGCTGCCACGGGAGCGTCGTTCGTTCGCGTCAACGTTTTGAGCGGCGTGATGTTCACCGACCAGGGCATCATCGAGGGCCAAGCTGCCGACGTCGCCCGTCTGAGATCCGAGATCGCTCCGCACGTAGAAGTATTCGCAGACGTGTTCGTCAAGCATGCCGTGCCACCTGTGGGGCTCGAACTCGCAAGGGCCGCCGAGGATCTCGCGGCCCGCGCGGGCGCCGACGTCTTGATTCTGTCGGGGTCGGGAACCGGAACTCCCACCGACCTGACACCCGTCGAAGCACTCCGACGCGCATGCCCGGGAGTACCGCTGGTTGTTGGATCGGGAGCGACCGCCGATACCGTGGCAACGCTCCTCGAAAGGGTCGACGGCGTCATCGTTGGCACGGCCATCGAGGTCGATGGACGCACCGCCAACCCGGTCGACCCTCGGCGAGCCGCCGCACTCGTGAGCGCGGCACGAGCGTCCCGATGAACGACGCGACGATCCTCACGAGCGACGGGCGGATCGCGACGATCACCATGAACCGCCCCGAAGTGCGCAACGCGCTCACGGGCACGGGCGTTCTCGAAGGTCTGCTCGAAGCGCTCGACTCGATCAAGGACGATCCGGATCTGTCGGTACTCGTGCTCACAGGCGCAGGCAGCGCCTTCAGTGCCGGCGGCAATCTGAAGGACATGCGGGCCGGCGAGGACATCTTCGAAGGATCGGCCAGGCAGATCGCCGAGTCCTATCGAACGAGCGTCCTCAGACTCATGCGAACCGTCGCATCGCTCGACCTGGTCACGATTGCCTCCATCAACGGGCCGGCCATCGGCGGTGGATGCGATCTCGCGTTGCTCTGCGATCTTCGGCTCGCTTCCTCGTCGGCCAGGTTTGGGCAGCCGGTCGTCGACCTCGGGCTCGTGCCCGGCGACGGAGGTGCATGGATCCTGCCGCGGATCGTGGGATGGCAACGGGCATCAGAGCTGATCTTCACGGGTCGCATCATTGACGCCGGTGAGGCGCTGGAGATGGGGCTGATCATCGAAGTCGTCGGGCCCGACCATCTCTCAGACCGGGTTGATGAACTGGCGTCCACAATCGGTGCGAAGCCACCACACGCACTGCGCTTGACCAAGCGTCTCCTTCGGCACGCTCGCAGTGTTGATTTCGACGCGTTTCTGGACATGACTGCCGCATTTCAGGCGATTTCACATCACACCGAGGAACACCGCCAGGCGATCACTTCCCGATCCGAAACCCTGTCTTGAGAAGGAGATTCAGGAGCCCGGGTGCGGGGTCCTTGTAGGTTGTCGGACGAAGGATCTCTTCGAAACGCTCCAGATACCCAAAGAGCGCCTCGAACACATGCGTGAGAGAGATCGTGTGAAGATCGCTCGTTTCCGACCGGCCGAAGGCCACGAGCCGCGTCCGCACCGTACCACCTCCAGGGGCAGGACTCTCCACCAGTCCCTTCGCATGAACCTCGGCCACGATGTCACCGAGCCCCCCGCCGTAGAGCCACTCGAACCGTCGGAGAACCGACTGCAATACCTCGGGTCGTTTCAGTCCGGGGTTGAACTCCGCATGCCCCTCCTTCACCTCTCCGAGGATCACATCGATGAGGTTCGGGCGAAGCTGCAGGTGTTCATCGCGTATCTCGAGCATTCTGCACTCGTCAGGTTCGTGCGGATCTCCTTCGTACACGTCACCAGGCAGCCTGACCGCGATGACGTCGACATCTGTCGCCGCTTCGTAGGTGCCGTCGCCGAGTCTGCGTTGCACCTCGAACTCGGTGACGGTCAGATAGCCGTTGATGCGAAGGTACGCCTGTACCAAGTCGACTGAGATATCCATGACGCCATTCTGGTGCGGCACTGCCCTTAGGACCTGTGACCCACGCTCGGGTACACTCGTAGCATGGCTGTAACACCACACGATGTGGTGAGACTTGGAAAATGCATGGACATCCTCATGCCCTCGGAACTAGTCCGACGACACGCCGCGTGGCTCGTGCCACATGGTGAACGCGTCGCCCGAATCGCGACGACACTCGGCGAACGGTTCGGACTGGACGCCTGCCACCAGGAGCGACTGTCCGCCGCAGCCCAACTCCACGATGTCGGCAAGGTTCACGTGCAGGCCGACATCGTCAACAAGCCGGGCCCCCTCGATCCGAACGAATGGAAAGAGATGCGCCAGCATCCGGTTCACGGCTACTGGTTGCTCTGCCGCGTCGTCCAGCATCAGATCGCCGAGACGGTGCTCTGTCACCACGAACGCTACGACGGGACCGGATACCCGTTCGGTCTGTCGGGTACCACGGTCCCGTTGCTGTCGAGGGTATTGGCCGTCGCCGACGCCTATGACGCCATGACGAGTGATCGCCCGTACCGCCCGGCCATCGACCCCGCTGCCGCTCGGCTGGAACTCGAATTCAACGCAGGGTCGCAGTTCGATCCCGCGGTCGTCCAGGCCATGATCGATCTGATCGATGAACGTCTACTCCCAGCTATCGCCTGACCTACTTCAGGGTCATCAGGTAGGCGATCACGTCATCCAACTGCTGCGAACTCATCTGCGTTGCGAAGTCCTGCGGCATCGTATCTGCGGGGAACCCCTCGACCACTTCGGCGTTCGGTTCGGTGATCATGATCTTCAACATCGCTTCGGTGGTGATGCCCTCATCAGCCGCGTCACCCGCGGCATCCGTCGCGATCCCGGCCAGCGATGGACCGACAATGACCTTGTCGGGATCGACCGAGTGGCACGTTATGCAGCCGGCATCCGAGCCGATCGTCGCCGAGTTGAAGAGTTTCTCCCCTTCGCTCGCGTCGGGTCCAGATGACGAACCACAACCGACGAGCACAAGCGCCACCACCGCCAGCAGTATGAGCTTCCTGTACATGTTTTCCTCCCTCATGAGCTTCACAGTATTGCCGTCAAACGGTCCGAATGTCGAGCGAGCGCAGATAGTCATAGCTGAAGATGCCGCTCTCGTGGCCCTCGAACAGGATCCGAAGGCCGTATGCTCCGGCAGGCTCGACGGTCCGGATCGTCGCAGCGGGCGTCATCCAGCCCCCATGGGACTCCTTGCACACCGCGCACGGACAAGCTCGCCGAAGGAGGTCGGCATCCAATTCGGTCACCTGCCCGTCTGGCCAGGAGAGAGTGAGGCGGCTCTGTCGCTCCAAAGCGATCCTGGTGGGTTGGTCCATCGGCGGCATGGTACCCAGAGGGTTCGTGAGCCGTACCGTGTACCCCGTGCCCCAGTGAATCGCTCGACGCTACCGTACGAGCCATGCCGGAATTGACGATCAGGCCGGGACACCCGGATTTCCTCGACCTCCCATGGGATCAACCACTCGAGGACTGGGACACCGCCCACCTCGTCGACCTGCCGAGAGGCATCTCCCGTCACGTCGTGCGCTTCGTGTCGTATCGGCACGGCATCTATGCGATCAAGCAGCTCCCCGAACCTGCCGCATTGCGCGACTACGGAGCGTTGAGAACGCTCGAAGATCGCCAGGCGCCGGCAGTGACCGCTGTCGGGTATGTGACCGGACGAGATCCGGACCGGACCGCCGAGAACGCCGCCGCCCTGATCACCCGCTATCTCGACTACGCCTTCTCATACAGGGAGTTGCTCGAGGGGCCCGGCTTCGGTACGAACAGAGCGCGACTCCTGGACGCCTTCGCCTCCCTCCTCGTCGAACTGCACGTCGCAGGCTGTTTCTGGGGAGACTGTTCGCTCTCCAACACGCTCTACCGCTGGGATGCCGACGGGATCGAGACGCACATGGTCGACGCGGAAACTGCGTCGATCCACGACTTCATCTCCGACGGCCGGCGCGAAGAAGACCTCGAGATCATGACCGAGAACGTGGCAGGCGGCATGGGAGACATCGCTGCCGAGCGAGGCGTCGACCTCGACGATGCCGATCTCGAGCTGGGCCTCGACATCGCCGGTCGCTACCGCGGTCTGTGGAGCGAGCTGTCAGCGATATGGGTAGTTGGTGGCAACGAGCAGTACAAGATCGCCGAGCGCGTCGCCCGCATCAACGACCTCGGGTTCAATGTGGAGGATCTGACGGTGGCCTCGACCGACGGAAAGCTGGCTCTGAACGTGCGGGTCGGGGGACGATCGTTTCACGCGAACCGGCTCAAGGAGCTGACAGGCGTCGAAGCAGGTGAACGACAGGCCTCGACGATCCTGGACGACCTCTACTACTACACCGCGAAGTACGCCACCGACACGCCGTCGACCATCGCGGCGATCCGGTGGCGAGTCGACGCGTTCGAACCCGTTCTCGAGCGCCTCCGCGCGATTCCCGAAGTCGACGACCCGGTTCAGTCGTACTGCGATCTCCTCAATTTTCGCTACAACCTGTCCGTCAAAGCACAGCACGATGTCGGCACGGACGCCGCGTTCGACGACTGGGTTGCGATGGGCAGGCCCGGCTACGACCCGGGCGCGGAGAGCTGATTGGCTCCTTGTCGTTGAGCCAGAAACCGGACTGCCGATCTGGCATCTCCACGATCACGATCTCGTATCCGAGTCCGACCGATCGGCAGACAACGGAAGCCACAACGGCTCTCTCGACGTTCCAACCCCTGAGGTGAGCTTCGCTTCAATACCCGGTACCTCGTACGAGACGTCTGGCATCGTGACACCGAGGGGCGGCCATCCCCTGTACGAGATACGGCCCGCGAAGCGAGCCTGGAGCACGAAGTACTCCTCAGCCGATACCGGGGCGAGCTCCGGTCACTCCTCCATCCACAGGAAGCGTCACGCCGGTGATCCAGGACGCGGCATCAGATGCGAGGAACACCACCGCAGCGGCAACATCCTCAACTTCCCCGAGCCGATTCAACGGATGGAGCCCTGCCGCGCCCTCTTCGTCCATCTCCCACAGCAGCCGCGAGAACCTCGTCTTCACGATGCCGGGAGCGACGGCATTGACGCGAACGTTCGGGGCCATCTCGTAGGCGAGTTGCCGTGTCATGAAGATCAGGGCTGCCTTCGACACGTTGTAGGCACCGAGTAGCGGTCCCGGGACAAGTCCGCCCACCGACACAAGATTGACGATGGAGCCTCCATGGTCCCGCATCCACCGGCTCCACACCTCCCGCGCGAACATCAATGGACCCCGCTGATTGACCGCCCACGTCTTGTCCAGCGCGCTCGGATCAATGTCGATGATGTTGCCGGCGACGGGGTTCGTCGCGGCGTTGTTGACCAAGATGTCACACGATCCGAACCTGCTGATCGTCCCCTCAAC
>CAZWHZ010000020.1:0-21794 GCA_964633745.1 uncultured Acidimicrobiia bacterium
AATCAGCCCTCTCTGGACTTCCCTGATGTCCTTGCCAGAAGGTGTGTGCCTCCCCTGTGTGAATCTACCTTGCCACAGGGAATGTGCAACGAGCCTCTGGACCCATTTCATTCTGCGTGGTCAGTATACCACTAAGCGCGGTCACCAGGAAGGGTGGTCAAATGTTCATCCCTCCTAGCTAGTTCGCGGCTAGGGCTCGATGAGCTTGGGAATCTTCGGTTGGTTGTGTCCGGCGATGAACGGACTCGTCGGGCAGCCCTGTGATCCGTACATGAACGTCGCGTTGCTCAGATCTACCACGATGGCGGAGATCTCGTCGACGGCGTTGCCGGAGATAGGATCGGCGTCACCGTTGGAGAGCACTCCGTTGCTGTCCGTGTCGGTCGGGATGGGGTCGACGAGATAGGCGGTGATGAAGCCGCGGATGTAGAACTTCTGATTGGCTCCTGAGCCGATGAAGTCCCCTTCCGGGATCCACACGAAGCGCCGGTCCTGGCAGTCGTACTGGTCGATTGTGAACATGATGCCCAGATCTGGGTTGTTGTCACCGGTGCAGCCGGCAGGCGAGGTACAGGTAGCGCTCTTGTGCAGGAGGTTGACGTTCCAGCTGTTGTTCGAGTGCGTCTGCGTCCAGCCACCCGTCAGCACCGGTCGGGTTGAAGCAGGTTCCGGTTGCTGTCCGTACTCGAGGTGGCCGAGGAACTTGTTCGTCGAGGATCCGTTCTGATCACCTCGTACAAGACCGTTGTACGCGTAGGACGCACGGTTGCCGGCGACACCGGCCATGTCCAACACATTGCAGGAAACCGTCGACGGTGTGTCTCCACAAAACACCTCGTGGCCCGCAACTCCGTCCCACGTGGTGACAGGCTGGTTCGAGCCGAGCCACATGTTGAACAGGAGACGTTTCGGTGCTGAAGCGGCCCCGGCGGTGCCCGCCGGATCGTCGAAGCGGGGGAAGTCGACGAAGTCACACTGTCCGGGACCCGAGGGCGACTCGGTTGTGCAGTCGCTGGCCGAGAACTTGATCTTGCCGCCCGCAAACCCGTTCGTGACGCCGACAGGGAAGATGCCGCCAGGGACTGCTCCAAACAGCTCGCAGTAGGCGGCCTGGTCGATGCGTACCTGTTGGGTGCCGATCACCTTTCCGAACTTGGCGGCCTCATACTTTCTTACATGCACTCGCATCTGCGTGGAGGTTCCCCAGCCCGGATCCAGCTCGAACACCCAAGGCAGGCCGTAGGTTCGCAGATCCCAGGTGTTCTTGGTTGCGTCGAACCCGTTCGAGCTGCTCGGCTGGGGGAGATCCAGATTGGTAGCAAGGTAGCCTGCCGCAACTGATCTTGCCGCGACCGAATCGGAGGGGAGCTCGACGACACCCGAGAGGCAGGCGAAGTCGCTTGCCCGCTGTTCGTCGTATGCCCTGGAGAAGAACCCGCCGGCGTCAACAGACAGTGCGGCGACGCCGAGCACGAACAAGATGGTGATCGCGAACCACAGTGCAGCGACGCCCCCGTCTCTTCGAAGGTTCATGTGGTTCCGGCCTCCCAACGAGACACGGCGCGTGCGTGCAGGGTCACGTTCATGGAGAAGAACAGGAAGTCGAGACGAACCGGACTGGTGATGACGACCTGGGCTCGCTTCTCGGTTCGAGCGTCATCGGCGGCGTTCAGGCAGTCGCCGGAGCTGCCTGCCGCGCCATCGACGAGGGCCGTACACACATCGGCTCCTGTGAGTGTCAGGGATGGCGACGCCTCATCGATCGCCTTCTGCTCGACCTCTGTCGGCCAGGACGCATCGTCGGCGTTCACTGCTCCGTACCGGGCTGCCTCGCGCGCGGCGTGGTCGATGGTGAGGTAGATGTTGTAGGCGCGACCGACGCTCCAGATGCCGAGTACCAGCATGATGAGGATGGGCATGACGACTGCTGCTTCGACGAGGACGGCGCCGCGCTCTTCCGTGTGTTTCGACCCGCGCATACTTTCGACCTTCTCGTAAGTGCTCTGTTGCAGCCCACGAACGGTCTTGAGTTCCCCTGCCAGTCAACCGCTCTACGTGGTCAGTCTACCACGATCAGTGGTCCATGCCTAGAGGGCGTTAGCTAGCGACCCGGAACAAGCTGCGCCGGGTTCGGGATGGTGCACTGTGGTATGTCGGCAACGTTCCGTGATCGAGCCAGACACAAATGTGCGGTGTACGAAGGGACTAGTCACGAGTTGAGGGGAGGACCGATGTCCTCCCCTCAACAACCGGGTACAGAGCTACTGGGCAGCTTGACCCGTGCGTTTCCTGTTCTTGAGCTTCGCCTTGAAGAAATCGAGGTTCATCATCGCGATGAAGTCGATCGAGATGCTCTTCGGGCAGGCCGCCTCGCACTCCCCGTAGTTGGTACAGGACCCGAAGTACTTCTCCATTTCGGTCACCATCGCCTCGACGCGTGTCCAGCGTTCCGGCTGACCCTGCGGGAGCAGGTTCAGGTGTGCCACCTTGGCGGCTGTGAACAGCTGGGCCGCGCCGTTCGGGCACGCCGCCACACACGCACCGCATCCGATGCACGCGGCGGCATCCATCGACGCTTCTGCCGCAGGCTTGGGTATCGGGATCAGGTTCGCATCCGGGGAACTTCCCGTTCGCACCGTGATGTAGCCACCCGCCTCGACGATGCGATCGAACGGACTGCGATCCACCACCAGATCCTTGATGATGGGAAACGCCTTGGCACGCCAAGGTTCGACGACGATCGTGTCGCCATCCTTGAACTTGCGCATGTGCAGCTGACAGGTGGCGGTTCCGTCCTGCGGACCGTGTGGGTGGCCGTTGATGACCAGTCCGCACATGCCGCAGATTCCTTCGCGGCAGTCTGAGTCGAAGGCAACCGGCTCCTCGCCCGAGAGGGTGAGTCGCTCGTTGACGATGTCGAGCATCTCCAGGAATGACATGTGTTCGCTGACGTCGGGCACCGGGATCGTTTCGAAATCGCCTCGAGCTTCAGGACCCTGCTGGCGCCAGACTCTGAGTGTGACGTCCATTACTTGTAGCTCCTTTGCGAGAGTGCGACGTACTCGAACTCGAGTGGCTCTTTGTGGAGCTCCTCTTCGATCTCGTGGCCGATTCGCTTGAAGTCCCACGCCGAGACGTATGAGTACTCGTCGTCCTGACGGAGTGCCTCACCCTCAGGGGTTTGGCTCTCCATTCGGAAGTGGCCTCCGCACGATTCCCGTCGGTCGAGGGCATCGAGAGTCATCAGCTCTGCAAGCTCGAGGAAGTCCCAGACTCGTCCTGCGTTCGCAAGTGCCTGGTTGAAGCTCTCGTTGGTGCCGAGCACCTTCACGTCTGCGTGGAACTCGGCTCGCAGGTTGCGGATCGCCTGGAGTGCCTCCAGGAGTCCTTCCTCGCTTCGCTCCATGCCGACCTTGTCGACCAGGATCTTGCCCAGCTCCTTGTTGAACCAGCTGGCGGTCCTGGAGCCGTCGACGGAGAGAAGGTGGTGCAGCCTGTCACGAACCTGCCGCCTCACCTCGACAAACGCTTCGCCACGAGTGTCGGCAGGTTCGGTCCCCAGGAGCGGTGCGAGGTAGTTGCCGATCGTGTACGGAAGCACGAAGTAGCCGTCGGCCAGGCCCTGCATGAGGGCGGAGGCGCCGAGCCGGTTCGCGCCGTGATCGGAGAAGTTCGCTTCCCCGATCACGAACAGCCCCGGGATCGTGCTTTGCAGCTCGTAGTCCACCCACAGGCCGCCCATCGTGTAGTGGGCCGCCGGGTAGATCCGCATCGGTACCTCGTACGGGTTCTCGTCCGTGATGCGTTCGTACATCTCGAACAGGTTGCCGTACCGTTCCTCGATCGTTCCTCGCCCGAGACGACTGATCGGGTCGGCGAAGTCGAGGTACACGCCGTTCTTGAGCGGTCCGACCCCTCGGCCCTCGTCGATCATGTTCTTGGCGTTGCGAGAGGCAACGTCTCGAGGCACCAGGTTTCCGAACGACGGATACCGCCGTTCCAGGTAGTAGTCCCGGTCCTCCTCGGGGATCTCGTTCGGCGGACGGTCCTCGTTCGGGTCCTTCGGCACCCAGATACGCCCGTCGTTCCGCAGCGATTCCGACATGAGCGTCAGCTTCGACTGGAACTCCTCACTCTGGGGGATGCACGTCGGGTGGATCTGCACGAAGCAGGGATTGGCGAATGCCGCTCCCCGTCTATGTGCTCGCCAGATGGCCGTCGCGTTGCACGCCATGGCGTTGGTCGACAGGTAGTAGACGTTTCCGTAGCCGCCGGTGGCGAGCACGACGGCGTGGGCCGAATGTGCTTCGATCTCGCCGTTCAACAGGTTCCGGGTGACGATTCCCACAGCGTTGCCGTCCTGGACGACCAGGTCGAGCATCTCCATCCGAGTGTGGAGCTTCACCTTCCCGGCATGGATCTGGTTCGCCATTGCCTGGTAGGCACCGAGCAGGAGTTGCTGTCCCGTCTGACCGCGGGCATAGAACGTGCGTGAGACGAGGGCGCCTCCGAACGATCGGTTGGCCAGCAGCCCTCCGTACTCCCTCGCGAAGGGGACACCTTGTGCGGTGCACTGATCGATGATCTCACTGGACACTTCGGCGAGGCGGTAGACGTTCGCCTCACGAGAGCGGTAGTCGCCGCCCTTGACCGTGTCGTAGAACAGCCTGAACACCGAGTCGCCGTCATTCGGGTAGTTCTTGGTGGCGTTGATGCCGCCTTGGGCGGCGATGGAGTGGGCCCGGCGTGGGGTGTCGTGGTAAGTGAAGACCTCTACGTTGTAGCCGAGCTCGCCGAGGCTCGCCGCCGCCGATGCGCCGGCCAGACCGGAGCCCACGATGATGATTTTGTACTTGCGCTTGTTCGCCGGGTTGACCAGCTTCGTGTGGAAGCGGTAGTCGGTCCACTTCTGTTCGATCGGCCCGTCGGGGATCTTTGCATCGAGATTGATCATGGCGCTCCTCCGCTCACTTGACCGCGTGGGTCAGCACCGCGAGCGGGATGCTGACGTTGCCGATCACGATCACCACGGCGAAGGCAGTGGCAAACCACCGCCGCCACGGGTTGAAACGGGTGTTGTTCCACCCAAGACTCTGGAAGAGACTCCACGCTCCGTGGTAGATGTGGAACCCGAGCAGGATGTTGGCAACGATATAGAACGCCGAAACCGGCCAGCGCGAGAAGCTGCTGACGATGTTGTTGAACACGTCACCTTGGACGAACCCTGGATTCACGCTGCCGAACGTGAGATCCATGAGATGCCAAGCAATGAACAGCACGATGATCACGCCCGACCACCGCATCGTTCGTGCCGCGTAGTCGGCGACGAGGTACTCACGGGGAGTGCGGTAGCGCACCGGGGTGCCCTCCCATCCTCTCGCCTTCCAGTTGGTCACGGTCAACGAATAGGCGGCATGGACGTGGAGCACGAGCGCGGAAGCGACCACGATCCGGAACAGCCAGAGGAAGACCGTGCGGGGAAGGAACGGCTGAAGGATCGTGCGCAGCCACTCGGCATACTCGTCGATGTGGTAGACGCCTACGGCGTCCGTGCCCAGGTAGATCTTCAGGTTCCCGATCATGTGGACGAGCACATACGCAAGAAAGATGATGCCCGTAACCGCCATGACCCACTTCTTCCCTACGTCCGAGCCGTAGAACTCACCGAGGAACGTCCGATGTTGTTTGGGCGTCCTCATGCTCGTGCCTTGTTGAGTGGCCGTCACTCCGAACCTCCTCAGCACAGCGGGGTAGTGGTCGAGTTGAGGCTAGCAGCGGGTATCCCCGCCCCCGATTCGAGTTGGTTCTCGATATGGGTCTGGAGCATCAGTTCAGGGCTCTGCTGACGGAGAGTGGTCGGTTCGGGGTTGACAGCGCGCGCGGGCAATGATTACATGTATGTAATTCATCTATTGCGCTTGGAGGGCGGTGTTGTATCGGAGCCTGATCGACGCGCTCGCCGTTGATGACCTCTCGTGGCAGGATTACTCGAATTGTCGAGGGGCCGACGCAAACCTCTTCTTCCCCGAACGTGGTGCGTCGACACGAAAGGCGAAGGCCATCTGCACCGCTTGCGAGGTCCGAGCCGAGTGTTTGGAGTTCGCGATCCAACAGGGGGAGAAGTTCGGTATCTGGGGGGGTTTGTCGGAACGGGAACGCCGCCGCATCCGCAAGGAGCGCGCAGCGAAGGTCCGAAGGGTGTCCTGACGGTCGGTAGCATGGACACCACTACGACGGAGGAGTAGCTGTGGAAGGTCTGGGGTACGTCGGCGTCATCCTTCTCGTCGTCGCGATCTTCCTGGCGATCGTCGGGAGCGTGCTCAGCCGGCGGACGAAGGCACTCAAGGAACAGCTGAAGGTCGGCGGCGTGCCTGCACCCGAGTTGGATGTCCAGCGTCCGAGACCCCACCTGATGGCGTTTCACGTCCGCGGGGACGAGGCGCAGGTCACGTTCGACGTGCCGCTCCCCCCAGGTGAACCTGACTCCGTACTCGTCGATCTCCTGCTGGACGAGGCCGTGGAGGTGGTGCACGTCAAGCGGCACACGCTGCCGATCACCGACGTCACCAAGGTGGTCGTGTTCGCAGGGAGAGGTGGCGAACCCCGCAGAATCGGTGAGCTGTCGCTGTCGGAGCCGGGGACTCTGCCTCCAATCCCCGCCGGCTCAAAGCTCCGCTTCTCGAGTTTCGGTTTCGATCCGCTCGTGCAGCAGTTCCAGGAGGAGCCCACCTCCCCACCTGAGTTGGCCCCCAAACCCTCGGACGACACGCTCGGCCCGATTGGCGAGGAGTTGCGAGTCCCGAGGGCGCTGAACATTGGACTGCGGGCACAGGGAATCGATCCCGCGACGATGACGGCTGCCGAGATGGTGAGGGGCATCCTCCTGCTTTTCGGCTACTCGATTTTCGCCGGTACGGATGCCGGCACCTACACCGCGTCCAAGGAAGGCACGACGACGTTCGTTAGAGAGGACGTGTACAGGCTGGGCGACTATCCGGAGCTGGAGGAGAAGACGATCGGTTCGTTCATGGTCGGGTTCGTGAACGCCAAGACCGACCGGGGCCTTCTCGTGAGCGCCAAGTACGCGCCGTTTTCGATCTACGCGCAGGAGCAGAGGGAGCCTCGGGTTCGGTTCGTGACCAGAGAGCGCCTTCAGAAGTTCATCGACGCCTTCTCTTTGGATTGATCATGCGCATCGGCGTCGTCGTCCGCTCGTCGGACGATCTCGAGATGGCAGAGGCTCTCGAGGCGGTCGGCGTTCACGACCTTTGGTTCGGCATCGATGATCCCGGAGGAGATCCGATGGTGTTGGCCGGCGCTGCGGCGGTGACCACACGTCGAGTAGGTCTGACGGTCATGCTCGATGAACCGACCCCTGTGGCAGCGAAGGCCGTCGCCTCTCTTGACGCGTTGAGTGCGGGCAGGGTTCGCGTGGTGGTGTCGTCGGAGGCAGGACTATCCCTGCTTCGCTCCATGTTGTCGCCAGAGTCGACGGTGCCGATCAGGCCCGCACCGGTGCAGCAGCACGTTCCCGTGTGGACGACGGCGCTCGATCTACCCGATGTAGCGGACGGAGTGGTTGTTCGCCAGGGGAGTGAGCCCGCTGATGCCACGCACGTCGCGCTCGTCGTGAACGATCTAGAGTCCTGTGATTTGGTCGGGGTGGAAGAAGTCGTTCTGTCCGTGGGTGAAGGCTTGTGGGAGACTGTAGGTAAGGTGCTGAGGGATTGAACGGAAGGTGCTGAATGTTTGGTGGACGACTCGGCGGTGGTGAGCTGATCATCATCCTCATTGTGCTGTTGCTGCTCTTCGGGGCGCGCAAGCTGCCTGACCTTGCCCGCTCGCTGGGAGCGTCGGCCAAAGAGTTCCGCAAGGGACTCGAAGAGGGCAAGAGCGAGGACGAGGGCGACAAGGAGTAGCGAGGCTCGCTTCGCGAGCCGTACTGGGTTCTGGGTAAAAGGTTCGCTCCGCTCGCCGTTATCGGTTGCACGCCCCGGAGCCTCGTTGTTCTAGGCAGCGTTCTTACCGACAACTGAGAACTCAGGACCGCGAGCGGAGCGAACCTACCGACGACTGAGAACTCATTACTGACGACGGCCCGCGCAGCGGGCCTCAGATCTTCGCCAGGGCCTTGTCGTAGTCGTCGATGTTCCTGATGACACCCAGATCGCCGGTGGCGATGATGTCACGGACGATGCCCTCCTGGTCGAGTACGAAAGTCGTGCGCCATGCGCTGCCCTTCTCCTCGTTGAAGCAGCCGTATGCCTGAGCGACGGCACCGTGTGGCCAGAAGTCGGAGAGGATCGGGAACGTGTAGCCCTGCTCCTGTGCCCACTTCTTGTGGACGTGACGGGTATCACAGGTGATCGCGACCACGTTCGCGTCGACATCGTTGAAGTCCGCCATATGGTCTCTGATCGAGCAGAGTTCCGTCTGGCAGTTGCCGGTGAACGGGAAGGGGATGAACACCACGAGCGTCTTGCGTCCCTTGAAGGAGTCGAGAGTGACGTCGTTGTTGTCCTGGTCCTTGAGCGTGAACGACGGCGCTGGTTCGCCGATGGTTGCTGGCATGTGTGTCTCCTCTGTTTCGCAGAACGCTACACGATTCGAAGTATTCCCACAGATTGACACACATGCCACAAACGCTGGTCGCGACACGACCTTCGGGGAGTGCAGCAACCGCTTGGAGAATGGACTGCCTACAGGTCCTCGGCCGGGAGGAGCACCCGAGCGGCCCATCCAACCGGATCGGACAGCTCGGTGAAGGCAGGAAGGTGCTCGGGTTTTGCCCACATGATGTCCAGCGACTCCTCGCCCCAGCGGCGCACGACCTCGGAGCTGAACGAACTTCCGCCGGCGAGTCCATCGGGTCGGAGTTCGAGGCCGAGAAGGCCTGTCAACGCCTGATCGCCCTGGGCCGGCTCATCTCGTCTCTCTCGCAGGGCTCTCCTCATGGCTTCGAGATCCGGGAGCATGCGCGCTGCGGCGACGCCGACGAGGTAGGAGGAGTAGTCGTCGACGATCGCGACGAACGCTTGAACCGCCTCGAGATCCGGTTGCTGCTCCGGGCTGGTGAGCAATCCGGCGAACCCACCCTCTTCCGAGAGCATCTCCTGAAGGCGTTCGGGGTCCTGCATTCCTTGGAGCCTTCCGGCGAGATCGCCGGGGTCGAACTCGATTCCATCCAGGTACCGTTCGATCAGCCGGATGAGGTGGGACTTTACCCACGGCCGCTCGTATACCACGGTGAACGTCACTTCGCGCAGACTCGTCCAGAGCCTGACCTGCCGGCGATCGAGACCGTGTTCGGTGGCGAAGGCTTCCACATTGGGGACGATCAGCGTGGCGGGTGTCGGCTCGATGGGAGGCAGGCCGATGTCGAAGTAGCCCAACGTCCGGTGGCTGAGGAACCCGATCATGATGCCCATCTGGAGTCCGAGCAGTACGGGTCCGAGAGAGGTCAGCGGCGCAGGTACGGGCATCGCGTCGGCGAACTTGGGAGCGAGCGGCTCAATGAGGTAGCTGAAGACCCTCAGATGCGCATCAGCCCATGAGCGGCGGTCGACCGGAACGATTCCGTCGATCGCGGCGGTGTCGAGCGGAGTCTGATCGGAGAGTTGAACGAGCGCGAGTCTGCCGAGGTCGCGATACTCGTCGGCCATCCAGGGCTCGATCGGCTCCCGGGCGCCTGAGAAGTGGTTCGACAGCTCCTCGGCAAGCTTCCAATTGATCGGGCCCGGCTGATTGAAGAGTGCGAACAGCTGGGAGAACAGGTCTTCGTTCATGGCTGATCAGGTCGCTGCGCGAGTTGCGAGCTGATATCCATCTGCTCTCCGGCACGCAGCAGGGTGAGCGTCACGGTCTGTCCGGCGCGCATCGTACGTAGAATGGCGATGAGGTCGTCGGTCCCCTTGACACTGAGCCCGTTGACGGCGGCAATCACATCTCCCACCTGAACGCCACTGTCCTCGATTCCCGTGTGGCCGAGAAACGAGACGATTCGGGCTCCTTCCGGAACCTGTGCGCTTCCCTGGTCGACGAAGGCGGGCTGGACCTCTACTCCGATGAAGGCATGATGCACCACGCCGTCTCTGATGAGATCGTTGGCGACGCCCTGCACGATGCTGACGGGAACGGCGAACCCGAGCCCTTCGGCCCCGACATCACTGAGACCGATCGCTGTCGTGATGCCTATGAGCTCACCCTTGGCGTCGAGGAGTGCTCCTCCGCTCGAGCCGCGCGTGATCGGAGCGTCGGTTTGGAGGAGTCCAAACAGGTTCTCGTCGGCGGTGACCTGGAGCTGTCGATCGAACGCAGAGATGATGCCGGAGGTCACCGAGGGACCGCCGTTGAGACCGAGAGGGTTCCCGATGGCGACTGCCAGATCGCCGATTTGGAGGTCATCGGGATTGGCGAGAGGTATGGGCTGAAGGTCCGGCGCGTCGATCGAGATGACGGCGACGTCGGTGAGCGCGTCCGCACCGACGACGGTCGCCTGGTAGACGCGGCCATCGGCGAGGATCACCCGAACGAATCCGGCGCCGTCGACGACATGGTTGTTCGTCAGGATGTACCCGTCCGAGGCGTAGACGACCCCGGAGCCACTTGCTGTGGCGAGGTCTACACGTCCGTCGCCATTCCCGACCTCGACGGTGACGATCGAAGGGATGGCTCGGTTGGCAATGGCTGTCACTGCGTCGCTGGGCAGCGTCTCATCGATCGAAGCCAACTGGGGGAGCGTGGTGGTGGATGGTGTCGTTTGACCGCTTCCCGGTAGGACCCCGAAGGCGAAGAGCGCGGCGATGGTCATGGCTGCACCAACGATTCCACCGACCAGAGTGCCGACGACGCCGCCGATCAGGGGCGTGGGAAGCACCCGCCGTTTACGCGGTGTGACCGCCGGTTGGGGTGCCGGACGTTCCGGTGGAGGCGGCGGCTGGTCAGGGACGAGCCCGGGGTATCGTGGAGTGGGTTCACTCATAGAGGTTGATTGTATGCCTTCGACCAGAGTACGGGTTTTCACGGAACCGATCGATCATGCAGAGTTGGTCGAGTTCGTTGCCTCACCGGCGGCCGGCGCAACGGTGCTGTTCTTGGGAACGGTGCGTGGCCATTCGGAGGGCAAGGAGGGGATCACTCACCTGGAATATGAGGTGTATCTCGGAGAGGTGGAGCGGGTGATCGCCGGCATCGTGGAGGAGGCGTGCGATCGCTGGCCGTTGGAAGGTGTCGCCGTCGACCACAGGTCCGGCGTGGTGACCCTGAGCAAGGCATCGGTGGCCGTTGCAGTGTCGGCCGCCCATCGCACCGATGCGTTCGACGCTGCCCGCCACGTGATCGACGAGCTGAAGGCGCGAGCACCCATCTGGAAGAAGGAGCACTGGCCGGGCGGCGCCGAGTGGTCGAGAGGCAGCTGAACCTGTCAACCCAGGGCTCAGGGGTTCGGTGGTTTGGGGACCGCTAACCTCGGCGCCCGATGAAGGTTCTGCTTCTCGGGAAGGGTGGTCGCGAGCACGCCATCGGGTGGAAGCTCGCTCAGAGCCCTCATCTCGACCAGTTGATCTCCCTGCCTGGCAACCCTGGCCTTGCGTCGTTCGGTCCACTCGTTGCTGTTGACCCCACCGACCCGCAGGCGGTGGCGGATGTCGTCACGAGGGAGAGGGCCGACCTGGTGGTCGTTGGACCTGAGGCACCGCTCGCCGCCGGAGTCACAGACCATCTCAACGATCTCGGCATACCGGTGTTCGGGCCCAGCAGGGCTGCGGCTCGCCTCGAGACCTCGAAGTGGTTCGCGAAGACGGTCATGGCCGAGGCAGGTGTCCCGACGGGTTCGGCAGCGTCCTTCACCGACCCCGATCTTGCCGCCGCACACCTCGAGACGATTGGAGGTCCCTACGTTGTGAAGGCGGATGGACTCGCCGCGGGCAAAGGTGTTCTCGTCACCGGAGACCTCGCAGAGGCACGCGCCTGGGCTCGTGTGTGCTTCGAAGGACGTTTCGGAACCGCCGGTTCGACCGTGGTGATCGAGGAGTATCTGGCCGGCGATGAGATCAGCGTGTTCGGCCTGGCGGGCCCCGGTGGAGTGATCGGCCTGCGTCCAGCGCGGGACTACAAGCGGCTCCTCGACGGCGACGCGGGACCCAACACCGGCGGCATGGGATCGTTCTCTCCGGTCGGCGGCTTCGACGACGCCTGGGTCACCCGTATCGTCACGACGGTCATTCAACCGGTCCTCGACACACTCGCCGTCCATGACGCGCCATACCTCGGATTCATCTACGCGGGTCTTGTGCTCACCACCGAGGGGCCCAGGGTGCTCGAGTTCAACTGCCGCCTCGGTGATCCCGAGACGCAGGCGATCCTGCCACTACTCGACGAGGACCTTCTCGGCCTCATCGTCGCCGCCCTCGAAGGCGAGCAGCGTTTTGCGCGCTGGTCGGACCGATCCGCCGTCAATGTCGTGATGGCCGCCGAAGGCTATCCGGACGCGCCGAGAACCGGCGACGTCATCGCAGGTCTGGAGATCGACACCGCAGACACGCTCATCTTCCACGCCGGTACTGCGATCGATCGAGATCGGGTTGTCACCGCCGGTGGGCGCATTCTCAGCGTCGTTGGTCTTGGCCCGGACATCGCAACCGCTCGCGCCCGCGCCTACGACAAGGTTGGAATGATCGACTTCAATGGTCGTCACTACCGAAAGGACATTGCCCAATGAAGACCGTGTCCGTCGTGATGGGATCGAAGAAGGACCTCGGGGTCATGCAGAAAGCTGCGGATCTCCTCGAGGAGTTCGGGGTGCCGCACGACATCATCGTCATGTCGGCGCACAAGACGCTGGACAGGGTGCTCGCATTCACACAGTCGATTCCCGATCGCAACGTCGGGATCGTGATCGCAGGGGCAGGGAAGGCAGCCCACCTCGCAGGTGTGATCGCCGCCCGAACCACGATTCCGGTGGTCGGCGTTCCGCTGAGCGCCTCACTCGACGGGCTGGATGCGTTGCTGTCCACTGTTCAGATGCCCACCGGTGTGCCCGTTGCGACCGTTGGCATCGACGGTGCCGCGAACGCGGCACTCCTGGCCATCACCATCCTCGCCCTCGACGACGAGACCCTCGCCGAACGCCTTGGCGCCTACCGGGCGTCGCTCGCCGAGACGACGTACGAGGAGCTTCGCCGCGCCTGACGAGCGGAGCGATCTCTCCCCTTCTACAATCGCCCTGTGCCGGCGCTTCCACACGTGGCCTCCGGGAAGGTCCGTGACATCTATGAGGTCGATCGCGACCGTCTCCTGTTCGTCGCGAGCGACCGCATCTCCGCATACGACGTGGTGCTGCCTGACTTGATTCCCGACAAGGGGAAAGTACTCACCGGGCTGTCGCTGCACTGGTTCGAGTTTCTGGACACTCCGAACCACTTCCTCTCTACCGACCTGTCCGGTGTCGTTGAAGACGCGGCCGACCTTCAAGGAAGGGCAATGATCGTCCGGAAGGCGGACGTCATTCCGATGGAGTGCGTGGTGCGCGGCTACCTGTACGGCAGCTCGTGGCGCGAGTATGCGGCGGGCGGCGGTCCCACCACCGAACACCTTCCACCGGGGCTCCAGATGGGCGAGCAACTCCCTGAACCGCTGTTCACTCCGGCAACCAAGGCCGAGAGCGGCCACGACGAGAACCTCACCGTTGCCGGCGCCAGGGCGCTCGTCGGGGACGACGTGTACGAACAACTCAAGCACACCGCGATCGGCATCTACCGGAAGGCAACCGAAGCGACGGCTGCCAGAGGGGTCCTGCTCGCCGACACGAAGTTCGAGTTCGGTTGGGTGGATGGTGAACTGCTCCTCGTCGACGAGGTCCTCACCCCCGACTCGTCCCGCTACTGGCCCGCCGACCGCTATGAAATCGGACGGCCGGTGCCATCGTTCGACAAGCAGTACGTGCGCGACTGGCTTGACTCGACAGGATGGGACCACACACCGCCTGCACCTGCCATGCCCGACGACGTGATGGCCGCCACTCGAACTCGATACGTCGAAGCGTTCGAACGGATCACCGGTCGGTCGTTCGACGACTACGTGGTCGGACGATGAGAGCCATCGTCACGATCCGCCGGCGCGACACGATCGCTGATCCCGAGGGCAGCACCATCCAGCGGGCACTCGGCGATCTTGGATTCGGTGAGGTACGTGGGGTCCGTGTGAACCGTACGATCGAGCTGGACGTCGACGACGCCGCACGGGTCCGTGAGATGTGCGAGCGGCTCCTCGTCAACCCTGTCATGGAAGACTTCGACATCGAGATCGTGACTTGAAGGTCGGCATCGTCGTATTCCCGGGAACGAACTGCGAGCGTGACGTCGCACACGCGCTCGGGATGTTCGGCGCCGACACGGAACTCGTCTGGCACCGGGAGACGGACCTCGACGAGTTCGATCGTATCGTGCTGCCCGGAGGGTTCGCGCACGGTGACTACCTGAGAGCAGGTGCAATAGCCAGGTTCTCGCCGGTGATGAGGCCGGTTGCCGACGCGGCGAACGCGGGCGTGCCGGTCCTCGGCATCTGCAACGGGTTCCAGATCCTTTGCGAAGCAGGGCTGTTGCCTGGGGCGCTTATCGCCAACCGCGATCTGCGCTTCATTTGCCGTCCAGTACACGTCAGGGTCGAATCGACCGACTCGATCCTCACCCGGGCCGCAAAGCCAGGACAGGTGTTGCGCATCCCGCTCAACTCGTACGAGGGCAGTTACGTACCTGGTGATATGGCGCCGACACCGGTGCTGCGCTACTGCGAACCGGACGGATCGGTCACCGACGCCGCGAACCCGAACGGTTCGAGCGATGGTGTCGCCGGCCTTGCCAACGCAGCCGGGAACGTCGTTGGTCTGATGCCCCATCCGGAGCGGGCGGTCGAGGAGTTCATGGTTTCCACCGACGGTCGTGTGCTCCTCCAGTCGTTTCTCGCATCATGACCACCGACTTGCACCGCCGCCTCGGCATGACCGACGAGGAGTTCGCGCAGGTCGGCGCCATTCTCGGCAGGCCGCCGGCCGATCCCGAGCTCGCCATGTACTCGGTGATGTGGTCAGAGCACTGTTCCTACAAGTCATCGAGGGCGTTCCTCCGCGATCTCCCGACCGACGCCCCGTGGGTGGTCGTGGGCCCGGGAGAGAACGCCGGCGTCGTCGACATTGGCGACGGGTGGCTCGCCGCGATTCGCATCGAGAGCCACAACCATCCGTCGTTCGTCGAGCCATACCAGGGTGCGGCGACCGGCGTTGGCGGCATCCTGCGCGACGTGTTTACCATGGGTGCCCGGCCAATCGGACTGTGGAACCAGATCCGCTTCGGCAATCTCGACGATCCCCACAACCGCTACCTGTTGGGTGGCGTGGTTGCGGGCATCGCCGGGTACGGCAACGCGGTCGGCGTGCCCACCCTCGGGGGAGAGGTCGAGTTCGACGACACCTACCGGGGCAATCCCCTCGTCAACGTCATGTGCCTTGGGATACTGCGCCGCGATCAGCTCGTGCTGGGCACCGCAGGTCCGCCGGGATCGATCGCTGTCTTGCTCGGGTCGTCGACCGGCCGTGATGGGATCGGGGGCGCTTCGGTGCTCGCGTCTGCGGGGTTCGACGAGGAAGCAGCAACGAAGCGGCCGTCCGTGCAGGTCGGTGATCCGTACGAGGAGAAGAAGCTCATCGAAGCATGCCTCGAGCTGTATGAGCGCGACCTCGTCGTTGGTGTGCAGGACCTGGGTGCCGCCGGCCTGAGTTGCGCAGCGAGCGAACCGGCCGCCAGGGCCGGAGCCGGTCTTGACCTCGACCTCGATGCCGTCCACTGCCGCGAGACGGGCATGACCGCCCCCGAGTTGCTGATGTCGGAATCGCAGGAGCGGATGATGGCGTTCGTCGATCCGGCGCATGTCGAGGAGGTCCTGGCGGTCGCCGAACGGTGGGAAATCGACGCATCGATCGTCGGAACGGTCCGGGATGGTGATCGATTGCGCGTGTTCCACGACGGACGCGCCGTCGCCGACGTGCCTGCGTCGAGCCTCGCCGAGGACGCGCCGGTGCTGCACCGTCCTGTTCGAAGACCCGACTGGATCGACGAGCTTTGGGACGAGCCGACCCGGCCGGTGGGGGCGGACATCGGCGAAACCCTCGTCACGCTGCTTGGCCACCCGTCGGTTGGCGATCCGTCTTGGATCTACGAGCAGTTCGATCACATGCTGTTCCTCAACACGGTCGCAGGACCGGGTCTCGACGCGTCGCTCGTGCGCGTGCGGGGAACCTCCAAAGGGCTCGCCGTGTCTACCGATGGCAACGGCGCACTGTGCTACCTCGATCCGCGGCGAGGAGGAGCCAGGCTCGTATGGGAGGCCGCGATGAACGTCGCCGTGGTTGGCGCCAAGCCGCTGGCAATCGTCGACAACCTCAACTTCGGCAACCCGGAGAACCCCGAGGTGATGTGGCAGTTCACGGAGACGCTCGCCGGCCTGTCGGACGCATGCATCGACCTGGGCGTGCCGATCGTCGGAGGGAACGTGTCCTTCTACAACGAGACCGACGGCGCCGACATCCACCCGACTCCGGTCGTCGGCATGCTCGGCCTCGCCGATCCGATGCCACCGTTGCATGGCGCCGTGACACCGGGCATGGCGATCCTGGTGTGCGGACCGGCGCAGAGCACGAACCTGTCCGGTTCCGCGGTACAGACAATCGTGCATGGTGATCACGGGGGACGGCCGAGCGACGTCGAACCGGTCATTGGTTCAGCTTCGATTGAAACGGCTCTCCGCATCGCTCATGAGATAGATGGAGCAGTCCTGCACGACATTTCCAAAGGCGGTGCCCTCGTCACCCTCGCCGAGGTGCTGATCCGCGCCAATACCGGCGCGTCGCTCTCCCCGACACCCTACGCCCATGCGTTCGGCGAGGACCCTCACCGCTTCTTGTGTTTCGTGCCCGCAAAGCAGATCGAAGAGACGATTCGCATCGCTGTTGAAGACGGTACGCGAGTCGAGTTGTGGGGCGCGACGACAGGAGCATCCGAGCTGAGAATCGGCCACACCAACGTCGTTGCGGTGGAACATCTCGCCGAGGCGTGGCGGGGTGCGATCGCCGGCCGAATGGCGGGGGGCGCCAATGGGTGATCGCCCATTCGACCGGCCAGGCGAGGCGTGCGGCGTGTTCGCCGCATCAGTTCCGGGAGCGCAAGTCGCCAACCTCGTCTACTTCGGTCTGTTCGCGCTCCAGCATCGGGGCCAGGAGAGCGCAGGGATCGCGGTCGCCGACGGTGAGCAGCTCACGGCCTACAAGAACATGGGGCTGATCTCGACGGTGTTCGACGAGCACAAGCTCGCCGGCCTCCAGGGCACGATCGGGATCGGACACACCCGCTACTCGACGACCGGTTCGAGCAGCTGGGTGAATGCCCAGCCGTCGTTTCGGGCGATCGGCGATCGGGCCATCGCCCTGGGACACAACGGGAACCTGACCAACACGCTCGAGCTGGGCTCTCGACTGGGATCGGCTCCCGGTTCAACCGATTCCGAGTTGATGACAGAGACGATCGCCAGCAAACTCCAGGAGGATCCGTCCCGGACACTACCGGAGGCGATAGCAGCGTCGATGCCCGAATTCGAAGGTGCCTACACGTTGGTGGTGATGGACGAGAGCGTGGTCGTGGCAGTCAGGGATCCGCACGGATTCCGTCCACTATCCCTCGGCGCACTCCCGGGAGGCGGGCACGTGGTCGCCTCAGAAACCGCCGCGCTCGACATCGTGGGTGCCGAGTTCGAACGGGATGTCCGACCCGGGGAGATGGTCGTGCTGTTCAACGGCACCGTCGAGTCGTCGTTCCCCGTTGAGCCGGCGGCATCGCGACTCTGCGTGTTCGAGTACGTGTACTTCGCGAGACCCGATAGCACGGTCGCCGGACAGAACGTTCACTCGGCCAGGGTCGAGATGGGTCGCCGCCTGGCCTCCGAGAGCCCGGCCGACGCCGACGTCGTGGTCCCTGTTCCGGAGTCCGGTATTCCCGCTGCGCAGGGCTTCTCGGCGGCATCAGGGCTGCCGTATCGGGACGGTCTCGTGAAGAACAGGTACGTCGGTAGGACGTTCATTCAGCCGGACCAACTCCTGCGCGACAGGGGCGTCCGGATGAAGCTCAATCCCATCAGACAGTCCCTCGAGGGCCGGCGGATCGTGCTCGTTGACGACTCGATCGTCCGAGGCTCGACGACGCGACAACTCGTCGACATGACCCGGGCGGCGGGGGCGACCGAGGTCCATCTGCGTGTTTCGTCGCCGCCGTACCGGTGGCCGTGTTTCTACGGGATGGATACATCCGATCGGTCGAGCCTCCTCGCAGCGCAACGGTCGGAAGAGGAGATCGCCGCGTTCCTCGAGGTCGACTCTCTCGGCTATCTGAGCTACGAAGGGCTCCTCGCTTCGATTCCCGACGCAACAGAGTCGTTCTGCACCGCGTGCCTGTCCGGCGAGTATCCGACGCCGATCGGCACCGACAAGTTCGTCAGGGAACAGCAGTGAGCAGGTACGCCGAGGTCGGGGTTGATGTGACCGCCTCCGACGAGTTCACGGTCTCGATCGCAGACCGGGTGCGTGCCACGTGGAAAGACTCGGTGGTGGGGTCCTTTGGGAGTTTCGCTGCCGGGGTGACGATCCCGTCCGGCTACGAGGAGCCGGTGATCATGATGACGACCGACGGGGTTGGCACGAAGATCGAACTCGCAGTGGCGCTGGACAGGTACGAGGGAATCGGCAGGGATCTGGTCGCGATGTGTGTCGATGACCTCGCTGCCCTCGGGGCGGAGCCCATCGGCTTCACCGACTACCTGGCCGTAGGAGCACTCGACCAGGCACGAGACGAAGCGATCGTGTCGTCGGCGGCTGCAGCGTGCGAAGAGGTGGGCTGT
This sequence comes from uncultured Acidimicrobiia bacterium, assembly GCA_964633745.1. Taxonomy (GTDB): domain Bacteria; phylum Actinomycetota; class Acidimicrobiia; order Spongiisociales; family UBA4744; genus CAYLHS01. The sequence goes on from CAZWHZ010000020.1 coordinate 18,937, forward strand.
CCGCTGCTCGGCGGGGAGACGGCGCTGCACCCAGGCGTGCTCGGACCGACGCAGTTCGATGTGGCGGGAGCTGCCATCGGGGTGGTCGAACGGTCACGCATCCCCGACCCGAACTCGGTCGCAACCGGTGACGTCCTGATCGGGGTGTCCAGTCCCAACGTACGATCGAACGGGTTCTCTCTCATCAGATCCATCTTCGACCTGGGGGCACTCCATGAACCATTCGAAGGCCGGACGGTCGGGGAGGTGCTGCTCGAGCCATCGGTGTTGTACACGCCGGCGATCCTGGAGGTTGTCCGGGCTGTGAATGTGCACGCGATGGTGCACGTGACCGGTGGCGGGCTTCCCGGCAACGTGCCCCGGGTGATGCGTGACGGGTTTGGGGTCAGAATCGACCCTGCTTCCTGGCCGGTGCCAGAGGTGTTCCACCTGATTTCGGAGCGAGGCGGGGTCGATCGGGCCGACATGTTCGAGACGTTCAACATGGGGATCGGGTTCGTGCTGATCGTTGAACCTGGCCGGGTCGAAAAGGCCATCGGCGTGCTTGCGAACACCGGCAATGACGCATGGCCGATCGGCGAGGTTGTCGAGGGTAGTGGGGTGACCCTCGGCTAGTGCCCCGACCACCAACGCTTGCCGCGTTGAGGGCGGCCAGATGACACCGCAAGCTGCATCCTCGTTCTTGAAGCACCTACCGGTGCGCCCGCGTCCTGCGTCCTTGCCATCAGCGCCCCTGCCCAGCTCTGCACATCACCACCGTTGCCGGCCAGAGCACTAGTGGCGGAAGTGGCGCATGCCGGTGAACACCAACACCATGCCATGTTCGTTGGCCGCGTCGATCACCTCTTGATCCCTGATGGAGCCACCCGTCTCGACGAGCGCCACGACACCTGCCTCGGCGAGGGTGTCGAGGCCATCTCTGAACGGAATCAGTGCCTCGCTCGCGGCGACACCGCCTGAGATCCGGCCATCTGCCTGGTCGACGGCACGCGCTGCTGCTCCGACCCGGCTTTGATCGCCAACACCGATGCCGATCGCCGCGCGGTCCTGAACGATCACGATGCTGTTCGACTTGCAGTGGGCACCAACAGTCCAGGCGAGACGAAGTTCGGCAAGTTGGGCTTCGGTCGGCTGTGCTTCTGACACAACCGTCCATTCACCGATCGTTCGTTGGTCGGCCTCCTGAGTGAGCACTCCACCGTCGATCGGGCGAACGTCGAGTGGACGTCGGGTCGGGGGTGGGGCTATCAGCACGCGCAGGTTCTTCTTTGACGCGAGGACTGCCGCTGCCTCGTTGGTGATCGCCGGGCAGATGATCACCTCGAGGAACATCTTGGCCATCTCGGCGGCGGTCGGTTCGTCGAGCGTCTCGTTGACGGCGACGACTCCTCCGTACGCGGAGAGGGGGTCGCAGTCCCTGGCAGCGATGAACGCCTGTGCGACGCTGGGGCGTTCTGCGACGCCGCACGGGTTCAGGTGCTTCACAACGACGCAGCCGGGGTGGTCGATGTCGTCGGCGAGGCGCCATGTGGCGTCGGCGTCGGCGAGGTTGTTGAACGACAACTCCTTGCCTTGGAGCTGTCGAGCCTCAAACACCCAGCCGGTGTCTTCGGCGGCACGGTAGAGGGCAGCCCGCTGGTGCGGGTTCTCTCCGTACCGCAGCTCACGATCGCGGTCGTAGGCAAACAGGAGATGATCGCTGAGGGGGTCATCCTCGAAGCTGGAAATCCATCGGTGGATGAGCGCGTCGTAGCGACCTGTGTGTGCGAACGCGATCGTGGCAAGACGTCGTCGCTGCTCGATGGTCGTGCCACCTTGCTCCAGTGCGCCGATGATCAGCCCGTAGTCGTCGGGGTTGGTCACGACCGCGACCCTGGCATGGTTCTTGGCTGCAGCCCTGATCATCGCCGGGCCACCGATGTCGATCTGCTCGACGATGGCCGAGTACCCGGCCCCCGACGCGACCGTCTCGGCGAACGGATAGAGGTTGCAGACGACAAGATCGATCGGTTCGATGCCGTTCGCTTCGAGGTCACGGACGTGGTCAGGGTTGGAGGTGTCGGCGAGGATGCCGCCGTGGATTTTGGGGTGGAGCGTCTTGACCCGTCCGTCGAGCATCTCGGGTGATCCGGTCGCTTCGGCGACGGAGGTAGTGGCGATGCCGAGGTCGGCAAGGGCCCGCCGGGTTCCTCCAGAGGCGAGGATCTCGATGCCCGCCGCCGCCAGGGCAGGGCCGAGCGTGTCCAGGCCGCGTTTGTCGGAGACCGAGATCAGGGCTCGTGTGATGGGAGTTCTCATGTCTGCACCTCGGTGGTGATACGGCCGGCGGCGAGTGCGTCGACGACCGTGGGGTAGAGGTCGTGCTCTTGGATCTGGATCCTCGCGTGCAGGGAACCGGCGGTGTCGCCGGGAAGGACCGGTACTTCACGCTGGGCAATGATCGGACCGGCGTCGACGTTTTCGACCACGAAGTGAATCGTGACTCCGGTGCGATCGACTCCCGCGGTGAGCGCAGCTTCGACCGCGTGGGCGCCTGGAAAGGCCGGCAGCAGCGAGGGGTGGATGTTGACGATCCGGTTCGGGAAGCGGTCGATCGCTTCCGCCGAGAGGATGCGCATGAACCCGGCGAGGATCACCCACTCGCATCCAAAGTCGTCGATCTGATCACAGATCTCGGTGGTGAAGGTCTGCCTGTTGTTGTTCCACGGGACGACGACCCACGGGATGTTGTGCTGGTCGGCCCACTGGAGACCGGGTGCGGGACGGTCGGCGATGACGACCGTGACCTCGTAGGCGGCGTCGGTGGAGTGCTGATACTCGAGGATCTGCCGGAGGTTCGAGCCAGTTCCCGAGATCAG
>CAZWHZ010000021.1:0-20760 GCA_964633745.1 uncultured Acidimicrobiia bacterium
ACCCCGAGAGGGCAGATGTTTCGGCAGAAGCTCCCTCGGGGTTTTCCTCATGTGTTCTCCTGTAACACGACGCCATCAGGTGGGACTTGTCTTGCAGGTCGACGCAGGAATTCCAGCCCACCTGGTTCGGCCCAGGCCCTTGCCGCGATGAGGCTCCGGGAAACCGGAGCTTCTTCGCGTCCGGCGAGGTATCGTGGTGTTGAGGAGAGACCATGTACGAGGCGATCGAGTACGTCGAAGAAGAGCGGGACGGGATTCCCACGGGAACGTCGCTCGAGACGTTGCTTGGAACATTCGAGAGTGAAGATGAAGCTGTCGCCAGGGCACGGGCAGCAAGAGCCGCGTACGGTGATCGCCACGAATACGCCTGGTGGATCGTTCGCGAACAGGGCGGTCGGATTGCGCTGTGGATTGTCGACTCCAGAAGTGGTCGGGAATTCCTCATGGATCTCACGAAGGAAGAGATCGTCGATCTGCGATCCGAGAGCCGGCGGCGGTAGCGTTCCCGGATGCTCGGGTCGTTTCATTCCGTCTGGGGGTGGGTCGCCATCGGGTTCGATACGGCAGCCGGCCTCTACGGGCTCATCCTTGGGGCGAGGAGGCTGGCCCCGGGGAAGGTCTTCAGGGCTGCTATTGGTGCGGCCATCTTGACATCGCTCGTTCAGGTCACCGCCGGAGTGATTCTGTACGCCCTCGGGGAGCGACCTGGCAGGATGCATGTCTTCTACGGTGTATTGACGGCGGTCTCGCTGGCGCTCGTGTACGTCTACCGGGGTGAGATGCGTGAGAAGAGCGTGGCACTCCGATGGGGGCTCTTCTGCCTGTTCCTCGCCGGACTGGGTTTGAGGGCGGTGATGACTTTTGCAGGATGAGAGGAGCAGAGCCATGTTGCTGGCCGGAAAGCGGGTACTCATCACGGGAGTCCTCACCGACGATTCGATCGCGTGGCACGCTGCCCGAATCGCTCAGGAACAGGGAGCGGATGTGATCCTCACGGGGTTCGGCCGTGGCGTGCGCATCACCGAACGGTCCGCGAAACGTCTGCCGGAAACGCCCGACGTGCTCGAAATGGACATCAACGATCCCCAGCAGGTGCAGGCGGTCGTGGACAACCTGGCGGAGCGATGGGGAACAGTCGATGGCGCGCTTCACGCGATCGCCTACGCCCCGGAAGACGCGTTGGGGGGCGCCTTCCTTTCCACCCCTCCGGAGAGCGCGCAAACGGCGTTCATGACCTCGGCGTTTTCGTTCAAGACGCTTGCGGCCGCCATCGCGCCACTCATGACGAACGGCGGATCGTTTGTCACGCTCGACTTCGACAACCGGCAGGCCTGGCCGGCATACGACTGGATGGGTGTGGCGAAGGCTGCGCTCGAGTCTGTGACGCGATACCTCGCTCGAGATCTCGGCCAGGACGGGATCAGGGTGAACGCGGTTGCTGCCGGCCCACTCCAGACGGTCGCAGCCAAGTCGATCCCCGGGTTCAGCCGGTTCGAGGATGCATGGTCGGAGCGGTCACCGCTGTCATGGGATGTCACCGATCCGGTCCCCGTCGCGAAGATGGTGTGCCTCCTGCTCTCCGACTGGATGCCCATGACGACCGGCGAGATGATCCACGTCGATGGCGGATTTCATTCGATTGCGGTTGCCGTACCACCAGAGGACTGATCCACCCATGCGCGGCGGGGCGCCGAGGAGGTCGGTGGCACCTTGGGGAGGCGAACTTCGAACGTTGCGCCGCCCTCCGGCGTTTCCCTGACTCGCACCGTTCCCCCGAGCGTCGAGGTGAGGCCGCGGACGATTGCGAGCCCCAGCCCGGTGCCGCCTTGACGCCGCGTGGTGGCGGGTTCGAGTTGGGTGAACCGTTCGAACACCCGCTCTCGGTCCTCTGCAGGAATTCCAGGGCCGTGGTCGACCACGGAGATCGTGACGGCATCCAGCTCGTCGTTCGTGACGACCTCGATGGGCGACCCCGGTGCGTACAGGACGGCGTTCTGCACCAGATTGATCATGATGCGCCTGATGTGCTCCGGATCGGAGGTCAGCATGAGCGTGGGGCCTGTGACGACCACGCGGCCCGACTCTGGAACCTCACGCACCGCATCCTCGAGGAACGGAACGAGGTCGATGGTCTCGGAGACCGTCGGCAACGCCTTCCCTTCGATTCGGGAAACGATCAGCAGGTCCTCGATGAGGTACTTCAGTCGGTTCGCTTGCGATCGAGCCGAGTCGAGGAGATCTCGGGCCATATCGCTGTCGCGAGGCAACTCTGGCCGTGCCAGAGTTGCCAACGAACCGATGATGGATGTCAGCGGAGTTCGCAACTCGTGGCTCACCACCGACACGAAATCGGTCTTCATCGACGCAAGCTCTTGCATCTTCCGACTCGTCTCTGCCGCCTCCTGGATTCGCCCGAGTTGAGCGATGGCCAACGCCGTGGGCGTCGACAACGAGACGAGGCGATCGAGGTCCTTGTCCGTGAACGGACCGTCGGTCCTGTCAGCGATCACCATCACTCCGAGTGCTCGATCCTCGACGCCAACTGGAGTTGCGATCGCGTTGCGAACCCCGAGCTCGCCGAGGAGCCCGTGACGTTCCGGGTTGTCGTCGAGGTCGTTGAAGATCATCGGGCGGCCGGACGTGTAGACGCGCTCCAAGTCGCCGCCCGCGCGCAGCTGCAGCCGGTACCCTTCGACTTCGAGTTCATGGCCGATCGTCCAGATAGGGCTCATCACGTTGAGGACCGGTCTGTTCGGGTCTTTCAGCAGCAGCGCTCCGACCTGCGCGTGGAGATACTGTCCGATTCGTCCGACGAGCATCGGGAGTGCATCCTGAACGGTTTCCGCGGCCGACGTCGCCGTCGAGACCTCGTACAGCCGCTGGAGGTCCGATTCCCTCGCCGTGAGGGTGTCGAGCCGTTCATTCGCGAGGGAGTGCTCTTGTCGGAATCCCTGCATCAGCGCAGCCACTGCAAATGACACGCTGGCGACCGCAAGCACCGGAACGATGAGTTGATGCACGGGGCTTCCGTTGGTGATAGCGATCGTCACGTAGGAAGCGGCGACGGTCACCGTCACGAATCCGTGAACGGTCAGGCCTGCCATCGCTGCGGACAGCGCCACGATCGCCAGGTCCGCAGCGAGGACTGTCGGCTCGAGCGCGGGGATGGTACCGGCGGCCGTCAACATCGCGACAAACACTGCGAAGAGCAACGCCAGCATCACCGTCCCGATCGGACGATCCAGTAGCGTCGTCCATCTGACCAGCAGAAGCAGGAGCAACGCGAAGCCGGTCAGCAGTGCGGTTCCCCACACGCGGAGGTCTCCCACTACCCCGTCGAAGTAGGCGGTGATGAGAATCCCGATGATGAGCAGGATCATGATGCGCACGCCAAGCAGCGCTGTCTGTTGATCGATCGGGCGCTTCACAAACTCCAAGTATGGTCGGTGAAGGCCCGGGCGACGGTAATCTCCTCGCAGTGATCGGGACGGACTTGTGGCGTTGACAACCATTGCCGGGCTGTTCGGGGAACGCTACGGAGACGGCGCCCCGCGCGTGCTCGCTCTCCACGGATGGGGGCGTGACCACGCCGACTTCGCTTCCGTGCTCACCGGTGTCCCGTCCGTCGCCGTCGATCTGCCGGGCTTCGGGGCGTCGGCCGCTCCGTCGACACCGATGGGTTCGGCAGGCTATGCGGATGCTGTGGAACCCGTCCTCGACGGTTTCCCCGACCCGCCACTCGTTGTTGGCCACTCATTCGGAGGGAGGGTCGCCCTTCAACTGGCGGCGAGACAGATGGTGTCAGGTCTGCTGTTGGTGGGCACACCCCTGCTTCGAGTCGCGCCGCGCGGGCATCCTCCACTCGGCTACCGGCTGACCAGGAGGTTTCGCTTTCTGCTCGGGGATGAACGTCTGGAACGTGCGCGTAGACAATACGGTTCGGCGGACTACCGCGCAGCGACGGGAGTGATGCGCGACGTGCTCGTGATGACTGTCAACGAGAGCTATGAGCAGCTCTTGCCCACGATCGAGTGTCCGACGCGCCTCCTTTGGGGTGCCGACGACACCGAGGTTCCCGTGTCGGTCGCAGAGGCGGCACTTGGCCTTCTTTCGGATGCCCGGCTTCGCGTTGTGCCCGGCATCGGACACCATCTGCCATCTGTCGCGCCGAGCGCCATCCGGGCCGAGCTACTGGAGATGCTGTGACGGCCGCATCGCTGGTAGTCCTGGCCGCACTTGCCGTCGCGTGGGTTGCTTCGCTGGTGCGGTGGGTGCGGGTTGCACAACGAGAGCACTATCTCCCCGGCAGCGCTAGCCGGTTTGCCGTTCGCTGGTGGACGTCCTCGTCACTCAACTCCGCGGGATGGGTCATGGCGGTCTCCGGCACGGCAGCTTCCTTCGCGGAACCGATGTGGGCACTTGTGCCGGCGGCCGTAGTGGCGTTCGGTCCGGTCGGGCTCGGCCTCCGCGGCCGGACCTCACCACTTGCCTGGACGAAACGGGCCCGCCGTCTCGCCGCCACTCTCGTTGTGCTCGGAGCGCTACCAGTCGTCCTTGCGAACGCAGCAGTACCTGTTGTCGCACTCGAAGTGCTGGCACTCCCGGTGCTTGCCGACGTTGCGCTCTGGATGTTGGTGCCACTCGAGCGAAGTCTGAGCAGACGGTTCGTCGATGAGGCAACCCGTCGTCTCCGAGCCGCATCTCCGAAGGTCGTCGCCATCACCGGGTCCTACGGTAAGACCACGACGAAGGGGTATGTTGGCCACCTCCTTCGGCGTGTGGCCGATGTCGCTGTCAGCCCGGCGAGCTTTAACAACAGACTCGGTCTCGCCCGGTCGATCAACGAACAGGTCACGAGCGGAACCCAGGTCTTCGTCGCCGAAATGGGCACGTACGGTCCCGGAGAGATCCGCGACATGTGTTCGTGGATCCCGCCAACCGTTTCCGTCATCACCGCGATCGGCCCGGTTCACCTGGAGCGGTTCGGCAGTCTCGACGCGGTGGCTGCCGCCAAGTCCGAGATCGTGAACGATGCAGAGACGCTCGTTCTCAATGTCGACTATCCGGGCCTTCAGATGCTCGCAGATAGCGAGCAGCCGCGGCGACGGGTGATCCGCTGCTCGTCAACGAATCCCGATGCCGACGTGTACGTCGCTCCCGATTCCACCGTGTTCATCAACGGTCGGGCGATCGGCACGGTGGACGACGACGACATGTTCGCCGGCAACGTCGCATGCGCCGTCGGCGTCGCGCTGGCATTGGACGTCACACCGGACGGGGCCGACCTCGTCACCCTGGCACGGCCCCCGCACAGACTCCAGCCGGGTATGACCGACGCCGGCGTCGTCGTGATCGATGACACGTACAACGCCAACCCTGCTGGTGCGGCGGCCGCGCTCGTCGCACTCGCCAGGCATGGCGCGGGGAGGCGGGTCGTCGTCACTCCCGGCATGGTCGAGTTGGGACGGCGTCAGTCCGAAGAGAACCGGTCCTTTGCGAAGGAGGTGGGGAAGGTCGCCACCGATCTGGTGATCGTCGGAAGGACGAACCGCCGGGCCCTCCTGGAAGGCGCAGCCGGCAGCCGGGTCTCCATTAACGTGGTGGACTCCCGGGATGAGGCGGTTGCATGGGTGCGCTCGACCCTCGAAACCGGGGACGTGGTCGTGTACGAGAACGACCTGCCTGATCACTATCCATGAGGAGCGAGACGATGAGCAAACCGGCGGTCGTTTTCGGAGGTCCGTCTCCTGAGCACGACATCAGCATTCTCACCGGGCTCCAGGCATGCCGCACGCTGCTCGACATGGGACGGGACGTCGAGGCGATCTACTGGGCGAAGAGCGGCGCGTGGTTCTCCGTCGATCCTGCCCTCGAGGCCGCGGACTTCGCAGACGGTGTGCCACGTAAGGCCAGGCCACTGCGCTTCATCGCTGAACCGGGTGCCGGCTTCATGGAGAAGAAGAAGCCCCTCGACGTGTCACCGGTGGTCGTGTGCTGTCACGGCGCTCCAGGTGAGGACGGAACCCTCCAAGGAGCATTCGACCTCGCCGGGATCCGCTACACCGGTCCTGGGGCAGCAGGTTCGGCCCTCGGGATGGACAAACTCGCGTTCGGTGCGGTTGTGGAGCAAGCCGGGCTCCCGTCAGTGCCTCGCCACCTTCTCGTCGCCGACATGGAGTGGGACGTTTCTCCGCCCTACATCGTCAAGCCTCGTTTCGGTGGTTCATCGATCGGCATCGAGGTCGTCGATGGCATGAACACGGCGCTGGCCCTCGCGGCATCATCCGTTCATCTTCAGGACGGTGCCGTCATCGAGCCGTTCCTCGAGGGGAGCAGGGATTACAACATCGCTGTTCGAACCTTCCCCGAGCTCCAGCTCAGTGCCATCGAAGCTCCGGTTCGTGCCGGCAGCGCCGGCGCCATCTACAGCTACGAGCAGAAGTACCTGAGCGGGGGTGGCCTCGAAGGGGCGGCCCGTGAGCTGCCTGCGGTACTTCCTCGAGACACCGAGCGTCGAATCCGAGAAGCTGCGAAGGTGGTGGCGGGACTCATCCGTCTCCGATCCGTCGCCCGGGTCGACTTCCTCGTGCGGGGCGAGGACGTGTGGGTGAATGAGATCAATACGATCCCGGGAAGCCTCGCTGCCTACCTCTGGATCGATCCGCCGGTGAGCCGTCGTGATCTGATCGCCGACATCGTCGCCGAAGCGCAGAAGCAACCGATCCGACGGTTCACGACCGCCGGATCGGATGGGACGGCATTACGCAGCGCGGGTGCGATCGCCGCGAAGCTCGGTTGACTACAGGTTGACGATCGGGCAGGTGAGGGTTCTCGTGATGCCTTCGATCGACTGGATACGGGCGACAACGAGCTTGCCGAGTTGATCGACGGTCTCCGCAGACGCCTTCACGATGACGTCGTACGGTCCGGTGACGTCGTCGGCCTGTTCCACGCCTTGGATGCGGCGGGCTTCTTCGGCCACCTGAGCGGCCTTGCCCACCTCGGTCTGGATCAACACGTACGCCTGCACCACCGGTACCTCCTCGAGGGGTGTCGTTGAAGGGATGATACCTCAGGAGACCTTGGTCTCGCCGGAGAATCACGTACCTTCGGAGCCCACTCTCAATCGACGGGCCACCGGTTCGGTGCCTCCTTCTATGTCGAACACGATGCGTTGTCCCTGACGGAGCGTCCTGAAGATGCTTCCCTCGAGCGATTCGGTGTCGAGCCGTACTTCCCGCCGATCGCCGTCGGACACCACGATGCCGAATCCTGTCGAAGGATCGAAGAGCTTGACGACACCTTGCATGGGCGGTGAGTCTAGCGGGAGAGAAGGTCACAGCTCACAGCCGACAGCTGATGGCTGGAGCCTGACGGTTCCCGGTTTTCGGCCATCGATATCGACAAGAGGGGGCGCGCTGTCGTGGCGACTGAGGTCGCGTTCTTGGCGACGACTGATGACTGACGACTGAACGGCTGAATAGCTGTTCGCTACGCCTTCTCGACCTTGCCGGCTTTGAGGCACGAGGTGCATACCCTGGCACGGCGGGTGTTGGATCCGTGGCGGACGCGCACGCGCTGAATGTTCGGAACCCAGCGTCGGCTGGACCGTTTGTGCGAGAAGCTCACTTGCTTCCCGAACCAGGGTTCTTTCCCACAGACTTCACAACGATAGGACATGCGACCTCCTGGGGCCGGGGAGCGAGATTAGCACCCATGTCCGGGCGAGGAGGAATCGTATACTCGTCGCCGGTCATGGACGTCCTCACGTGAGCAGCCTCGCCCACCTTTCGACAATCCCTATCGATCGTGTCAAGCACCTGTCGGGCGCGCGCGCCGGCAAGCTTCGCACGGCCGGCATCGAGACCGTGGTCGACCTCCTCCAGCACGTCCCGCGGCGCTACATCGACCGGTCCCGTATCGAGTCGCTGTCGAACACGCCGATTGGCGTCGAGGTGACGATCATCGGCGAGGTCCATTCGGTGAAGGTCCGGCGCCCGCGACGCAACCTGATGATCATCGAGGCGGTCATCACGGACGGGAAGAGCCACCTCAAAGCCATTTGGTTCAACCAACGGTTCAGACAGCAACAACTCGCTGAAGGTTCAGAGATCGCTCTCTCGGGGAAGGTGGAATCGTTCCGCGGCTCGCTCCAGATGAAGAGCCCCGACGTGGACCTCATCCGGGCGAAGAGCGAGAGTCTCGTGACGGGCCGTGTCGTGCCCGTCTACCCAACCGTCGGTGGCGTCTCCTCCGGGCATCTTCGAAGAGGGATGTACAACGCGTTGGCTCGATCGCGACCGATCACAGATCCGCTTCCCCCTGACGCGATCGAGCGACTGGTCTTGGTCGATCGAGATACGGCGTATGCAGACATCCACTTTCCTGAGACGCCCGAGCGAGCGGTGCCGGCTCGGCGCCGACTCGTCTTCGATGAGTTGTTCCGTCTCGAAGTAGCCCTCGCACTCTCGAAGCGAAAGATGATCGAGGAGTCGGTCGGCATAGCCCATACCCCGGATGGCAGTCTCCTTCCGTCATTCATCGAAGGACTGCCATTTCAATTGACGGGAGCACAACGGAGAGTGATGGATGAGATCGAAAGCGACCTCCGTTCGCCTCACCCGATGCATCGGCTCCTCCTCGGCGAGGTTGGATCTGGCAAGACCGTCGTTGCCGTTGCTGCGTTGCTCGACGGCGTGGAGGGTGGATACCAAGGAGCCGTCATGGCACCCACCGAAGTCCTCGCAAACCAGCACTACCTGTCAATCACCGATCTCTTGGAACGTTCGGGCCTGGCACCGCCGTCGGACGACCGGCCGAACCTGTTCTCGTCGGGGGGAGACGGCGTCAAGGTCGCCCTGCTCACCTCGGCGTCGGCCGAGGTGAACTTCCGACCAGAAGCCAACAGGGAGGAGGTGCTGGGTTTCATCGGCGCCGGCGAGGTCGACCTGGTTGTGGGAACACACGCGCTCATTCAGGAAGGAGTCCGGTTCGCGAGCCTGGGCATTGCGGTGATCGACGAGCAGCATCGCTTCGGCGTCCACCAGCGGGTCAGTCTCAAGGAGAAGGCCGAGTCGGCCGATCCCGATCTGCTCATCATGACCGCAACCCCTATCCCGAGGACCCTGTCGATGACCCTGTTCGGCGATCTCGACGTGTCCATGCTCGACGAGATGCCACCGGGCCGACCCGAGGTGCATACGCGTGCAGTGGCTCCGGGTGACGTCGAGAGTGTCTACGACAGGATCCGGGACGAGGCGGCTGCAGGTCATCAGACCTTCGTCGTGTGTCCACTCGTCGAAGACAGTCCGAAGATCGAAGCCGCCTCTGCGACCGCCGAGTACGAGCGGTTCCAGGGGCTCTTCCCCACGCTGCGGATCGGCTTGCTGCACGGACAGATGCGATCTGCCGACAAACGCGAAGTGATGGAGCGGTTCCGGAGGGTCGACCTCGACGTGCTGGTCTCCACGACGGTGATCGAGGTCGGCATCGACATTCCCAACTCGACTGTCATGGTGATCCAGGACGCCGATCGATTCGGACTGAGTCAGCTCCACCAGCTGCGAGGCAGGCTCGCCCGCCACGCCGGTCCGAACTGGTGTTACCTGGTGGCCGATCCGACAACGGACGAGGGTAGAGAGAGGATCGATGCGATGATTCGAACCGACGACGGATTCGAGCTCGCAGAAGTCGACCTCGCCATCAGAGGACAGGGCACGGTGTTCGGTGCTCGTCAATCCGGGCTGACCGACCTTCGCCTCTCCGACATACTTCGCGATACCAACGAGCTGATCGCCGCGAGAAGAGAGGCGTTCGCGCTCGTCGACGAGGACCCACATCTCGAGAATCACTCCGAGATCGGCCGAGAGGTCAGGGCCCTGCTTGGCGACGAGGTGGAGTGGCTCTTCCGCTCATGAGGGTCATCGCCGGCATCGCAAAGGGGCGTCGCCTCATCGGTCCAGAGGGGAGTGGCACTCGCCCCATGACCGACAGAGCCCGTGAGGCGTTGTTCTCGTCCCTGGGAGACACTGTTGTAGGAACCGACGTTCTCGACCTCTACGCCGGGTCGGGCTCGATCGGTCTGGAAGCGCTGAGCAGGGGCGCAGCGACGGTGGTGTTCGTCGAGCGTGACAAGGCGGCGCTTCGAGCGCTCCGACGCAACATTGAGCACGTGGGCCTCGGTGGAGCGGTCGTCGCGACCGACGTCGAACGGTATCTCCATGGTTCCCATGCGATGGTCGATCTCGCGTTCGTTGACCCGCCCTATGCCCTGTCGCTACCGTCTGTCCAAAGTGTGTTGAGGAAACTCATCCCCAGACTGAACGCCGGAGCCGGCATCGTGGTCCATCGGCGGGCGGGGAGCGAAAGCCCCGTCGTGGACGGCCTCGAGCTGGCCGACCGACGCAGGTACGGGGACACGGTACTGTGGCGCTTCAGGAAGGAGACCGCGTGACGGTTGCGCTCATCCCTGGGAGTTTCGATCCACCGACCAACGGCCACCTCGACGTGATCAGGCGTTGTCTCGCAGTGTTCGACGAGGTAGTGATCGCCGTCGTGGCCAATCCATCGAAGCGGCCGTTGTTCGATGCTCAGGAGCGTATCGAGATGCTTCGGGAGCTCTTCGAGGACGATCGCGTCGACGTCGACAGCTTCGAAGGTCTCCTTGTCGACTTCGTGAAGTCGAGGCATGTCGATGTCATCGTGAAGGGACTTCGGGCCGTCACTGACTTCGAGTACGAGCTCCAGATGGCACAGATGAACGAGAGCCTCTCGGGGATTTCGACGCTGTTCCTCCCGACCGCACCTGTCTACGGGTTCCTTTCTTCCTCACTCGTCAAAGAGGTCGCCCGCTTCGGCGGCAACGTCGCGGATCTGGTTCCGGCGATCGTCAACGATGCCCTGATTGAGAGGTTCAGATCATGAGTGAAGAGAGCATTCCGGAACTCGGTGAGCTCAACGAACTGCTCGACCAGCTGGAGACCGCTGTCAGGGATGCCAAACCGATTCCGCTGTCCAGCAGTGTGAGAGTCGATCGTGAAGAAGCGCTCGAGCTGATCGGGTCGATCCGGGCGGTGCTGCCTGAGGAGTTGAGAGCCGCCAGGTGGATGATCCGCGAGCGAGAGGTGTTCATCGCGCGTACGAATGAACGTGCCAAGTCGATCGTCGACCATGCGGAGGCCAAAGCCGCAGAGATGGTCAGCGAGTCACGGATCCTGGCCGAAGCCGTCGAAGAAGCGAATGTGCTCGTGCGCAACGCTGAAGGCGAAGCACGCAGGACTCGCCTCGAGGCGGAAGATCTCGCAGACGACCGACTCCAGCAGCTAGAGGTGCTGTTCAGGAACCTCCTCGGACAGATCAGGAGCACCCGATCGCAGTACCATGAGGCACGGCCCGCACCCCCACCCGTCCCTCAGTAATCATGCATCCTTTCGTAGTGAATGTGTCCGATCTGCTCGGATGTTCCGGCTCTCGGCGATCCGTCGAACTCGAGGGACCGATGCCGATTTCTCTCGACCTCGCGTCCGTCGCCTTCGTGCACGCCGATACGGCCCTCGAATCTGTATCGGACGAGATCATCGCCAAAGGGACCCTGTCGTTTGCTGCAACGCTTCGATGCAACCGGTGCCTCATCGAGTGGACGGAAGAGTTCTCGGCGTCGTTCTTGGAAGTGTTCGGAACGGACGAGTTGCCGATCGAGAGAGAAGGTTCGATCGACTTCGAGCAGACCCTGCGGGACGAGGCATCACTTGCCATCCCGCTGGTTCCGTTGTGCATGCCGGACTGCAAAGGACTTTGCCCAACGTGCGGAAGCGACTTGAATACTGATCCCTGTTCCGGGCACGCCGACGAGAGCACGTCTCCCTTCGGCGACCTTCGGCATCTGCTGGAACCTTGAGAGGAGCCCCCAATGGCTGTGCCCAAGAAGAAAATGTCGCGGTCGCGGACGCGACGCCGCAAGGCCGACTGGAAGTTGACGCGCCCGCGCATGTCGACCTGTCCCCAGTGCCACGCGCCGAAACTCCCCCACAGGGCGTGCCCCAACTGCGGCACGTACAGGGGGCACGAGGTCACTGCCGGAACCGAGTAGCGTGCGCGTAGCCCTCGATGCAATGGGGGGTGATCATGCGCCCCTCGAAACGGTGGCAGGAGCCGTCGACGCCTCGGCAGCGGGTGTCGAGGTCGTTCTGGTCGGCGACGCGCGCCGGATCGAACCGCTCTGTCGCGAGTTGGGTGCCGACCTTCCGATCGTCCATGCTCCGGACATGGTCGAGATGCAGGAAGATCCGGCGCGTGCCATTCGCGAGAAACCTCATTCGTCCATATCGATCGCTGCCCGCATGGTTCGAGACGGCGAAGCCGAAGGGCTCGTGTCGGCCGGCTCGACCGGCGCGGCCCTTGCAGCATGTGCGATCACCATCGGCCGTGTCGAGGGGGTCCTGCGTCCGGCAATCGCCGCAGTCATCCCCTCCGTTCCGCCGACGATCCTGATCGACGCCGGCGCGAATCCTGCCGTCGGACCGAAGCACCTGCTGCAATTCGCGACGATGGGGGTTGTCGTGTCCGAGATCGCCTTTGGTGTCAAGGACCCGACGGTCGGCCTGCTTTCCATTGGACACGAACCCGGGAAGGGACGTGCGCTCGAACGACTCGCTGCCGAGCTCCTCAACGATGGTCCGTTTCGGTTCGTCGGCAACGTCGAAGGGAGGGATATCCCGTCGGGTGTCGTCAATGTCGTGGTCACCGACGGGTTCACGGGCAACGTCGCGTTGAAATCACTCGAGGGCGCAACCGCGTGGATCGGGGCACTCGCCGCGAAAGCTGGAAGTCCATTGCCCGAGGTCGTTCGGCATGCCCTCGACTACGAGAACACCGGGGGAGCGCACCTCGTCGGGGTCAGAGGAGTCGCGATCGTTGCCCACGGGTCATCGTCGAGGGTCGCCATCCGCAACGCCCTGATCATGGCGGCAACGTCCGAGGGGATGGTCGAGGAGATCGGACGACGACTGTGAGCGATCTCGAAGAACGTCTCGGCTATCGGTTCAGTGACCGGAGCACGCTCGAAGTGGCCCTCACTCATCGCTCGTACACGGCGGAGAACGAAGGCGCCC
This sequence comes from uncultured Acidimicrobiia bacterium, assembly GCA_964633745.1. Classification (GTDB taxonomy): domain Bacteria; phylum Actinomycetota; class Acidimicrobiia; order Spongiisociales; family UBA4744; genus CAYLHS01. The sequence continues at coordinate 13,110 of CAZWHZ010000021.1, forward strand.
AAGACAACGAACGCATGGAGTTCCTTGGCGACGCCGTTCTGGAACTCGTGATGACCGAGCTGTTGTACGAGCGGTTCGGCGAGATGCGCGAGGGTGAGATGGCGAAGCTTCGTGCGTCCCTCGTGAGCGGCGGCATGCTGTCGACGATCGCGAGGTCGGTCGACCTGGGATCGGCACTCAGACTCGGCCGCGGCGAAGAAGCGTCCCTTGGTCGTGAAAAGGACTCGATCCTCGCCGACGCGATGGAGGCGGTGATCGCCGCCGTGCACCTCGACGGCGGTCTCGACGCGGCGCGGACCGTCATCCACCGCCACTGGGAGTCCAGGGTGGCGGCCAGATCCGTGTCGCCTGGCAGCAGAGACTACAAGACGCGACTCCAGGAAGTCCTCGCACAAGCGCACCTCGAGCCGGTCTATCGGGTCCTCGGTGAAGGGCCGGACCACGATCGCGTGTTCACCGCGACGGTCACCATCGATGGGATCGTCCGTGGTGAGGGACGGGGCAGGTCGAAGAAAGAGGCGCAACAGGAAGCGGCACAGATGGCTCTCGATCACGTCACTGCATCCGACACGGTCGCCATCCGTGCGATCGTACGGGGGCGCGTGCAAGGGGTCGGATTCCGCTACTTCGCGCTCGACAAGGCGCGACGTGTCGCCGGCTGGATTCGCAACCTCCCGTCGGGAGAGGTCGAGCTGCATGTGCAGGGATCTCAACCCGAGGTGGACACGCTCCTGGAGTGGATCCGGACAGGCCCTCGTTCGGCGGTCGTATCCCAGGTCGATCGGCAGGTGGTGCCTGTCGATCCGGACCTTCGGGGGTTCACGGTTCGCTGAACCACCTGTGATAGCCTCCTACGAATCACAAAGGTGTAGTTCGTTGTTTCTGAAATCACTGAAACTCGTTGGGTTCAAGTCGTTCGCCGACAGGACGAGACTCGAACTCGAGCCGGGGGTCACCGTCGTCGTCGGACCCAATGGCTCCGGTAAATCGAATCTCGTCGATGCAATCGCGTGGGTGATGGGAACCCAGTCCACTCGAACGCTCCGAACGCAGAAGATGGAAGACGTCATCTTCGCCGGAACGTCGATTCGACCGGCGTTTGGGAGAGCGGAGGTCACGCTCGTACTCGACAACACGTCTCGGGCGCTTCCATTGGACCTGGACGAGGTCTCCCTGACCCGACGCCTCTACCGGGACGGGACGAGCGACTACCAGATCAACACCGTCGACTGTCGTCTTCTCGACATACAGGAGCTCCTCTCGGACGGCGGCGTCGGCCGGCAGCAGCATCTCATCGTGGGACAGGGCAGGATCGACGACCTCCTCAACGCCAAGGCCGAGGACCATCGTGCCGTGATCGAAGAGGCTGCCGGCGTTCTGAAACATCGCCTCCGGAAGGAACGGTCGGTCCGGCGCCTCGAACGCACCGACGCCGACGTGCTTCGATTGAATGACATCCTCCGTGAGCTCAAGCGGCAGATCCGCCCTCTCAAGCGCCAGGCGGAGTCGGCCGATCGGCACGAGGAGCTCCGACACGGGATCCGCGCACTGCGACTCTTCCTTGGGGGGGAGGCGCTGCGTGCGGCCGAGCACAGGATGGGCGAACTCGAGGCGTCCGAGCGGTCGTGGTCGGAGCGTCTCGAGGCCGCGAGGCTCGAACGAAGCGAGGTCGAAGGCCGGCTGCCGGGTCTGGTCGAAGCGGCGGGAAGCGCTGGACGGGCCCTCGACAGGGACTCGGCTGCTGCCGCTCGCCTCGAAACGACCAGTGAACGTCTCCGCCGTGTCGGTCAGGTGGCGAGAGAGCGTCGACGGTCTGCTGAAGCGCTGCTGGAAGGTGCGGGCGAACGCCGGCGGGATCTGGAAACCGAAGCGACGGATCTCGAGGACGAGCTTGCCGCGGCGGCCACTCACATGGCGGAAGCCCAGAGGGCTGTCGACCGATCCGAGCAGATGCTTCGATCGCTCGAGGACGAGGCCCGGTCACTTGCAGACCAAGATGCGCTCCCCGTGGAGGGTGCGCTCGCCGTCGTGCGAGGGGACCTCAGCTCGCTCGAGGCGGCGATGGATCGTGACGGGCGCGAACTGCGGGACGTCGAACGCCGACTTGGGATTCTCGCAGCAAGAACTGCTGAAGAGGCGACGGAGATCGACGAGCTGCGCGATGACATCCGAACCACCGACGGGGAGACCGCCGGCGCTCAAGACGGCTACGAGCGGGCGCGAACAGCCAGAGAGCAGTTCCAAGGCCGATGGGAACGAGCAGATGAGCAGGCAACCCAGGCGCGTCTCGCGCGTGCGGCTGCCAGGGCCAGGGCCGAGGCGATCGAAGAGGCGGTCGCCGGCGCTACCGACCCCGAAGCCAGAGATCGACTTCTCGCACGCGACGGTGTGGTCGGTTCGATCGCGGCGGTCCTTGCCGTGCCCGCCGAGATGGCGCGCGCCGTTGATGCAGCCCTGGGACCGTGGGCCGGCGCGGCGGTCGCTCGCTCCCGCGAGGACGTGCGTCTCGCGGTAGAGAACCTGAAAGGCGATGGAATCGGTGGGGTCGCTGTGGTCGCCAGGTCGGAACAGAACGGAGCAACTGCGATTCTGCCGACCGGCGTTGACAGACTCGTTGATCGGCTGGGCGATACTGCCGACCGGAAGCTTGCCGAGCGCCTACTCGGCGATGTAGCCGTTGTCGAGGGCTGGGGCACCGCGTTCGATATCGTCTCACGCCACTCTGGCATCCGAGCGGTCACGCCGGAGGGGGATCTCGTTGATGAGAACGGGATGCACGTAGCCCAGCCTGACGGTGCTTCCCCCGCGATGCTCGAATCCTCGCTCGTCGCGCTCGAACGGGCCGAGACCGAGACAGCCAGGGCAGAGAGCATCCTCACCCAGGCGAAACGCTCGTTCGACGATGCCAGGAGGTTGGAACGGGACGCGCTCGAGAAGCTGGAAGCCATCGAGGTGCGCCTCGGCGGCATGACGGAGGCGCTCACGCTTCGCGAACGCAGCTCGAACCAGGCAGAACGAGAGATGGAGACGCTCGAGGAGCGCCGATCGGCGGTCATCGAGCAATCCGGCGAACGTGAGGCCCGCATCGAACGACTTCGACTCAGGCTGCGCGATTTGGAAGGTGAGGAAGCCGAACGCCAACAGGCATGGCAGGAGATGGCCGACCGTCGTCGCGAGGTGGAGACGAGACGAGAGTCCGCCGCGCTGACTTCCAGAGAAGCTGCAGAAGTACTGGCAACCGTGATTGAGCGCAGAAGACTGCTCCAGGATCGACTTCGAATCGTCACCGGAGAACTCGCATCGGCTGTCGATCGCCCGATCGATCCGGAGTCCATCGTGACGTTGTCTGGCATCGAGGAGGACTGCCTCGCTGCGCTGGAGACGGTCAAAGCGAAGCTCGCGGCGCTGAGAGAGCGCCAGCGGATGCTTCGTGCCGAGGCCGGTGAGGCCGGCGGCAGGCTCACGACGGCCCGGACCCGTCTCGAGGAACTGAGGAACGGTATCGACGTCGCTCGTGAACAGACATCGGGACTTGCCATCGAGCGGGCAGAGCTGAACGTACGGCGCGAGTCCATCGCTGAGGCGCTCCGCAGAGACGCCGACGCGTCCGAAGCAGAGGCACTGGAAGCTCCGACCCCCGACATCGAGGAGGACTTCCACGCAGCGCTCGAGAGCCGCGAAGCCGAGCTTCGTCGTCTCGGCCCGGTCAACCCGCTCGCCGCGCAGGAGTACCGAGGCTTGAAAGAACGGTATGACTTCCTCTCCGTGCAACTCGAGGACCTCGAATCATCGAGATCCGACCTGCGCAAGGTGATCGCTGCGCTCGATGGCCGTATCGCCCACGAGTTCCTCACTGCATTCCACGAGATCGCCGAGCACTACGAGGAGTACTTCGGGTTGCTGTTCCCAGGTGGCCGCGGGCGCCTACGGCTGGTCGACGAGAACGAGCCGCTCACGACCGGCGTCGAAGTCGAGGCGATGCCACTCGGCAAGAAGGTTGGTCGACTGAGCTTGCTCTCCGGCGGCGAGCGGTCGCTGGCGGCCCTCGCGTTTCTGTTTGCCGTGTTCCGGGCACGTCCGGGACCCTTCTACATCCTCGATGAGGTAGAGGCAGCGCTCGATGATGCCAATCTTCGGCGCTTCCTTCGGCTCGTCGCTCGCTTCCGGGAACGCGCCCAGCTTCTGATCGTGACGCACCAGCAGCAGACCATGGAAGTCGCCGACATCATCTACGGCGTGACTCTCGAACCGGGCGGGTCGTCGCAGGTGTTGTCCAAGCGGGTCAGTGAACGGCTCACGGTATGACAAGCACGCAGCTGATCGTGATCGCGGTGGTCGCGGTCGCCGTCATTGCTGCGTTGGTGATCATGCTGGCTCGCCGGCAGAAGCCGATGCGAGGCCGCCAGGCAGTGCCCGGGGCCCCTGCCTACCTCGACAAGACCACGTCGGCGTTCGGTGGCCGGCTCCGGCGGCTGTTTGGCGTCGGTGCGTTCACAGTCGAGTTCTGGGTGGGTCTCGAGGAGGCGCTGCTCGCCGCCGACATCGGTGTCGTCGCGACCGACGAGATCATCCAGCGGGTCAAGGAGCGGCATCCAGACGGACCCGGGGAAGCACGGGCCGCACTTCGTGAGGAACTGCTTACCGAGTTCGGAGATCGACCTCGCGGGTTACACCTCACCGGAACGCCATCTGCCGTCGTTGTGGTAGGGGTCAATGGCACCGGCAAGACGACGACCATCGCCAAGCTCGCCGCCTACCTCGGCGATCAGGGCAAGTCGGTGATTCTCGGAGCAGCCGACACATTCCGTGCCGGCGCCGATGTCCAGCTGAAGACGTGGGCGGAGCGTGTCGGAGTCGACGTAGTGTCCGGCCAGGAGGGTTCGGATCCCGCATCGGTCGCGTTCGACACCTACGAGGCTGCGAAGGCACGAGGCCGCGACGTCGCAATCATCGACACTGCAGGCCGGCTTCACTCCAAGCACAACCTCATGCAGGAGCTCGGCAAGATCGTTCGCGTGATCGGCAAGGCAGCGGGCGAGGTAGATGAGGTCCTGCTCGTCGTCGACGCTAGTTCCGGGCAGAACGCCGTCTCCCAGGCGCGGGTGTTCACCGAGCAGGTGGGGGTCACCGGTGTGGTACTCACGAAACTGGACGGCACCGCTCGGGGAGGCGTGGTCGTGGCCGTGGAACGGGAACTGAACATACCTGTGAAGCTGGTCGGCACCGGTGAGAGCCTGGGTGATCTCGTGCCGTTTGTACCATCTGTGTTCGTCGACGCCATGTTGGAGGATACGTGACACCGGAAGAGCTCCTCGTCTCGGCACAGACCGTTGCCGAGAACGCCTACGCCCCCTACTCGGGATTCAGGGTTGGCGCGGTCATCGTCGCCGACGACGGAACCACGTATCCCGGGGTCAACTGGGAAAACGCGGCCTATCCGTCGGGGACGTGTGCCGAAGCCTCCGCCATCTCGGCTGCCGTCACCGCGGGGCGAACCAGGCTGATCACCGTCGCTGCCGCGTGCATCGACGCGGCCGCCGAAGAGGAATCGTTCCCCTGCGGCCAATGTCGACAACGACTCCACGAGTTCGGTGTCCGCGAGGTGATCGTCGCCAAGCCCGACGGGACCGCGGGTACATACGCCCTTGCCGATCTGCTGCCGCACGGGTTCAAACTCGAGAAGTAGCCGTCAGTTGTCGGTTCCCTAGGTGTGGTCACCGTGGGTTGTAGCTACTGCCTGGCCTCGAGCGCCTCGATCAGCTTCGGGAGGACCTTGTTGACGTCACCGACGATGCCGAGGTCGGACAACGCGAAGATCGGCGCCTCTTCGTCCTTGTTGATCGCGATGATGACTTTGGCGTCCTTCATTCCGACGACGTGCTGCATCGCACCCGAGATTCCACATGCGATGTAGACGTCCGGCTTGACCGTCTTGCCGGTTTGACCGACCTGAAGCGAGTACGGAACCCAGCCTGCGTCGACGACAGCACGTGTCGCTCCCTGGGCCGCACCCAGCACTCTCGCGAGGCGTTGCGTCAGAGACAGGTTCTCGGCCGAGCCCATGCCACGCCCGGCGGACACGACGATGGAGGCGTCTTCGAGTTGGGGCCCCTCTCGTTCCTCGACATGGACCCCGGTTACGACCGCAGCTCCGGCATGCCCTACGTCGGGCAGATCGACGGCCTCGACTGTGGGAGACGTTTGACCCCCCGGCTCTGCCGGGAACGACTTCGGCCGGACCACGACAAGGTGCGGCCCTCCGCCGGTGAACACGGTCTCGACCATCTGCGAGCCGCCGAAGATTTCATTGATGACCGTCACCGACTCACCGTCGACGAGGACGTCCACGGCGTTGGAGATCACAGGAAGACCCATACGGGCAGACAGCCGTCCTGCCACATCCCTGTCGGTTGGCGTCGAGCCGAACATGATCACATCGGGAGCATGCGACACCGCGAGCGAGGCCAGCGCTGCTGCGGCCGCAGCTGTCGGCAGGTGATCGTCGGTCGCGATGTGGTAGATCGCCGCGGCTCCATAGCCGCCTAGCTGGGCGAACGTCTCATCTGAGCCCATGCCGAGATAGGTGACGGCGGGTTCGTCTGTCAGTGTGCGCGCCTTGGTGAGCAATTCCAGCCCGATCGGTGCCGGTCCGCCCTGCGATTCCTCAATGAACACCCAGACCTTCATCTAGATCACCTTCGCTTGCTCGAGGACCTGGACGATTCGCTGGTACGCCTCACCGTCGTCTTCGATGATCTCGCCGGAGGCACGTTCGGGAGCCGGCCGCACCTCCACGATCTTCTGCGTCTCCGCGGGGACCACTCCGAGGTCGCCGAGCCCGATCACCTCGATCGACTTCTTCTTGGCCTCCATGATTCCCTTGAACGTTGGATAGCGCGGCTCGACGATGCCGGAGGTGACCGTCACAAGTGCCGGCGTGGGGGACTCGACGACGTCGTAGCCGTACTCCGTCTGGCGTTGAATGCGGATCATGTCGCCTTCGTGTTCGAGTTGCTTGGCAAACGTGAGTGACGGTACCCCGAGCAGCTCGGCCAGCTGCTGGGGGAGCACGCCGGCCGATCCGTCGGTCGATTCGGTTCCGGCGATCACGAGGTCGAACTCCTCGCGTTTGATTGCAGCCGCGAGTACGTGGGCGGTCGTCCACGAGTCGGCACCCCGGAGTGCCGGGTCTTCGATCACGATTGCCTTGGCGGCGCCCATCGCGAGCGCCTGGCGGATACCTTGGAGATTGCCTGCGGGGCCCATCGATACCAGGGTTACCGACCCACCCGTCTGCTCGGCCACCTGGAGCCCCATTTCGACCCCGTAGCGGTCGGTGTCGTCGAGGATCTGGTCGGTCGGGCGCTCGAGGAAGTGGGTCTCGGCATCCAGCTGGTAAGGCGCCGCCGGGTCTGGAATCTGCTTTGCACAGACCATGACGTTCATCGGACGTGCGCTCCTCTCTCAGTTCGTGTTCGCGAATGCTAGCAATCGGTTGCTCAGCCGAGTGCAGGTAGCAGGTGATCCAGGAGCCTCGTGAACCGCTCTCTCGCCATGGAGGCCGTCTCCTGGACCTCCTCGTGTGTCAATGGCGTCGGGGACAAGCCTGCTGCGAGGTTCGTGACAAGTGAGATCCCGAGGACCTCGGCTC
>CAZWHZ010000022.1:0-19388 GCA_964633745.1 uncultured Acidimicrobiia bacterium
CACATCGACCCATGCACGACCCTGGATGAATTGGGGAGGCGCTGATGGATACCGCTCGTCCCTCGGTCGACGTCTTGTCCTCTGTCAGTTTGAGACTTAGGGATGTACCTGATCCCCGACGACATCTAGACGGCGCCTCTGGCCGAGCAGCTAGAGGCCGAGTGTGGCGACGGCGTTCCTCTTCGAGGTCCTTGAGGACTCGATGTAGCCGCGTACGGTCAAACGACCGACGCCCGGTCAGCTCCATGATCTCTTGGATCTGGGCACCGGAAGGGTGAGCTGCTCTACCGCTGAGCTACTCGGCGCAGGCGTGCATCATCGCCCCGAAGGCAGGAATCGAGATACTGCCGGGTAACCTCAGGCCCATGGCGGACCAGAAGAATTTCGAACGCGACGCGATGCCGCTCGCCCACCAGCTCTTCTCGACCGCGCTCCGCATGACCCGCAACCACGCCGAGGCGGAGGATCTCGTGCAGGAGACTTTCCTCAAGGCATACCGGGCATACGACTCGTTCAAGGAGGGTACGAACCTCAAGGCGTGGCTGTATCGAATCCTCACCAACAGCTACATCAACAGGTACCGGCGCAAGATGCGCCGTCCGGTCGAGACCGACCTTGGCGACGTCGAAGACCTCTACCTCTACCAACGGATCGCCGACTCGTCACAGGTGGCACAAAGTGCCGAGGACGAGGTGCTCGACGGGTTCGTCGACGAGCACGTCAAGTCCGCTCTCGAGTCTCTCCCTGAGCAGTTCCGTCTTCCGGTCCTGCTCGCCGACGTCGAAGGCTTCTCCTACAAGGAGATCGCCGAAATCATGGACGTGCCCATCGGAACCGTCATGTCCCGCCTCCACAGGGGAAGAAAAGCACTCGAGAAGGCGTTGTGGGAGTATGCAGAGGAGCACGGCCTCAGAGGTGCCGACCATGAGTAGACGTCGATGCGAAGACGCAGTCGCCAACCTCTATCTCTACCTCGACGACGAGATGGGTTGGGCTCATCGATCGGCCATTTCCTGGCATCTTCGTCGGTGCGAAGGCTGCACGAGCCGGTTCCATTTCGAGGAGTACCTCCGGGTGGTCTTGAGAGAGCGCGTTCAGGAAGAGCCCAGGCAGGAAGTGCTGGACCGCCTCCGGGCGTTCCTCGAAGAGCACGAGCCCGGCTTCGGACAGTAGACCGTGCGTTCCGGCTCCATTCCATGGGATCTGTCGACTCGTGTCGCCGGCAGGGTCGCCGGCGCCTATCCGCTCGAGAACTCCTACCACCAGCAGATCCTGGAGTTGGAGGCTCCCGAGTTCATCGCCAGGGCAGAGCCCCTCGTATCTGAAGCGACAGGACTTGCGTCGGTGGGAACACCGGACGTACGCGTCGTTTCGAGAGCGGAGTGGGCGGCCCGCAACGTCGAGTTCTTCGGACACCTCATGGATCCGGTCGAGGATCGTCTGGCCGAGCGATTCGCTCGACTGGGCACCGTCGGGCAGGGGGCATCGTTTCTGGCGGGGCGGGCGGTTGCCGTCGAGACGGGAGCGCTTCTCGGTGTGATGGCCAGAAGGGTTCTGGGGCAGTACGAATTGGCGTTGCCCACGAAGCTGAACGGGGACACCGTCTACCTGGTCGGACCCAACATCCTCGCGATAGAACGGGCGCACCAGTTCAGGCCATCCGAGTTTCGATTCTGGCTCGCGCTCCACGAATGCACCCACCGACTCCAGTTCCTTGGTGTGCCATGGATGCGCGACTACTTCCTCGACCTCGTCCAGCAGCTTGTCGCCTCGGCGAAACCCGAATCGGGCCGCCTCACACGAGTCGTCGACGAACTCAAGATGGCCGCCTCGAAGGGCGAGCCACTCATCGGGGAGTCCGGGTTGTTCGGCCTCTTTGCAAGCGACGACCAGCGTGCGCTCGTCGACAGGGTACAGGCGCTCATGTCGCTGCTGGAAGGGCATGGGCACGTCATCATGGATCGTATCGGCAAGGAACTGCTCGTGTCCCAGGCGCGCATGTCGAGCATCCTCAAACAGCGGCGGGCCGACCCTCGGATGGCGGCGTTCTTCCGCCTCACCGGGATGGAGATGAAGTTCAAGCAGTACGAGTTGGGCGAACGGTTCATACTGCGAGTCGAACGAGAGGCGGGCTGGGACGCGATCTCGGCTGCGTGGCGCGGCCCGGAGTGGCTCCCGACCAGGCACGAGATCGACCAGCCGATGGCATGGCTCCAACGGGTCGCCTGAAGCTCCTCTCCGATGAGGTGCGCTCCCTTGCTCGACGTCCCGACGGGCCGTGCGTTGTCGCTCTCTCGGGAGGTCCCGACAGTGCCGTCTGTGCCTGGGTGGCGCTACAGGCCGGTGTCCCCGTCCGTGCGGTCCACATCGACCACGGTCTGCCCGGATCTCCAGCACTCAGGCAGGCGGCCGACAAGATCGCTGCAGAACTAGGCATCGCGCTGAGAACGGTCGAAGTGAAGGTGGGATCGGAAGCTTCGCCAGAGGGTGCCGCCCGCGTAGCCCGGTATCGGGCGCTGGAGGATGCCCTCCAACCGGGCGAGACCCTCCTCACAGGGCATACGAGATCCGACCAGGCCGAAACCGTGCTCGGCAACCTTCTGCGCGGGGCCGGACTGGACGGGTTGACCGGTATTCCGGTTCGGCGCGGTGTGATTGCACGCCCGCTGCTGGAAGTGACCAGATCGCAAACCCGTGAGCTCGCCTCGCTGCTGGCGCTTCCGTGGATCGAGGATCCGGCAAATCTCGAAGAGGGTCCGCGCAGGAATTTGCTTCGACATGAGATCATTCCGGGGCTGGAAAACCGTCTCAACCCGTCACTCGAGCAGACGCTCGCACGGACCGCCCGTGTGCTATCCGAAGAACGCGATGTACTCGATCGCCTGGCCGATGGCGTGCCCTGGAAGGAGCGTGGCGGCACAGCCTGGCTTCCGGCGACGCTGTTGGCCGTCATCTCACCTGCTACCTCCGCACGGGTGATCCGGCGCGCGCTCCGAGCCATCGCTGGACCGTACGGAGGCGACACCCGAGACGTGCGGGGCGTCCTCGATGTTGTGGCAGGTGCCATCGACCGGGTGACACTCACCGGCGGGCTGACAGCCCGACGTAATCGTGCACTCATCGTGATCGATACTGCCGGCGAACGACCGGCGCCGGAGTCCGTCGAGTGGACCATCCCCGGTGGTGTCCGATTCGGTGCGTGGAATCTCGAAGCAACATTGGCAACCTCCGTTCCGTTGGCCTACCCGCCAAGCCGACAGCTGGAGGTCTTCGACGCTGACGAGATCGCGTCCACGCTGGTGGTACGCACCGCCACCGGCGGAGATCGCATCGCGTTTCAAGGAGGGCACAAGTCGGTACCTCAGGTGCTGGCAGAGGCGGGAGTGCCCGTGTGGCAACGTGATCACTGGCCGGTCGTGGTGGACAAGGGACAGGTGGTGTGGGTGCCGGGGATCCGACGGGCCGACTCCGGTTGGATCGATGCAACCACGACACGCTACCTTTGGGTTCGCGCGACACGGGAGGATGTGTGAAGGTCGGCAAGACCATGATCAGCGCCGAAGAAATCGAAGCTGCGCTCACCAGGATGGGTGAGACGATCTCTGCCGACTACGCCGGCAAGGACTTGTTGATGATCGCCGTCTTGAAGGGTGCGTTCATCACGATGGCCGACCTTGCCCGTCACATCACAATTCCGGTCGAGTTCGACTTCATGGCCGTGTCTTCGTACGGCGCCGCCACAAAGACCTCGGGTGTCGTGCGCATCCTGAAAGACCTCGATCAGGAGATCGCCGGTCGCGACGTGCTGGTTGTCGAAGACATCATCGACTCAGGGCTCACCCTCAACTATCTCCTCAAGAGCCTGCGGGTACGCCATCCGGAGTCGCTCGAGATCGCCGCGCTGCTCGTCAAGAAGGACATCCAGCGAATCCCGATCGAAGTGAAATACACGGGATTCGAGATCGGCCCCGAGTTCGTGATCGGCTACGGCCTCGACTACGCCGGGAAGTACCGCAATCTTCCCCATGTCGCGGTCATGGTCGAAGACGATGCAGAGGTCGACGACACCACGATCGAGTAGGCCCCGAACCTGAATACCATATGGTGTCTTGGTGACACGCCGTGATACGGTTTTCCCGAGGGGTCTAGGAGACTTTTGAACCGCACGTTCCGCTCGATACTGGTGTACGGGATCATGGCCATGATCCTGCTGGTCATCTTGCAGCAGTATCTCGGCGCTCAGCCGCAGATGGAGCAGATCAGCTACAGCCAGTTCTGGGATGACATCACCGCAGGCAAGATCGCGACCGCGACGGTGAAGCAGAAGTCGCTCGTCGTGACGGGCACGTTCAAGACGGCGAAAGACGGCAAGACCGATTTCTCGGTCGACTACCTCCAGCAGGACGAGGATGAGTTGTCCGCCGCGTTGCGCGACGCAGGAGTCGATGTACAGGTGGATCCCGAACCTGCCTCCTTCTGGGACATCATGATCACGTTCCTGCCGTGGCTGTTCCTCATCGGGTTCATGGTGTTCATCTTCATGCAGATGCAAGGCTCCGGGAACAGGGTGATGCAATTCGGCAAGTCCCGAGCGAAACAGGTATCGAGGGACATGCCGAAGATCACGTTCGCCGATGTGGCGGGTGTCGACGAGGCGGTGGAGGAACTCACCGAGTTGAAGGAGTTTCTGCAATCTCCGGACAAGTTCCGGGCCTTGGGCGCCAAGATCCCGAAGGGGGTGTTGCTGTTCGGGCCTCCCGGGACCGGAAAGACGCTGCTTGCCCGTGCAGTCGCGGGCGAGGCAGGCGTTCCGTTCTTCACGATCTCTGGTTCGGACTTCGTCGAGATGTTCGTCGGCGTTGGCGCATCTCGGGTCCGAGACCTCTTCGAACAGGCCAAAGCACAGGCCCCCGCCATCGTGTTCATCGACGAGATCGACGCCGTCGGCAGGCACCGTGGAGCGGGCCTTGGTGGCGGGCACGACGAACGTGAGCAGACGCTCAACCAGCTGCTCGTCGAACTCGACGGGTTCGACGTCAATACGGGTGTGATCGTGATCGCCGGCACCAACCGTCCCGACATCCTCGACCCAGCGCTTCTCCGTCCGGGCCGGTTCGACCGCCAAATCGTCGTCGACCGCCCCGATCTGCCGGGCCGCCAAGCCATCCTCGCCGTCCACGCCCGCGGCAAGCCGCTCGCTGACGACATCGACCTCGAAGTACTCGCCCGCCAAACGCCGGGTTTTACCGGTGCCGATCTCGCCAACCTGCTCAACGAGGGCGCGCTGCTCGCTGCACGACGCGGCAGAGATATCATTGGAATGGACGAGCTCGAGGAGTCCATCGAACGGGTCATCGCAGGACCCGAGCGAAAGAGCAGACTGATCTCCGAGGAAGAGAAGCGGGTCATCGCCTACCACGAGACCGGTCACGCGCTCGTCGGCTGGGCGCTGCCGATGGCTGACCCGATCCACAAAGTGACGATCATCCCTCGCGGCCGTTCACTCGGCCACACCCAGTCGCTGCCGGAAGAGGACAGGTACATCATGCGGCGCTCCGAGCTGGTGGATCAACTCGCCATGTATCTCGGTGGCCGGACTGCCGAGGAGATCGTCTTCAACGACCCGAGCACCGGCGCAGGTGACGACATCGACAAGGCCACCGATGTCGCTCGCAAGATGGTCATGGAGTACGGCATGAGCGACCGTCTCGGCCCGATGAAGTACGGCCATGCCAACGGCGAGGTGTTCCTCGGCAGGGACTACGGCAGGCAGCAGGACTACTCGGACGAGGTCGCGGCGTTCATCGACGCCGAAGTCCGAAAGCTCATCTCACAGGCCCACCGAGAAGCCCGCGACATCCTGGAGACGCACCGGGATGCGCTCGATCGTATGGCCGAGGTGCTCATTGAGAAAGAGACGATCGACGCCGAAGAGGTCGCCGAGATCTTCAAGAACGTCCCCAAGTGGCAGCACGCCGCGCGCGAAGGAGTGCGGATCCAGGTCCCCGGGGGCGCTCCCGCAGCGGGTGTTGTCGCAGCGGACCAGCCGTAGATGCGCGGCGAGCCCGATCTCGAAGCGATCGAGGGTGCGGTCCGCACGATTCTCGAAGCAATCGGAGAAGATCCGACGCGCGAAGGTCTCATCGATACCCCTGCCCGCGTCGCTCGGATGTACGCCGAGGTGTTCGACGGACTACGGCAGGACCCACGCGAGATCCTCGAGACGGTGTTTGTCCACGAACAGCACCGCGAGCTGGTGATGGTCAAGGACATTCCGTTCTACTCGATGTGCGAACACCACCTGGTTCCGTTTCACGGCAAAGCACACGTCGCCTACCTGCCAAAAGGGACGCTCACCGGCTTGTCGAAACTCGCCCGCCTCGTCGAGGTGTATACCCGGCGTCCCCAGTTGCAGGAGCGGCTCACCACACAGATCGCGGAGACGCTCATGGACGTCGTCGATCCCTACGGGGTACTCGTCGTGATCGAGGCGGAGCATCTGTGCATGAGCATGCGTGGTGTCCGGAAGCCAGGGTCGATCACCGTGACCTCAGCTGTTCGGGGCACGTTCGCCCGCAATGCCGCGACTCGCTCTGAAGCGTTCTCCTTGCTGTTCGGAAGCCGATGAGCTGGAACGTCAGGGACCGGGCTCTCACCGACGGCCCGCTGCTCATGGGGATCATCAACGTGACTCCTGACTCGTTCTCCGATGGCGGCAGGTTTTTCACGCAGGATCGTGCGATCGGGCACGGCCGCAAGCTCATCGAAGACGGTGCCGACATCGTGGATGTGGGAGGCGAGTCCACGAGACCGGGAGCCGAAGCTGTCTCCGAAGAGGAGGAGCTACGGAGGGTGCTGCCGGTGATCGAGACGCTTGCCTCCGAAGGGGCCGTGGTGTCGGTCGACACATCGAAGGCCCACGTTGCCCGGGCTGCGGTGGATGCGGGTGCAGTGATCGTCAACGACATTTCCGCATCACCGGACATGGTCGAGATCGCAGCAGGGACGGGAGCCGGGCTGGTGATCATGCACATGCAGGGCACACCGAGAACCATGCAGGCCAACCCGACCTACACGGACGTTGTGGGCGAGGTGCGCGACTTCCTCGTGCAACGAGCCGAGTTCGCCGTCGCCCAAGGTGTGGACAGGAGCCAGATCGTCATCGACCCCGGTATCGGGTTCGGGAAGTCCCTCGAGCACAACCTCGGAATCCTCACCCACCTCGATGTGTTCGTCGCTACCGGATACCCGGTGTTGATCGGCACCTCGCGCAAGTCGTTCCTCGGGCTGCTGACGGGCGAGGCGATGCCCGAGCGGCGCGATCTCGCTACGGCCGCGACCACCGCGCTCGCCATCGCAGCGGGAGTGTTCGTGGTTCGTGTGCACAATGTGGCCGTTTCGAGGCCTGCCATGCAGGTGGCGGGCGCTATGGTTCGAAACGGATGGGTGGAGCAGTGACAGGACTCGAACCGAGAGCGTTCACGTGGGTGATCAAGGGCCGGCTCGCCGTGTGTGAGCGGATCGGCGGCTACGGCATCCAGCACCGTCGCGTCCGACGGGAAGAGGAGATCCTGTGGCTTCGTAGCCAGGCCAAGATCAACACCGTGGTGACACTCCTGGCAGGTGCGCAGAACGTTGCGAACTATCAGGAAGCGGGCTTTCGAGTCTTCCACGAACCGCTTGTGGGTGAGTACGAGAAGGAAGACGTCGATCGAGTGTTCCGGACGCTCGACGCCGCGCTCGCCTCGCGGACCAGCGTCGTGCTGGTACACAGGGACCTCGTCGATGACACCATCTCGGGGCTCCTCGCCGGGTTTCTGGTGCACTCGCAACTCATAACAGACCCGATCTTCGCGATCGCCATCATCCAGGAGATCATTGGTCGTCCTCTCGGTCCGGAAGGCAGGGCGCTCGTCCCGGTCGGTGCCTGATGGACGGAACAATCCGTCTCGTTGGTTTGCGGGTGTTCGCTCGTCACGGCGTGTTTCGGGAGGAACACGATCACGGTCAGGAGTTCGTGATCGACGTCACGGTCGACATGGATCTGGACCGTGCCATCGAGTCCGATGAGCTTGCGTTCACCCTCGACTACGGGACCCTCGCCGATGGCATCCGCCGGCGGGTCACCGAAGAACGTTGGAATCTGATCGAACGGGTCGCCGGCAGGGTCGCCGACCTTGTGCTCGAGGATGAGCGAGTCGTTACGGTCGAGGTGACGGTACACAAGCCGAACGCTCCCATACCCGCCGAGTTCGACGACGTATCGGTGTCCATCAGGCGAACCCGATGACCCGAGCGGCTGTCGCGCTCGGTTCGAACATCGGCGATCGTCTCTCACATCTCTGCCATGCCGTCGAGTCGTTGCGCGGGTTGGGTACGGTCATCGGGACGTCCTCGGTATATGAGACCGCGCCGGTTGGCGGTCCGACGCAGGGGCCGTATCTGAATGCCGTCGCGGTCATCGAAACGGACCTGGAGCCGCATGCCCTCCTCGATGCGCTCCTTGCGATCGAGCAGGAAGAGGGACGGCGCAGGACAGTCCGGTGGGGACCGCGGACGCTCGATCTCGACATGCTGCTGTACGGTAACGAGACGGTCGATGACGACCGCCTCGTCGTGCCACATCCCCGAATGGGGGAACGACGCTTCGTCCTGGAACCACTGATCGAGGTCTGGCCGGACGCCGAGTTGCCTGACGGAGCTTTGCCGCGTGATGCACTCGCCGGCGTCCAGGACCAGGAGGTGCACCGCACGAGACTTCGACTGGAGCCGACGCGAGCGACCTTCACTGCTCGCGGTGGTTGGTGGGTCGTCGGGCAAGGAGTCGTGCTCGCAGCAAGCCTCATCGCGCTCGCAGACGATCCAGGATCGCCGGCACCGTGGATGGCGTGGCTGGGGGCGCTGATCGCGGGCGCCGGGGTCCTGCAATCTGTCTTCGGTTTGCGGCACCTCGGGACGAACCTGACCCCCTATCCGCAGCCGCTCGAGTCGGCACGTCTGGTCGCGAGAGGTGTGTACCGGCTGGTTCGTCATCCGATCTATGGCGGGATCGTGCTGATGTTGATCGGCGCGGGACTGTTCCGCGCGAGTGCCTCGGCGATGGTGGTCGGTGTCGTTGGTGGCGTGTTCTTCTGGTTCAAGGCACGGTTTGAAGAACGGTTGCTCCGCTGCCACTACCCCGGTTATGCCGACTATGCGACGCGCGTGACGAGACGCCTGATCCCTTGGCTGGTGTGAACTCGTTCCTGTAGATCGGGACCCCGCTGAACGGGGCTGATGCCGGCAAGAACGTCTACGGGGCGGTCGACACTTCCCATACTCGGGCGTTCCAGAGAAGGCGCGAACCGCGCTGGGTCACCTGAATGATCTTGCGCTCGATCATGTCGGTGATGACCGAACTCGCGGCGAGACGTGTCGGCAGCGGAATCGGTCGGTCGGCGAGCGCCCGTATCTTTCCGTAGAGAGTCCGTGCTTGGTCGAGGATCGATGCCTCGTCCTGGAGCGAGCCCGTCGGGAGCAACAGCTTCCCCATCGGCCTGAGATGCTGCCGTGCCTGTTCGAGCATTCGGATCGGAAGCTCGCTGCCTCTGGGACCCCCTCCACCTTTGGTGGGGAACCAGCCGGAGTCGTCAGCGAGATCGTCAGGAACACCAGACACATCGCCGATGATCACATCGGCCTGCACCTCACGGATCGGGTCGAACAGATCTCCCTGGAGGAACGTAACCCTGTCTTTGACACCGTGGGCGATCGCATTCCTTGTGCCAACCTTGACGACATCTGGGCTCTTGTCGACCGCGAACACGCGTTTCGCTCCCAACTTCGCGGCGATGATCGCAAGGACTCCCGATCCACAGCCGACATCGATCACCACATCATCGGGTTCAACCTGGAGGGCGTCGGCGAGGAGCGTAGAAATCGTCGATGGGCGGAATGTGGTGTCCGACAGCACGAGGCGCATCGGTCCCAATCGGCCCTTCCACTCGAAGAACGAATCAGCCATCTTCCGTGAACCTTATCCGAGTTCAGCGGCTTTTGGGAGATGAAAACGCAACATTGACAAGAATGGGGGCGTGCTGATTCGAATCTTCACCGCAATGGGCGCGTGGGCGCCGATCCTCGTCTTCCTTCTCGCTGCAGGGGAGAGCGCTGCATTCCTCGGCCTGTTCCTGCCGGGCGAGGTCGCTGTGATCCTCGGAGGAGTCATCGCCGGAACAGGGGTGGTCCCGCTGTGGGTGATGATGCCGGTTGCAGTAGCCGGGGCGGTGATCGGTGACTCGGTGGGATACTGGCTCGGCAAACGATTCGGCCCATGGATCCTGAATCGGCCGAGGATGGCGAAGTTCGCCTCGAGGCTCGATGTGGCCGAGTCGAGCCTTGCCCGACGAGGCTGGTGGGCGCTCGTGGTGGCCCGCTTCACCTCGTTTCTTCGGGCCGTTGTCCCTTTCGCCGCCGGGATGGCGTCGATGCCGTATAGAAGCTTCGCCGTCGGGAACGTGGTCGGCGGTGTCCTGTGGGGGTCCGCCTACACGCTTGTCGGCTTCATCGCAGGCGACCGATGGCAGTCGGTGCAGCACTGGCTCGGTCGTGGCGGGCTCATTCTTGCCGGAGTGTTGGTGGTGGTCGGCGGGATCGTCTGGACGGGCCGATGGGTGGCACGTCATCGCGCACGGGTGGTCGCGTGGTTCGAACCGCTGGCTCGCACTCGCTTGGTTGGGGCGTTGGCACGGACGGTTGAAAAACCTGCCCGACGTATCGCACTGCTCGCGTATCTCTGGCCGGCCGCCGCAGCCATTATCGGCGGGCTCTGGTTGTTCGCCGGGCTCCTTCAGGATGTGCTGGGCAAGGATGAGTTCTTCTTCTTCGATCGCAAGGCGTTGGAGTACGCCGCGTCCCATCAGATCCCGTCGATCACCAGCGCGGCGCGAATCATCGGAACGCTGACGCCGGTGTGGGTGACACTCGGTGCGTGCGCGGTCGTCGGTGTGGCGATGCTCGCTCGACACCATCCCCGTCGGGCGGCCGGCATCGCGATGGCAGCCATCGGCCAGTGGGCCATCGTTGAGGCGACACGGCTCATCGTTGCACGGCCCGCTCCACAGGTCACGGCCCTCGTATCCCGAGGGGAGTATGGGTTCCCATCCGAGTACATGGCCGCACTCGCAGCTGTTCTCGTGATTGTCGCCTGGCCGTGGCGGCCGAGGCGATGGGAGTGGACAGTCTTCTGGTTCGCCGCGGGGGCACTGGCGGTCACCCTGGCGGGTGCTTCACGTTTGGCGCTTCTCCTTGCCTACCCCTCGGACATTCTCGCGGGAGTCGCCGTGGGCGCCGGGTGGGCGGTCCTTTCACTGGTGGTGAGCGACCCGCGCACCCTCTACGCGATACGGGATGCGGTCTCGCGTTCCCCGGAGACGGAGATCGGCCGCTAGCCTGACCGGTGGTCGGGTACCGAGGACCCGAACCTGGAGGACCCCGTGGACATCACCCTCGTTGGACCGGGACGTGCCGGTACCGCCGTCTGTCTCGCAGCGAAACGGGCAGGACATCGGATCGTGGCCGTTGCCGGTCGGTCCCCCGAATCGACCGGGCCTGTCGCCGAACTGCTCGACGCGTCACCCTTGAAGCTCACCGAGGAGATGCCCGATGTCGATCTCCTCATCGTCGCCGTTCGTGACGATGCCATCGCCGACGTCGCCGCTGGGATCCGCGCCCCCCACGTTGATGCGGCGGTGCACTTGAGTGGGCTCACACCCGTAGATGCGTTGGCCCCGCTGGAGCGGTCGGGTGCCGCGATCGGCGTGCTCCACCCACTCCAGACGCTCCCCACACCTGAAGCGGGAGCGGACGCTCTGGCGGGATCGTGGATTGCGGTGTCCACCAGCGATGAAACACTTCGAAGCACGCTCGAAGCATTCGCAGCCTCTCTAGGAGCACGTCCGTTCACCATCCCCGAGGCAGCCCGTGCCGTATATCACGCCGCTGCAGCGACGGCCGCCAACGGGATCGTCTCGGTACTGGCCGTCGCCGCGAGCCTGTTCGATGCGGCCGGTGTCCCGTTTGATGCCGCAAGGCCACTCGTCGATGCTGTCGTCGCGAACGCGTTTCGACTCGGACCAGACGTCGCGCTCACAGGACCGATCGTGCGGGGCGACGTGGGGACGGTACGCGCGCAGGTCGCTGCGGTCAGCGAACACGCCCCGGAGGAGTTGGATCGATTCATCGCGTTGAGCAGACTCATCGCCGACATCGCAGGCACCAGCGGGATGTTCGAGGAGGTCTGGTGAACATCGTGACGACCTTCGAAGAGGTCCGGGCGGCCCGCCGCGGCAGTGTCGGGCTCGTGCCGACGATGGGGTATTTCCACGAGGGCCATCTGTCGTTGATGCGGTACGCCAGGGAAACCGCCGATTCGGTGGTCGCGAGCGTGTTCGTGAACCCGCTTCAGTTCGGAGAGGGAGAGGATCTCGATCGGTATCCCCGCGACCTCGATCGGGATGCCCAACTGGCGGCGAGCGTCGGTGTCGACGTGCTGTTCGCCCCGCCCGTCACCGAGATGTACCCGACGGAACCGGCCCTGCGTGTCACGGTCGGGCATCTGGCCGACCATCTCTGTGGCGCGTTTCGGCCGGGACACTTCGAAGGAGTCGCGACCGTCGTCGCCAAACTGTTCGCCGGCGTCCAACCCGACGTGGCGTTCTTCGGACGTAAAGACGCCCAACAGCTCGTCATCCTCAAACGACTCGCTGTCGACCTGTCGTTTCCTGTTCGGGTCGTCGGGTGTCCGATTGTGAGAGAGGCGGATGACGTCGCCATGTCGAGTCGCAACGTCTACCTGTCGCCTCGTCAGCGAGACTCGGCTCGCGCCCTGTCGCAAGGACTCATCCGGGCGGTGAACGCCGTCGAAGCGGGAGAGCGGTCCGCCAGAGCGATCATCGGTTTGGTCCGTGACGAGGTTGGTCGTACCCCTGGCGTCGATGTGCAGTATGTCGAGATGGTCGACGCAGAGACGCTGCAACCGATCGAAACGCTCGACACGGATGCCATTCTGGCTCTGGCAGCCTTCGTCGGTGCCACACGTTTGATCGACAACGCACACTTCTGGATCGAGGAGAACGAGGTCCGGTCCGAACTCGGAGGAGCCTGATGCTGCTCGCAATCGACATGGGAAACACGCAGACGGTCGTTGGGCTGCTCGAGGGCGATGGTCTCGAACACCACTGGCGTTTCGCCACCGAACGCTCCAGGACGGCGGACGAGTATCGGTTGCTTCTGCGAGGACTCTTCGATCTCGATGAGATCGACGTGAGCGCCATCTCGGGAGCGGTTCTGTCGTCGGTCGTGCCCCACGCGACCGAGGCGCTGAGAATCGCCGCCCAGATGATCGATGGCGAGGTGCTGGTTGTCGGACCGGGCGTCAAGACCGGGATGCCGATCCTGATCGACAACCCGAAGGAAGTCGGAGCCGACCGGATTGTCAACGCAGTCGCCGCACACCACACATATGGAGCGCCGGTAGTCGTGGTCGACTTCGGAACCTCGACCAACTTCGACGTCGTCGGCAGGGACGGCGAGTATCTGGGCGGAGCCATTGCCCCCGGGCTCGAGGTGTCGATGGACGCCCTCGTATCGGCGACCTCTGCGCTGCGAACGGTTTCACTGGAGCCACCACGAGGACCGATTGGCAAAGGAACCGTGGAGGCGATCCAGTCAGGGTTGCTGTACGGACATGCCGGACTGGTCGACGGGCTCATGGATCGCATCGTCGACGACCTCGGGCCGGACACGACAACGGTGGCCACAGGAGGGCTCGCTCCGGTCATCGTCCCGCACTGTTCGACGGTGGATCATATCGACGAGTTTCTCACCCTCACCGGCTTGCGGCTCCTCTGGGAGCGCAACAGGGGGTAAGGTGCAGCGCCGATGACTCACACGACCGACGACCCGCTGGTCGCCCAACGCGCCGAGAAGGTGGACGCCATCCGAGCACGCGGAGGTGACGCATACCTGTCGCGATTCGAGCGGACTGCGACCGCCGGCCAGGTTGTCGATGCCCATCCCGACCTCGCGCCTGCGACTTCCACCGGCGAGACCGTCTCTGTCGCGGGACGGTTGATGAACATCAGGCGTCTGGGGAATCTGAGCTTCGGCGTGCTGCAAGATGCCAGCGGCCGGATCCAACTGTTCATCGAACGAAACGCCATGGGTACCGACGCGTTCGACCGGTTCGACGAGGACGTCGATTCGGGCGATTGGATTGGGGCCACAGGCGAGGTGATCACCACCAAGCGAGGTGAGCTGAGTGTCAAGACCAGCGAGATCACGTTGCTGTCGAAGGCCCTTCGACCACTGCCGGAGAAGTGGCATGGACTTCAGGACAAGGAGACGCGTTTCCGTCAGCGGTACCTGGACCTGCTTGCCAACGAGGACGCCCGTCGCGTTGCGAAGGTCAGGATCGACGTCGTTGCGGCCCTCCGGCGGTCGTTCACCGAGCGAGGATTCCTCGAGGTCGAGACGCCGATGCTTCAGGCGGAGGCGGGGGGAGCGCTTGCCCGGCCGTTCCAGACCCATCACAACGCGCTCGACATCGACCTCTACCTGCGGATCGCAACAGAACTGCATCTGAAGCGGCTCGTGATCGGCGGCATGGAACGTGTCTTCGAGCTGGGTCGGGTGTTTCGAAACGAAGGCATCGACTCGACCCACAATCCTGAGTTCACAACGCTGGAGGCCTACCAGGCGTTCGCCGACTACCGGGACATCATGGTGCTGATGGAGGGGGTCATCCCCGAGGTCGCCGTCGCGGCAACGGGTGGGACCGTCGTCGAGTACCAGGGGCGGACCGTAGATCTGACCCCGCCGTACCGTCGGGTTTCGCTCCTCGACCTCGTCGCCGAAGCAACGGGGGCGCCGGTGTCGTTCGACATGTCCCGTGAGGTGCTGGTAGAGCTGTGCCAGACCCACGGTATCTCGCCCCATCCGTCGTGGGGTAAAGGCAAGCTGATCGTGGAGCTGTTCGAGCGGCTCGTGGAGTCGGAGATCTGGGAACCGACGTTCGTGATCGACTACCCCGAAGAAACATCGCCGCTGGCACGGGTCCATCCCGACAATCCCGAGGTAGCGGAGCGGTTCGAGCTGTTCGCCGGGGGCATGGAGCTATGTCCCGCGTTCAGCGAGCTCAACGATCCGATCGATCAACGGCTTCGATTCGAGGCACAGGCCAGGGCCAAGGCGGAGGGTGAAGAGGAGACCCATCCGATTGATGAGGACTTCTTGCGGGCGCTCGAGCACGGCATGCCTCCGACCGGCGGGCTCGGCATCGGCGTCGACCGCCTGGTGATGCTGCTCGCCGACGAGTCGACGATCAGAGAGGTTGTCCTGTTCCCGACGATGCGTCCGGAGAACTAGAGCTCTTCGCGCAGCGCCATCGCAGCGAACCCGAGCACCACGATCGCCAGTGCCGTGGTCCGCTTTGAGCAACGCGTCTGCCCATTGGGCATGTTCATGCCTGTCGATCTTGCCGTCGACCATCCGACGGATGCCTTGCCGAAGATTCCTTCGTCCAGCGTTGCGTACTGCAGCCACCTCATGACGCGTTCTCCGGCTTTGGTGTCGATTGTCCCATCCACTGTGTGCCAGAAGAAAGGCACGGCAACCTTGGCCAATACTCTTGTTCCGGGCAGGCACTCTCAGCGAGAATTGGTCGTCGCCCACGTGGTGAGGCGTGAGGTCGCCTCTGCGATGTCCTGGGTCGACTCCGCGTACGAGAACCGGATGTACTTGCGGCCGTCGACCGGATCGAAGTCGATTCCAGGTGTAGCAGCTACGCCGAGGGTGTCGAGCCAGATTCGGCAGAGTTCCTGGCTGTCATCAGTGATATGGGAGATGTCCGCATAGACGTAGAACGCTCCCTCGGCGGGAGCGAGTCTGCTGATGCCCGCCTCGTTGAGACCGGACATCAGGAGATCACGGTTCGTCGAGTACCTGGCGACGTTGGCGTCCAGTTCCTCTGCGCAGTCGAAAGCTGTCACCGCAGCGATCTGCGACAGGGTCGGTGGCGAGATGAACAGATTCTGCGCGAGCCGTTCGACCGGACCACTGAGCTGCTCGGGGAGAACGAGCCACCCCAGCCGCCAGCCAGTCATCGAGTAGTACTTCGAAAAGGACTGCACGACCACGGCTGTGTCGGAGTGTGCTGCGGCAGTCGGAGCAGCGAGGCCGTAGGTGATGCCGTGGTAGATCTCGTCGGAGATCAACCGGATCTCCCGTGTCGTCGTGTAGTCGGCAAGGGTCGCCATCTCGTCTGGCGTGAGGATTGTCCCGGTCGGGTTCGCGGGGCTGGCTACGACGAGTCCGTCGAGTGGCCCAGCGACGTCGAGGAGTCTCGGGGTGGGGTTGAACCGGGTGTCGGGGCCAACCGGGATCGGTACGACCGTGACGTCGAGTGCTTCGAGGATGTTGCGATAGGCGGCGTACCCCGGCCGGGTGATCGCGACGCGATCGCCCGCGTCGAACGCCGCCAACGTGGTGAGCACGAATCCGCCCGAAGCGCCGACGGTGAGCGTGATCCGATCGGGTGGAATGTCGAGTCCGTACGCCTCGTCGTAGTGGCGCGAGATGCGGTCGCGGAGTGCTGGAATACCGGTGGCCTCCGTGTACCCGAGCCTGTTCGAGGACAGTGCCTCGAGGGCGGCTCGTCGAACCTTCACAGGCGCGGCAGTCGATGGTTGACCCACTTCGAGGTGGAGGACGTCTCCTGTGGTGCGTTGTCGACGTTCCGCGGCCTTCATGACCTCCATGACATAAAAGGGAGCGACCTCTGAGCGTCGCGACGACTTCATGGCTCGGAGGGTAGCGCTCGCGGTCGTCGGTTTTCGGTCGTCGGTTTTCGGTAGGATCTCGCCGTTCGGTCTCGTGCTGCTCCTGGACGCGTGCTTACTGAGAACTGAGAACTGAGAGCTGCGAGCTATGCTCGTTTGACGGTCCCGTCCACCGTGAAGCTGCGTTCGAGCGAGTCGATTGCCGACAGGGTGCCGGCGACGACCACGTGGTCTCCCTCTTTGACCGTTGCACCGGATTCGACGACGACACCGACCTGAATGGGTCCGAACAGGGTCGTGTCGATGGTGCAGACGTCCGCCCGAACCTGAGTCTCGGTGCGCGCTGTGACGGTGCCGGTCCAGCGGACCTTTCGTCCGTAGTACTGCTCACCGAATACCGTCGCAGCCTGGAAGCTGAGCATATCCCCACCGAACAGCGCGCTCGCCACCGTTGCAGGGTCCAGCTCACCGGCCGATGAGGAGCCCGCCGGGGTCGGTGGCGCCGGCGCCATTGATGAGGGCTCCATCGCCGGTGCTATTGATGATGGCTCCATCGATGTGGAAGGCTCGTACATCGGTATGTCGGACGACGCGGGTTCGTACTCGGGAATGGCAGAGTCGTACGAGGGTGCCGCCGACGAGGGTGTCATCGTCTCGTACGACGGAACGGTTGTGTCCGACGTTGGATCGTCTGGTCGCTGTACCGGCGGCGGGGGAGGCATGACCGGCACCTGGGTGGCGAAGGGATCGGGCGGAAGTGGGGCTGGTTGCTGCGTCTCCTGGGCGCTGCGCCGTCCGCTGATCACGTGTGCCGCGGCGACCAGTCGGCGCGATGTTGCGACGATCGTATTGACCTGACGATCGAAGTTCCTCCGTTCAAAGATGATCTGATCGTCCTTCACCTTCGCCGTCGAGAGGTTCATGAGGAGATCGGTGATCGCTTCGCGAACCTGGGGCGTGAGAAACAAAGGCAGCTGTTGTGGGTCCGACGTCCTGATCGATACCAATTGCTCGAATGGATCGTCGGACTGCTCGCCGTTGCCTCCGAACAGCTCGCCGATTCTTGCGAGGCCCCCTTTTCGGGTGATGTTGAGGTCGATGCCGAGTGGGGGGTAGGACACGACATAGCGCGTCATCTTGGCGTTGCCCGACGCTCGAACGGAGACCGAGAGGTCTATCCCCTCGACCGTTCCCGACAGTTGCGCGTTCGAAAACGCGTTCTTCTTCACGAACGTGACTCCGAGGACTCTGGCGGCTGCACCCCACGCTGCAGCGCTGCGGCTGTTGGAAGTGACAGCGGCCGCAAGGATCCCAACCGCAATCATGATGAATACGAAGAAGTCCATGTCCGTTCAGTCTACGGGGACGTGCGCGCTCGCTGTACCTGTCCGAGCAGGTAGTCGGCGAGGTCGAAGAGGACACGTTTCGCCGGGATCCGAGGGAGGTCCGCGAGCACTCCAGCGGCCGTGCTAGCTCGCTCCGCCGCCTCGTCGAGCACCCGATCGACATGGCCGCCGGAACGGATCAGCGCGATCACGTCGGCGATCGCGTCCTCTCCGTACGGCCGGGTTTCGAGGAGCGCTCGGATCTGATCTCCATCCTCGTCACCGAGTGCGTAGAGCAACGGCAGCGTGAACTTCCCTTCTCCGATGTCTGAGCCGGCCGGCTTGCCGAGGTACTCATCGGTCGCGACCAGATCCAGTGCGTCGTCGGTGAGTTGAAAGATGATGCCGAGCTCCCATGCCCAGCCGCTCAAGGCTTCGATGATCTCCGATCCTGCGTCCGCTGCCATCGCTCCGACCCGGGCGGAGGCCCTGATCAGCGAGGCGGTCTTCATCTCAATGACCCTGAAGTAGTCATCCGGTCCGTGGTTGAGATCGAAGTCGAGTTGGAGCTCCAACGTCTGGCCTTCGACGAGCTCGGCGTAGGTACGCGACAGGAGCTGCACGGCCTCGCGACCGAGCGACTCGGCAGCGAGTTCCGTCGCACGAGCCATCAGGAAGTCACCGGCCAGGATCGCAATCGTGTTGCCCCAGTTCGTGTTCGCCGACCCGGTTCCCCTCCGAGTGTCGGCCTCGTCAATGACATCGTCGTGATACAGCGACCCGACGTGGATGAGTTCGACGGCGACCCCCGCGTCGACGACTCGCTGATCGTGTGCGGATCCGAACTCGCCCGCAACCTGGGCGAGTAGCGGGCGGAATCGCTTGCCACCTGCCAGAAGGAGGTGCTGGGCGATCTCGGTGAGGAACGCGTACTCCGAGACGGACACCTCGGTGAGTCGCAGCTCGACACGTGCCATCCGGTCCCACACTGCGGGGATTGGCACGAGTTGGTCGAGGCGGGGTGTGTCCATCTCGATGAATGGTAGCGATGGGAGGGGTCCCGAGGGTTGGGGTCGGAATGATCCCTTATGAGGAATGATCCCGACGCCGATGTGTGTTGTAGTGGAA
This sequence comes from uncultured Acidimicrobiia bacterium, assembly GCA_964633745.1. Classification (GTDB taxonomy): domain Bacteria; phylum Actinomycetota; class Acidimicrobiia; order Spongiisociales; family UBA4744; genus CAYLHS01. Next base: position 19,271 of record CAZWHZ010000022.1, read on the forward strand.
GAGGTAGCCTCGTCGTAGGAGAGGTGCAAAGGTATACTCGCAAGCCTTCCCCTTGGGAACAGTCAGGAGGCAGCAGGTCGTGTTCGAGCGATTCACAGATCGAGCTCGAAGAGTCGTG
>CAZWHZ010000023.1:0-19063 GCA_964633745.1 uncultured Acidimicrobiia bacterium
CTACGGCGACGAGCTCGGCATGGGCGACAACCTGAACCTCCCCGACAGGGACGGTGTCAGAACTCCCATGCAATGGGACTCCTCAACCAACGCTGGATTCTCGACCGCCAACGAAACCTTCTCCCCCGTCATCGACAACGAACCCTTCGGGTACCGAACCGTGAACGCTGCAGCAGCCATGGACGACACATCGTCACTGTGGCACTGGATCAAAGCGGCGATAGCGATCCGAAGAAGGCATCCGGCATTTGGACGCGGGCAGGTGGAGTTCCTCCACCCGTCTGACCCCGCGGTACTCGCATTCACGCTCCGTCACGATCGCGACGCAATGCTCGTCGTAGCCAACCTGTCCGACACGACCCGGAGTCTGGATCTCAACGACCGAGGCATCGACGAGTTCAGCGGAACGGTCTACGACAAGGGACCGCAACAGATCGAACCGTACGGCTCTCGGTGGATCACTCCGGTTCCGGCGGACGGCGCAACCGTTTGAGCGCACCCCTCGCACGTTTCGCCTCCATGCGCCTGCGGCGAGCCCTGGGCGGCGGCCTCGTCGGAGTGCGAGGAGTCTCCTCGACGAGCGCCTCCCGAATCGTCGTGGCCAGCCGCTGTCGCGCCATCTGACGGTTCCGCCACTGTGATCGTTCCTCATCGGCGCTCACCACCAGAAGGCCGCCTCTGAGCCTCAGCTCCGAGACGAGCCTGGCTCTGGTCGGCTCGTCGAACGCTACAGACGCGACGACGTCGAACATCAACTCAACCCCGGTGTGCGAACGGTTGGCATGCTGGCCGCCGGGACCCCCCGTCGTATGGAAGCGCCACACCAACTCATCGGCGGGTATCTCGATCTGATCGGTCACCCGCAGCGACTGGCCACTCATCCCCGGCTCCGTTTCGGCTTCCCAAGGTCGGTCCTGGGAATCTGGACCACGAAGTCCCACTGCTTCGGCACCTTGTAGCCGGCCATCCGTTCTCGTGCCCACGCGGCGAGCGTCGCCTCATCCAAACCGGGTGCGACGACTGCAGCCCTCAACGAGCGTCCCCACCTCCCATCGTCCACGCCCACGACGACCACATCCACCACTCCCGGGTGCTCCAACAGCACACGTTCGATCTCGGCCGGGTACACGTTCTCTCCTCCGGTGATCACCATGTCGTCGAGCCGGCCCCTCACCGTCAGATTCCCTTCATCGTCGATCCTGCCCGCGTCCCCTGTTCGATACGGGCCAACTCGCGGGGAATGCCCCCAGTACCCGGGTGACACCATCGGACCCTCGACGACGATCTCGCCTTGATCGATCCTGACCATCACACCGGGAAGTGGTGTGACCGTGCGGTCGCCCGGCCGACCCGTTGCGATTTGCGCGGCGGTCTCCGTCGCTCCGTAGGTTGGGACCGCCGGAATGCCGGCAATGCCCGCTGCTTCGAGCAGGCCCGCGGGAATCGGCCCGCCTCCGACGAGGACCGCCCTCAGTCGTTCGAGTGGTCCCTTTGCGTATGGGATGACCTTCGACAGCATGGCCGGGACGAGTGAGGCGAACTCGACCTCACGCAGGAGGGCAGCGACACGCCGGGGATCGAAACCGGACTCGAGAATCACCGTCCCGCCGACGCGAATCGACCTGGTGAGGATCGAAAAGCCGCCCACATGATTGAGGGGAAGCACCGCCAGCCACCTGTCTCCCTGCCGATGACCGAGAAACGATGCCGAAGCGTCGGCGGCGGCAAGCAGATTGCCTGCCGTCAACACGACGCCCTTGGGTGCTCCAGTCGATCCAGAGGTTGCGAAGACGGCGAAGGGCAGATCAGGATCGACATCCGGCGCGGCGATCGCCAAGCCCTCGGAGTCTGGTGGGGCGACCATCGACGCCCCAAAACGTCGGCACAGCGCACCGACCTCGGCGTCGCGCAGTGCCGTCCCGATCGGAAGCAGGATTCCACCTGCCCGAGGGACGGCGAGCATCGTGACGACCGCCTCGATCGTCGGGGCAGCGACCACGCCAACCAGTTCGCCCGGCTCGATTGCCACTCGAAGACGTGCAGCAGCCCGACCGATCATCTCTTCCGCCTCGGCATAGGTGACGGACGCCGTGTCGGTGACGACAAACGGCGTGCCAGGGATGCGCTTCGCCTGTTCCGACGGCCACTCATTCACCCTCACTACAGTACCGGGCAGGCAACGGAGGCTCGATGACCACAGTCTCAGAATTGTTCGACTCCGGCAGGTGGGAAGAGGTCGAGCGGTTCGACGACATCACCTACCACCGTGCGGTTGACCAGGGCACGGTACGGATCGCGTTCAACCGACCGGAGGTACGCAACGCATTTCGTCCGCACACGGTCGACGAGCTCTCCATGGCACTCGACCACGCCCGCATGACCAGCGACGTGGGTGTCGTCTTGCTCACGGGCAACGGACCGTCGCCCAAGGATGGAGGGTGGGCGTTCTGTTCAGGCGGTGACCAGCGTATTCGGGGCGCAGACGGCTACCGGTACGAAGGAGACGAGGGGATCGACCCCGCTCGGCTGGGTCGTCTTCACATCCTCGAAGTTCAGCGTCTCATCCGCTTCATGCCGAAAGTGGTCATCGCTCTCGTCCCTGGTTGGGCGGTTGGCGGCGGTCACAGCCTTCACGTCGTCTGCGATCTGACGATCGCGTCCCGAGAGCATGGCGTGTTCAAACAGACGGACGCCGATGTCGCCTCCTTTGACGGGGGGTACGGGTCCGCCCTGCTCGCCCGCCAGATTGGCCAGAAACGAGCTCGGGAGGTGTTCTTTCTGGGGCGCGACTACTCGGCCGAGGAGGCACTCGCCATGGGTGCCATCAACGCGTCGGTGCCGCACGCCGATCTCGAGAAGACCGGGCTCGAGTGGGCAGCCGAGATCAACGCCAAGAGCCCGACGTCGATCCGCATGCTCAAGTTCGCGTTCAACCTTCCCGACGACGGGCTGGTTGGCCAACAGCTCTTCGCCGGGGAGGCAACCCGGCTCGCCTACGGCACCGACGAAGCCAGAGAGGGCCGAGACGCGTTCCTTCAGAAGCGGCGGCCCGACTGGTCCCACTACCCGCACCACTTCTGAGATGCCGCCGAGCTCCGAAACGAGGTTCGGTGCCTGGTATCTCGCATCGCGTCCCCACACCCTCCCTGCCGCACTTGCTCCCGTCGCCGTCGCTGCAGGACTGGCCATCAAGGACGGGGTCTTTCGATGGGGACCGTTCCTCGCCGCCGCCATCGGAGCGCTGGCCATTCAGGTCGCCGCCAACTTCACGAACGACCTCTCCGACGCGAGAAAGGGAGCGGACAACGAGGATCGCATAGGACCGCGCCGGGCGGTCGCGTCAGGACTACTGAGTGAACGGGCGATGACGGTCGCCACCATCGTGGCGTTCGTGGTCGCAACCGCCGCCGGCGTGTACCTCGTCACGCAAGCCGGTTGGATCATCGTCATCGTTGGGCTGGCGTCGATCTTGGCCACGCTGGGATACGTCGGAGGGCCGAAGCCGTACGGCTACCGGGGGCTCGGTGAAGTGTTCGTGTTCGTGTTTTTCGGCCTGGTGGCAACAGTGGTGTCGCGCTTCGTGTACGACCGAAGCGCCCCCATCGACGCCTGGCTGCTCGCGATCCCGATGGGCTTTCTCGTCACCGCGATCCTGGTCGCCAACAACATTCGGGACATCGACACCGACCGAGCGGCGGGGAAGCGGACGCTTGCCGTGATCATGGGACGAGAGCGGACCAGAATCCTCTTCGACGTGCTCGTATGGGGTGCGTTCACGCTCGTGATCGCGTTCGTCGTCGTCGGCCGGGTGCCACCGTTTGCGCTCGTCACGCTGCTGGCCATCCCGCTGGCCGTACCTATCACCAAAGCGATCCATAGGACCACACAAGGACCTCCGCTGATCACCGCCCTGAAGGGTATCGCCCGCCTGGATCTCATCTTTGGTCTGCTCCTCGCACTCGGTGTCGTCCTGTGAGTCGACGATACGTCACTTCGACTTATGCTCACTCATCGTGAGCATGCGCGTAGCTGATAGACAGACTGCCCAGGAAGCAAATAAGGGACTTTCGGCCCTATTCCAACAGCATGTCGGCAAGACAGCATCGCGTACAGTTTCGAGGGTCGACAGAAAGGGTCGAGGATGAGACGTTCGTTGCTGCTCTTGGCAGTGCTGGCATTGGTCGTTGCGGCGTGTGCGGGTCCAGCTGGTCCCGTTGGCGAGCAGGGGGCTCAAGGTGTTGCAGGTCCCGCGGGACCGCAAGGGCCGGCGGGAGAGAACGCCACCTTCACCGCGACCGACCTCACGTGCACAGAGTGCCATAACGACGGGTCGACGATCACCGGCAAGGAGCTCGAGTGGGCGATGTCGGGTCACGGCACCGGGACGGCGTATCTCCGAGGGACGAGTGCCTCATGCGCCGGCTGCCACTCAGGAGCCGGGTTCAGCGCTCGTATCGCCGCGGGAATCTCGAATCCGGACGAGGTGGCGGAGGGCGACCCGAACCCGACCAAGCAGGATTGCCGATCCTGTCACCAGATCCACACTACGTACACGAGTGACGACTTTGCGCTCGAGACGACCGACGCGGTCGTGCTGTACGTGAGCGGTGAAACGTTCGACATGGGCATGGGTAATCTGTGCGCAAACTGCCACCAGCCTCGCGAAGAACTTCCCGCGGCCGCTGCGGACGGCACGATCGAGATCGACAGCACCCACTGGGGTCCTCACCATGGCCCACAGTCGACGGTGCTGATGGGCATCGGCGGTTCTACAGACGCAAGCCCGAGCGCCCACTACCAGTTGATTGCAGACGGCTGCCCCGCATGCCACATGGGTGAGAACGCCGATCACACGTTCGAGCCCAGCACCGCCAATTGCCAGGGCTGCCACTCTGGACTGGACACGTTCGACTACAACGGCGTGCAGACCGAGGTCAAAGACCTCTTCGACCAGGTCGGCAAGGCGCTTCAGGCCAAGGGAGTGCTCGACGCGGATCTGACGCTCGTCCCCGGCTCGTACCCGGAGGCTTGGGCGGCAGCCGCCTGGGACTATGAGATGATCAGCGACGATGGAAGCTGGGGAGTGCACAACTCCAGCTACATCGAATCACTGCTCACCACGGACCTGGCGAATCTGCAGCAGTAGCCAAACATCGACCCTTGTGAGAGCGGCGCCCACTGGGCGCCGCTCTTGCGTTCTCAGTTCTCAGTCCTCAGTCCTCAGTCAGAACGCTGCCTGGAGCGCGACGAGACCGTGGGTGAGTGTGGACTACCGAGAACCTGGAGCTGTCCTTCCGTCTTCCCCCCAGCGCGCCGAGTGTTGGGGGTCCGGCCACCCCACCCAACACTGACACAGAAGGGGAGGTGTCCGAAGCGCAGGCGAGGCCTGAGGGGACCGTTCCCACCAACCCATGCCCCGGAGTCAGCTATCAGCCTTTGACCACCGTGTGTCGGAAGTGGTGAACCGTCGTACGTGCACCTGGTCGTTCTACCGACTCGTGTTCAGCCTCGTCGGCCTACGAACACCGCCACTCGCCACGGGACCGCTCTCAGGTAGGAGACGAGTGCGCCGACGTACTTCTCCAAGGACCTGTCCGCCGGCATTCACCTCGAGCCCTCGCCTGCTCGTCCGCGGCAAACGTGAGATCCCACATTCCATCAGGCAACCTCCGTCCGAACCACGCAACACTTCCTCATCGAGCTCGCCGTCCCGTTGCGTGCGGAAGACTCCACCGGGTGACCCGTTCGGTCAGCGAATGGCCCCCTGCCGGTTCATGATCAGATCGAACGCTATCAGCCATCAGTCTTCAGTGACGGAGCTACTCACCGCGACCCGCGGTTCATGACTCGGGCAGACGACTGAAGACTCAGGACTGAAGAATCAGTACCCCTGCTCCGGCGTGTGACAGGTGGTGCACTTGGTGACTTTCCACGCGCCGCCGATCGGCACGGGATGCTGGAACTCGAGACCGCTCAGACTCGAGTCCAAGTCCGCCAGATTCTCGGACTGACCCTGTGCTGTGATGAGGTGGCAGGAGTCGCACTCGGACGAGATGGTGGTCCCTTCATACGTCTGCAGCTCCGAGAAGTGGCACCGGAAGCACCCATCATTGGTGAAGTGGTTGAGATTGTCTTCCCTGCTCCGGTAGTCGGTCTTCATCTCGGGGAAGAAGTTCTCGTTGTAGATCTTCACCAACGTCTCCGCCGCCTGCTCGACCTCCGCCTGATCCACGGCATTCGGATACTTCTCGGCGTAGAACGCCTCGAGGCTCGTTTGAATGGCATCATCGGCTTCAGCCTTGGTTTGGTAGGCCGCGTTGAGGAGGTTGAGGCCCTCCCAACGAACGAACGGAAGGTCACTCGAGATCGTGCCCTTGGTCATCTCCAGATTGATGGCGGTCGCGGGCGGTCGGTAGTCGTGACTCGGGCGGTTGTGACAGTCGATGCAGTCGAGCGTACGAACCTCGACACCAGGAGTGTCGAGATCGGTGGGGGCATCCGGAGTCCGATACTCGGTGACTTCGCCCGTGGTGCGATCGGTCATGCGCACCCAGAAGATCTCCTGGCGCTTCGGATCGCTGGTCGCGTACTCGATCTTGGTACTGCCAAGCATGTGCCAGTGAATCCCTTCGAGCTGCCCGGTCCTCGGGTCGCCACCGCCGATCTTCACGGCGAGACTGATGGTCCAGGGGGTGTTGTTCTCGTCGGTGCGAAAGTAGGTTTTCGTGACGAGCTTGTCACCGTAGAACTGCTCCGGCCAGTGACACCCCTCACACGTCTCCTGTGCAGGACGCAGGCTCGTCACCGGAGTGGCGATCGGTCGATCGTAGGTGTTGGTGATCGTCTTCCACACCTGTCGAAGCCCATCGATCTTCGATCTCACGAAGAACGACGCTCCGGGCCCGATATGGCACTGAGCGCAGGCCACCTTCGCGTGCGGAGAGAGCTGATAGGTGACCCATTCGGGTTCCATCACCGTGTGGCATGACTCGCCACAGAACGACGCCGAGTCGGTCACCTCATAGCCTTTGAACCCTCCCCAGGCGACGGTACCCACGAGAACGGCGGACAAGATACCGAAGATTGCGAGTGATCGCATGTAGCGAGGGCTCGACGGCTCTACACGAAGGTTGAATCGAATGCGCTCGCCGCGTTTGCGAGCTCTGATGACCTGGATTCTGATCGCGACAGCGAAGAGAATCACACCTAAAAGAACGATGACGGGAAATCCGATGAAGGTGACGAGACCTCTGTACGGGTTGGATACGGATGAGCTGAGGTCGACGAACGCCAGGACTACGAATCCCAGCAGGCCGGCGAGTACCAACGCGCCGCCCACGGCGGCGAGAGGATGGCGGTAGAGGCTGCGTACCTCGGTCTTCACCTGCTCGGTGTCAGTCCCCTCGACACCTGCGTTCTCGTCGCTACCTGTGCTCTCGTCCTTGTTCTCGGCCGAGTCCTCGATATCTTCGCTCACGGTCCCTCCTCGGGCATCGACCGTAGTCGGTGCCCGGTTCCCTCCCGTAGGGCTGATAGACCCTTCTACGGGACCCTTGTTCCCTTTTCTCCACCCACAACGATAACCGGGCCGTCAAAGCCCTCGTACGAGCTCTTTGATCGACGGGCCCTCCACGACCTCGATCCCGTACGTCACCCGGGTTCCCGGCATCTCGAGATCAAGCAAGGGCAGCAAGTTGACGGGCGTCGCCACGATCACTGCATCGGCATGGGATCGCTTGATCGTCTCTGCGAGCTCGTCACGCTGTGCTTGCCCGTACCCCATCGCGGGAAGCAGAGGTCCCATGTGTGGAAACTTCTCGAAGGTCGCTGCAACCGACCCAACGGCGAACGGTCTGGGGTCGATCAGCTCGGCGGCGCCACCCGCCCGAGCAGCGATCACGCCGGCACCGTACGCCATACTGCCGTGTGTCAGTGTCGGACCATCCTCGATGACGAGCACTCGCTTCCCTGTAATGAGGTCGGGGTCGGCGACGGTGATCGGCGACGTCGTCTTCACGAGGGTGGCACCGGGGTTTGCGTACCGCACGTTCGCAACCACGACCTCGATGTCGTCCGGTTTGGCGGTTCCCACCTTGTTCACGACGACCACATCGGCCCGCCTCAGGTTCGCTTCCCCTGGCCAGTAGCGAAGCTCGTGACCAGGCCGATGCGGATCGACCACACAGATGTGCAGGTCCGGCCGGTAGAAGGGAAGATCGTTGTTTCCTCCATCCCACAGGATCACGTCGGCTTCGGCCTCGGCGGCGGTCAGAATCGCTTCGTAGTCGACGCCGGCAAAGATCACTCCGCCCTGCTCGATGTACGGCTCGTACTCCTCGCGCTCCTCGATCGTGCAGTCGGCATCGAGGAAGTCCTGGTACGTCGCGAACCGCTGAACGGCCTGCGCGGCGAGATCGCCGTAGGGCATCGGGTGTCTGATAGCCGCTACCCGCTTGCCCTCGTCGGAGAGCGCGTGCCAGACAGCCCGGCTGAGTGGCGACTTGCCAGAGCCCGTACGAACGGCTGTGACCGCGACCACAGGAAGTCGCGAGGCAAGCATCGTCTCGGCGCCAAGTAGTTCGAACGATGCACCCGCCGCCACCGTTCGAGCAGCGAGATGCATCACGTGTTCGTGAGGAACATCCGAGTAGGCGAACACTGCAGCATCGACGGCGTACGTCTGGATCAAACGTTCCAGCTCGATCTCAGGCACGATCGGGATGCCCTCGGGATACAGCGGTCCGGCAAGCGTGGCCGGGTACTTCCGGTCGTCGATGTTGGGGATCTGGGTGGCGGTAAACGCGACCACCTCGGTGTCGGGATCGCTGCGGTACACCACGTTGAAGTTGTGAAAGTCCCGCCCCGCAGCACCCAGAATCAGTATCCGCTTGGCCATGTTGTCCTCCTCGTCTTCATTCTCGTCCATCTCCCGACCCGGTCAGAAACCGGCGAATCTCGCCGGCGATTCTGTCGGGGGCTTCACCGATCACAGGATGGCCCACGCCCTCCACTGTGACGGCGACTCCCTGTGAAACGGTGACGGCGATGCACTCGCCGATCTCGACATAGGCGGGATCGAGCGCACCCGCGATGGCCAGTACGGGCATCTGGAGTTCCCCTAGGCGATCACCGAAGTATGGCTGTGAGCCCTGGCCCATCCCGCGGAGTGCGGCGGCGACACCCTTCGCGGTGTTCTCGAGGCGCAGCTCCTTGTCGTGCGCACACCACTCGGAGCCGCGCCTGCGCAGGCCATCGAACATGGGTAGATCCAACCATGAGTCGACGAACGAGGCGAGTCCATCGCGCTCGATTCGATCGGCGAGTGCAGCATCCGTCTCGAGGCGGTCTCGACGTCTCTGAGGATCACCAATTCCCAGACCGGCCGACACGAGGATCAGATGGGAAGCCGCCTGCGGATACCGAAGGGCTACTCCAAGCGCGATGCGTCCCCCTTGCGAATACCCCAGGAGTGGCCGGTGCCCGACCAGACGCGAAATCGCCTGAACCGCCGAATCGAAATCGGCCGGCGTATCAGACGCCGACCCGTGGCCGGGGAGGTCAGGAGCAACGATCTCCCACGGAAGGCCCGCAGCGAGTTCTTCGAACATGCCGCCATGCTGGGTGAACCCGTGCAGCGCGAAGACCGCCGGCTCGACACCTGGGAATCTTCGAACGGCATCCATCGTCTGTATTGTTGCTCCCCGTGAACGACAGCGCCTATCGGGCGTCCGCACTGTTCGTCGATTCGCTCGCACGACTCGGCCTCCGCTACGCGTGTGTCACGCCTGGATCCCGAAGTACGCCACTCGCCTTGGCGTTCGCCGAACACCCCGACGTCTCCGATTGGATCCACCACGACGAGCGCTCTTCGGCCTTCTTCGGACTTGGGATGGCAAAGGTCACCCGTACCCCCGTTGCGATCGTCACCACATCCGGCACCGCCGTCGCGGAACTCCTCCCGGCCGCCGTAGAAGCACGCTACGCGGGGGTTCCGCTGCTGTTGCTCACGGCGGACCGACCACCGGAACTCAGAGGGATCGGCGCTCCGCAGACGATCGACCAGGTAGGCCTGTTTGCGAACGCCGCCCGGATGTCTGTCGACGTGTTGCCGGCCGACATGCAACCGGCGGAGATCGAGTCGCTTGCGGTCGCCGCGTGGAGTCGGGCGGTGCGCAGACCCCGCGGACCCGTCCACATCAACATGGGATTCCGCGAGCCGTTCGTGCCCTCGACACTCGACCAACCCGCGTCGTCGGTGACGCCGGCGATGCCCTCCGCCCAAGCCATCGCCGATGACGCCCTCCGTGAGGTGTCGACACTGCTCGACGACAAGCGTGTGCTGATCGTCGCCGGTCCATTCGATGAACCGGACTTCCCCTACCAGGTGCTTCGGCTAGCCGCCCACGCCGACTGGCCCATCATCGCCGACCCGCTGAGCCAGCTGCGAGGCAGCAACTCCGATCTCTTGATCGGCACCGGGGACTCCCTGTTCGCAACCGATCGCCTTCCCGAGGAACCGGAGGCCGTCTTGCGACTCGGCGGAACCGTCACCTCCAAGGCAATCACCGCGTGGCTCGCCGAGCACAGGGAAATCCTGCAAATCGTCGTCGATGAAGAGGGTCGTGATGCGTCGCGTAGCGCCGCAATGGTGCTCCTGGCCGACCCTCTCTCGGTTGCGCGTTCACTCGCCACTGGGGCGGCTCCAGACGGGTGGTCGGACGGGTGGAGAGACGCGGACCGACGGGCTCGCTTGGCGCTGCACGGCAACTCCTTCCCTTCAGAACCGGCCGTTGTGGAGGTGCTCGTCGAACATCTTCCGGAGGACTCGGTGCTCTACGTGGCCTCGTCGATGCCGATCCGCAACATCGACCGCTACGCACCGAAGATCGGTGTTCGCGTGCTGGCGAATCGAGGAGCGAATGGCATCGACGGGTTGATCTCGTCTGCACTCGGCGTGGCAGCCACGGGCCGACGCACCTTCGTACTGACCGGAGACCTTTCACTCCTTCACGACATCGGGTCGCTCGCGGCCGCAGCCAGACTCGGCCTCCCAATCACGATCATTGCCGTCAACAACGACGGCGGCGGCATCTTCTCGTTCCTTCCCCAGGCCGGCCTCCCCCGCCACTTCGACCGCGTCTTCGGTACTCCTCATGGTCTCTCGTTTGTGCCAATTGCGGATGCATTCGGTCTTCGGGCCGTGCATGCCGAGACCGCCGATCAGTTGAGACTGGAACTCCCGAAGACCGGCCTCATCGAAGTAGCGACCGACAGGGCGCTCGAGGTCGAGGTACAAGCAGCTGCCTTGAAGCGAGTCGCGTCGTCGTAGGTCAGCCGGTCAGAACATCGAGGATCGCAGCGAGTTTCGCCTCGGTCTCGGCCACCTCGGCTGCCGGAAGCGAGCCCCGCACGATCCCCGCTCCTGCGTAGACCTGTGCGATCGATTCACGAAAGAGCATCCCGCGCAGTGCCACGATGGCCTCGCCGTCGCCGCTTCCGTCCACCCATCCCAGTGCCCCTGCGTACCACCCTCGATCGAACGGTTCATTCTCTCTGATGAAGCGGCGCGCCGCTGCAGTGGGCATCCCCGCCACGGCCGGAGTCGGATGAAGCTCGGATACCAGGTCGACGAAGTCCGTCTCGTTGCGCGCCGTGCCGGTGATCTCCGTTCCAAGGTGTTGGATATTGGCCAGGCGTAGTACCGAAGGCGTTGCAGGAACATGCAGCTCGGTCGTAACGCCACGCAGGATGCGGGCGACCTCGTCGACAACGATCCGATGCTCCTGACGCTCCTTCGAAGCGGAGAGCAGCGCTGTCGCTATCCGCTCGTCGTCCTCGGGTCCGGTTCCGCGAGGAGCACTTCCTGCGAGCGGGAATGATCGGATGGAAGTGCCGTGCTTCTCGACGAGTAGCTCCGGGCTGGCGCCGAGGAACACGCTTCCGCCCTCCGCCCACCCGTAGAGGAACGTGTTCGGAAATCGTTCGGCCATGGCGGCGAGCAGATCAAAAGGACTCCCTGCGGAAATCGCCACATCGACTCGTCGGGCAAGCACGACTTTGGACATCGTGCCGAAGTCGATCTCGGCTACTGCCCGCTCGACCAGTCGAGCCCACTCCCGCGGCGGCGGCACCTCGGCGATGACTCGACCCCTGGGGACATGGTGTGGTCCCGGCGCCGGAATCGATTCGAGCAACCGCTCCGCACCCGGCATGGTGTGAGTTCGGGTTCCGGCGTCGCTCCTCACGACAGCGACGGCGGGGACCACTACATCGCCTCTGGCGTCCTCCTCAAACGGAAACACGAACATGCACCGCGCACCGGTTGGACGTGCCGCACGTCGGTCTCTCGTGCGCCACGCGACACCAATCCCTACGAACTCCTCCCTTCCCCGGAAGTAGACAACCGGATGCCCGGCCGCGACAGCAGCCCTGGCAAGGTCGAGAGGTTCGAACTCCACTGGGGGCAGCCTACGAGCCGAGACGGCCGGCGATCTCGTCGGCGATCAGTCCAGGACGTTCCATCGGGAGGAAGTGTGATGTGCCGGCGATGATCTCGTAGCCGGCGTTCGGCATCCGCTCGGTCAAGTCGACAACGGACTTCTCGTTGAATGTCGTCGAATGCTCACCCGCTAGCACCAACACAGGGCAACGGACCTCGCCGAGTCGGTCGTACAGGCCGTGCGCTGTCGCTGCCCGATACACGTCCGCCTCGACCTCAGGTCTGCATCGGAGCCACCAGCGGCCGTCTCGTTTGACGAATCCGCCATCGATATAGGCAGCGAGGACACGCGGATCCCACGACGCGAATGGAGCTTTGTTCCGGTAGTTGCCGACAATGGCCTCCGGACTGAGGAAACCGTCTCTTCGCCGCAGCGCACCGTCCGCGAGCGGCATGTGCTCCATCCTCCTGTAGGGCGGAGGAAACACGATCGGTTCAATCACGATCAGAGCCCTGAACCGGCCAGGTCGCAGCACCTCCGCCATGAGCAGCGTGGCTCCCCCCATCGAGTGTCCTACACCGATTGCGGCTCCGTCGTACGGCTCGAGAACGTCCAACGCGTGACGAGCAAACGACCACCAATCCGCAGGCCGCTCGAATTCGTCGGCATCTCCGTGGCCGGGAGCGTTCCAGGCAATGAACGGTCGACCACCGAGTTCCTCCCCTACCGGCCCCCACACCTCCTTGCAGAACCCGGTCGCGTGGGCAAACGCGACGAATTGGGAACTCACCCGCGCCTCAGCCGTCGTCTACGTCGTACGAGACTGTCGACTCCAGTCTGACGACCCCGTCGATGCGTCGAATCAGCTCCTCGAGAAGCCGCGCGTCAGTCGCTGTCGGTGCGATGCCGGAGACGGTCACCACCCCATTTACCACGTCGACGTCCAGCGAGTCTGCGTCTAGGAGCAACACTCGTTTCACGATGTCCTCGCGAATCTCGTCTTCGATGACGTCGTCCGGGCGAGTGAACACGGCGACCACATCGGCTCTGCTGATGATCCCGACGAGTGCGCCCTGGACATCGACGACTGGAAGCCTCTTCACGTGGTGGTGGGCCATCACGCGAGCGGCTTCTGTGACGCTCGCCTCCGGGAAGATGACGACCGGATCCCTCGTCATCACTTCCCCTACGGTCTCGGCGGCGACTATCGGACCGCCCTCCTCGATCATCGCGTTGAGAAGTCTTCGCTGCGACCGATCTGCTTCTTTCTCGAGGAAGTCGGCCTCGGTGATGATCCCGACGAGGGCTCCTGACTCGTCGACGACCGGAAGACCGCTGACACCCGCGCCCACCATCATGCGTGCCGCTTCCTTCAGGTACGCTTCCGGCGTGGTCGTGATCACATCGATGGTCATGACGTCGAGGACCCTCATGCGCAGGGTCCCTTCACCACGAGCACGTCGCACGAGGAGAGATGCACGACCCGGTGGCTCGTGCTGCCCAACACGAGCGCAGCAAGTTCACCCCGTCCTCTCGATCCAACGACGATCACCTCCGTCCCGACCTTCTTCGCATACTCGACGAGAGTATCCGCCGGATAGCCGTCCAGATCGACCTTGTGGACTTCCACCGAAGCATCGGCAGCCAGCGGATCGACGACACTCCATACGAGTTCCCGCTGAGACTGCACCAACGTCGAAAGATCGGCCGGCACCTGACTGAGCGCGCCGAGCAGACTGCTCGGGATGTGCGATACGTGCACGACATGTAGATCGGTCCCTCGAGACTCGGCCAACTCCACTGCTCGTCGAACCGCGAGAAGCGAGTGCTCCGATCCGTCCGTCCCTACGACGATACTCATGACTCCTCCCACTGCTCCGGCGGATACTCCCTCTCGCGCTTTGCTGCGAGTCGTGCCGAGTAGGCCGCCGCTTCCGTCCTGCGTGTCATTCCAAGCTTGTTCAGAAGGTTTGAGACGTAGTTCTTGACCGTCTTCTCGGCGAGGAACAGCTCTTCGGCGATCTCTTTGTTCGTGAGGCCCTCCGAAATCAGGTCGAGAATCTTGCGCTCCTGAGGCGACAGCTTTGCCACGAGCGGATCGGTTGGTTCATCGCCGCGGATCCGACGGAAGACATGTTCGGTCATCGTCGGGTCGAGGAGTGACTCACCGGCACCAACTCGACGGATACTGTCGATCAGTTGGCGAGCGTCGACCCGCTTGAGAACATAGCCGGCCGCACCGGCCATGATCGACGCGAACAGCGCCTCTTCATCAGCGAACGACGTCAGCATCAGCACGCGCACATCCGGCCAGCGCGCACGAATCTCTCTGCACGCCTCGATGCCCGTCCCGTCCGGGAGCCGCACGTCCATGACGACCACTTCCGGTCGGTCGTACCCCACACGGCGAATGGCCGACTCGACGGTTCCCGCCTCACCGACGACCTCGAGGCCATCCTCTCCATCGAGCAACGTCACCAGACCCTTTCTGACGATTTCATGGTCATCGACGATCAGAATCCGCACATGTCCTCCTTACAGCCTCAGGCTAACGGGTCCAGAGTGGTCTTCGGTTTTCGGTTCTCGGTTTTCGGTAGAAGCTCGCTTCGGCCGTTTTGGGCTATCGGTTTCCGGCAAGACGGTTGTCGCTCGATGGTCTCGTGGCTAGTCAGGCCGCGTTCTTACCGACGACTGAAGACTGACGACTGAAGACTGGGCGGGCTCCGCCCGTCCACGGGCTTCGCCCACCTCGGATTAGCCTGGCTAGCGATGACTCGCCCCATGATCCCCGCTTCGCGACTCTCCGATCTCATCGGTGCCGCCGCGCGTGTCACCGGACAGACAGAACTCACCGCAGTCCTCGAAACGGTGGTCACAACGGCGATGGACCTCACGGGGGCACCGTACGGCGCCCTCGGTGTCGTCAGCGAAAACGGCCAGCTCATCCAGTTCGTCCAGCAAGGCGTGCCCGAGGAGGTCGCCGAGCTGATCGGCAGACCCCCAGAGGGTCGAGGTCTGCTCGGTGCAGTCACATGGCAGCCAAGCCCGATCCGGCTCGACGAGGCCCAATCGCACCCTCGTGCCACCGGATTCCCGAAGCATCATCCCCAGCTCGACGGCTTTCTCGGTGTCTCGATCCGTATCGGCGGCGACGTGTTCGGAAACCTGTATCTCGGCGCGGTACACGGAGGTTTCACAGAACAGGATGAGACGCTGATACGGGCTCTCGCGCTGATCGCAGGATCGGCGATCTCGACCATCCGACTTCAAGCGCGTCTTCGCAGGGCAGCCGTCCTCGAAGATCGCCAGCGCATCGCGCGGGACCTCCACGACTCGATCATCCAGGATCTCTTCGCCGTCGGCCTGTCCCTCCAGGCTCTGACGGCACGTCTCCCTGATCCCGACATGCGCACCAGCCTGGAAGAGTCTGCATTGCACCTCGACGACTCGATCACCGCGCTCAGACGATTCATCTTCGACCTGCGCCCAACCGTACTGGGCAGCCGCAACCTGAAGGACGAACTGTCGGAGCTGCTCGGACGTCTCGCCGTTCCCTACGAAGCCAGCATCGGCATAGGTGTCACCGGTCCCGTCGACGACCTTCCAAACGAGCTGATCGACGACGTTCTCCAGATCACGAGGGAGGCGGTGAGCAACGCGTTGCGGCATTCGGGCGCGGACGTGGTGAGCATCTCCGTCAGCAGGGGCATTGATCGCCTCGTGATCACCGTGGCGGACAAGGGGAAGGGTTTCGACATCGACTCGATCGAGCGAGGCATGGGGCTCGACAACATCCAGAGTCGTGCCGAGACAGCTGGAGGCGAGGCCGAGATCCAGAGCAAGGTCAACGAAGGAACCACCGTTCGAGTGGTGCTTCCTCTGTAGGCGGGGATCCGCCCCGCCGGTGATGGGTCATGGGTTGTCAGTTCTCGGTGAGAACGCGACCTGCGTTGTCACGAGACCCCGAGGCGAGTGTCTTACCGACAACCGACAACCGACAGTAGTCCGAAGAGCCCGCGATCTGGACGGTACCCCCACGGAGTACCATGAGGGCACCTCGAAGAAGGACTCCTATGCAGCTCGATGAGCAATCACGGAACGCAGTTCTCCCTCGACTGCGTCGCATCGAAGGTCAGGTTTCAGGCATCATCCGCATGATCGAGAACGACCGTGAGTGCACCGACATCGTCACACAGGTCGCGGCGGCGTCGAAAGCACTCGACAAGGTCGGCTTCAAGTTGCTTGCCGCCAATCTGGCCCGGTGCATCGTCGACGACGACCAGGTCGGGGACACCGCAGCCCTCGAGAAGCTGTTCATGACCCTCGCCTAGACGATGTGTGCCGCCGGTGAGGCGGAGCACATCGACCGGTCCGACGGCACCGCTATCCTTGCCTGGACTCGACCGATCAGGCAAGGGGTCGAGGTACCGCACCATGAGGAGGCCGAGAAGTGGAGCACGAAGTTGCGACACTCGATGGCAATGAGGCAGCCGCCTACATAGCCCACAAGACGAACGAAGTCATCGCCATCTATCCGATCACCCCGTCCTCGCCGATGGGTGAGCACGCCGACGCCTGGTCTGCACTAGGGAAGACGAACATCTGGGGCGAGGTCCCTGAAGTCGTTGAGATGCAGAGTGAAGGGGGCGCATCCGGCGCCGTCCACGGTGCGCTGCAGGGCGGGGCGCTGACCACGACATTCACCGCGTCTCAGGGTCTGTTGTTGATGATCCCGAACATGTTCAAGATCGCCGGCGAGCTTCTGCCGTCGGTCTTTCATGTTGCAGCCCGATCGGTCGCCACACACGCTCTGTCCATCTTCGGCGATCACAGTGATGTCATGGCCACCCGAAGCACCGGGTTCGGGCTCCTTGCCTCCAACTCGATTCAGGAAGTGCACGACTTCGCGCTGATTGCGCAGCGAGCGGCCCTGGCATCGAGGGTTCCGATCCTGCACTTCTTCGACGGGTTCCGGACATCCCACGAACTCAACAAGATCGAACTGATTTCCGACGACATCATCGAGGCCATGATGGACGGGGACGCCATACGCTCCCACCACGAGCGTCGTCTCAGCGCCGAGCACCCGGTGCTGCGAGGCTCCGCTCAGAATCCGGATGTGTTCTTCCAAGCACGCGAGGCCGCCAACCCGTACTACATCGCTGCTCCCGACCATCTGCAAGAGGCCATGGACCGGTTCGCCGAACTGACCGGGCGGTCCTACCACCTGTTCGACTACTTCGGAGCGCCGGATGCCGACCGGGTCATCGTTCTGATGGGTTCCGGTGTCGGGGCCGTCCGTGAGACGGTCGATGCCCTCAACGCCGGCGGCGAGAAGGTAGGTGTGATCGCCGTAAGGGTGTACCGACCTTTTTCGATCGAGGCATTCATTGCAGCCCTTCCGGGAACGACAAAGACGATCGCCGTTCTCGACCGGACCAAGGAACCAGGAGCGCTCGGCGAGCCCTTGTACGTTGATGTGGTCGCCGGACTCGCGGAAGCCCAGGCGGCCGGCCGAATCGCTTGGGGCCAGACACCGACCATCATCGGTGGTCGGTACGGGCTGTCATCGAAGGAGTTCACTCCGGCAATGGTGGCCGGCATCTTTGAGGAGATGCAGTCCGAAACGCCGAAGAACCACTTCACCGTGGGCATCGTCGACGATGTGACGGGGACGAGCCTCGCACCGGTCGAAGGATTCGACACGGAGCCCGAAGGCAGGGTCAAGGCTCTGTTCTATGGGCTTGGAAGTGACGGCACGGTCGGCGCATCGAAGAACTCGGTGAAGATCATCGGCACCAACACGCCATTGAACGCACAGGGCTACTTCGTGTACGACTCTCGCAAGGCCGGATCGGTCACGGTCTCCCACCTCCGTTTTGGTGAGGACCCGATCCAATCCACCTATCTGATCGACAAGGCGGGTTTCGTCGGTTGTCACCAGTTCGTCTTCCTCGAGAAGATGGACGTGCTGGAACACGCAGCTGAGGGAGCGACGTTCCTGCTGAACAGCCCGTACGGTCCCGAGGAGGTGTGGGACAACATCCCTGCGGAAGTGCAACGTCAGATCATCGACAAACACCTCAAGTTCTACATCGTCGATGGCTACTCGGTGGCTCGCGACGCCGGCATGCCCGGCCGTATCAACACGGTGCTCCAAACCTGCTTCTTCGCGCTGAGCGGCGTCCTGCCTAGAGAGCAGGCGATCGATGAGATCAAGCACGCGATCGACCTGACCTACGGCAAGTTCGGAGAGTCGGTCCTCCAGAAGAACTACGACGCGGTCGACGGCGCGCTGGCCGCCCTGTACCCGGTAGATGTGCCCTCGGAGTCGACGTCGACGATCCACATGCGCCGGCCCGTTCCGGAGCAGGCGCCGGACTTCGTCCAGAGGGTCACGTCGCTCATGCTCGAGGGCAAAGGAGACCTGCTGCCGGTGAGCGCGATGCCGGTAGATGGCACGTTCCCGACGGCAACGACCAAGTGGGAGAAACGCAACATCGCTGAAGAGATCCCGATTTGGGACGCGGACATCTGTATCGACTGTGCCAAATGCGCGCTGGTGTGTCCGCACGCTGCGATCAGGATGAAGGTGTACGACCCAGCATTCCTCGAAGACGCAC
>CAZWHZ010000024.1:0-18290 GCA_964633745.1 uncultured Acidimicrobiia bacterium
TGACTGATGACTGAAGACTGAAGACTCGAGTCTGAACTAGCCTGCTCGGAATGCTGCAGATCCTGCGGCCCGACGGGTCGCTGACGTCGGAGCCGCCCGTCGATCTCGAGCGGACGCGAGAGCTGTTCGTCGCGATGCTGACCGCACGGCGATATGACGAGAAGGCGACCGCCATCCAGAAGCAAGGCCGCCTGGCGACCTATGCCCCGTTCAAAGGACAGGAGGCAGCGCAAATCGGCTCGGCGGCGGCACTTCGCAAAGACGACTGGATGGTTGCCACGTATCGAGATGCTGCGGCGATGTGGATGCATGGGTACGGGTGGGAGTTGCTCTTGCTCGGCCGGATGGGTGATGAGCGAGGCGGTTGTCCTCCCGAGGGAGTGCCTGTGCTTCCGCCTTCCATCACGGTCGGTGCACACATGCTCCACGCCGTCGGGCTCGCGTGGGCAGCGCGCATTCGAGGCGAAGACAGGGTTGCGGCGACCTACTTCGGGGACGGTGCCACATCGGAAGGCGATTTTCACGAGGCGATGAACTTCGCTTCGGTGTTTGGGACGGGAACCGTGTTCATCTGCCAGAACAACGGGTACGCGATCTCGATGCCCGTGTCGGGTCAGACGGCTTCCGAGACCATTGCACAGAAGGCTGTGGGGTACGGCATGGAGGGAGTCCTCGTTGACGGCAACGACGTCTTCGCTGTTCTTGCTGCGACCGAGGAGGCAGTTCGGAGGGCACGCACCGGACAGGGGCCGACACTGATCGAGGCACTCACCTACAGGGTTGGGCCACACACCACGAGCGACGATCCAGCCAGGTATCGAACGGGTGACGAGGAAGCGGCGTGGCGCGATCTCGATCCGATCGAGCGCGTTCGGCGCTACCTGGTTGCCGAAGAGGCGTGGGACGAGGAGTGGGAAGCACAGACTCTCGCGACGGCGACTGGGGAGATCGAGGCCGCGGTGGAATGGGCCGAGTCGCTTCCCGCGGAAGAAAGGCCAGAAGTCTTCGACGCCATGTTCGAGCGGCTGACCCCCGATCTCACGCAGCAGCGGGATGGTGTCGAGTGAAGACCATCGCACAGGCGATCAATGAGGCGCTACGGACGGCGCTGGCAGAACGCGACGACGTCGTGCTGATGGGGGAGGACGTCGGGCGGACGGGCGGGGTCTTCAGAGTCACCGATGGGCTGCTCGAAGCCTTCGGCGGGGATCGGGTCATCGATACCCCTGTCGCGGAGTCGGGCATCGTCGGGACCGCGTTCGGGATGGCCGTCGCCGGTCTTCGCCCGGTCGTCGAGATCCAGTTCATGGGGTTTTCGTACCCTGCGTACGATCAGATCGTTTCCCACGTCGGCCGCATCCGGAACCGGTCGCGGCACAGATTCACCGCTCCGATGGTCATCCGCATGCCGTATGGGGGAGGGATCGGCGCCGCAGAGCACCACTCAGAGTCGACCGAGGCCATCTACACTCACGTACCGGGCGTGAAGGTGGTCGTTCCCTCGACGCCGTTCGACGCGAAAGGCTTGCTGCTCGCGGCAATCGATGATCCCGATCCAGTGATCTTCCTCGAACCGATCCGTCTGTACCGCTCGGTCAAGGAGGAGGTTCCGGCGGGGGCATTCCGCGTGCCGCTGGGAGAGGCGAGGGTCATTCGGGGCGGCTCCGACGTGACGATCGTCACCTACGGCTCGATGGCGCGGGAGTCCCGGCAGGCCGGTGAAAGACTCGCCGAGCAGGGCGTTCGAGCCGAGATCATCGACCTGCGCACGCTCACGCCGCTCGACATGGACACAGTGTTGGCGTCCGTTCGCAAGACCCATCGAGCAGTCATCGTTCACGAGGCGCAACGCACAGGCGGGTTTGGAGCAGAGGTGGTCGCCCGCATACAGGAACACGCGCTGTACTCGTTGGAGGCCCCGATCGAGAGGGTCACCGGATGGGATATCGTCGTACCCTTGAAGCGAACCGAACGACACCACCTGCCCGACGCGGACCGTATCGTTCGTGCGGTGATGAAGACACTGGAGGCGTAGTGGAGTTTCGACTGCCTGACATCGGTGAGGGCTTGACAGAAGCGGAGATCGTACGGTGGATCGTCCCCGTCGGAGGGACAGTCGGGATCGATGCGCCGTTGGTGGAGATCGAGACGGACAAAGCAGTCGTCGAGATTCCCTCGCCCTTTGAGGGAACGGTCCTCGCGCACGGCGCAGAGGAAGGTGAGACCATCCTCGTCGGATCCATCCTCGCGGTCATCGGGTCCGACACCGACGCTCCGATCGTTGGCACACTCGACACCCGCGCCGAGGCCCTCCCGTCCCGGGCGGAGGCCGGTGCGGTTCCCGAGCCCGTCCCGCCGCCTACTCCTGCGGAATCGAGACCTGGGCCGGTCAAGGCGCTTCCCGTGGTGCGCAAGCTGGCGAGGGAGTTGGGTGTTGATCTGTCAACCGTGGTGGCCACCGGCACGGACGGAAGGATCACCAGAGAGGACGTGCAGCGCGCCGGCGAGCGCCATGTCGTCGTGACGGCCACCGAAACCGACGAGCGCGTGCCGATGAGCCGGCTCCGCCGGACCATCGCCGCGCACATGGAACGATCGTGGCGAGAAATTCCACACGTGACGACGTTCGACCAGATCGACGGATCGCGCCTGCTCGCGACACGAGCAGCGCTCGGGAAGCGGCATGATCGAACCATCCCGATCGAGGCGCTTGTGATCAAGGCAGTACTTCCCGTCCTTCGTCGCTTCGCCGAGTTCAACGCCACGCTGGACGGCAACGATCTGATCCTGCACAAGCGCTACGACATCGGCCTTGCGGTGGATACCGTTGACGGACTGATCGTTCCCGTCATCAAGAGGGCGAACCAGGTGGGATTGATGGGCCTGGCAGATGAGGTCGTCCGTCTCTCAACGGCAGCACGACAGCGCACGCTCGTCCCGGATGAGGTGGCGGGTGCAACGTTCACCGTGTCGAACATCGGGGCGGCGGGTGGCGGATTCGGCACGCCGATCATTCCCTACGGGACGACGGCGATACTCTCGGTCGGGAGAGCCACGGACACACCCGTAGCCCGCGATGGAAGAGTCGCGATTGCTCCGCTGGTGCCACTGTCGTTGTCGTACGACCACAGGGTCATCGATGGCGGGTTGGGGAGGGCATTCATGGCCATGCTCATGGAGAATCTCGAAGAGCCGGCGCTGTTCCTCGCCTAGCGCTTGCCGAGTAGTGCGGCCAAACGTGCGGCGAGACGGCCGGGCAGCACCCTGCTGATGCCAACCGTCGCCTTGTTGACGGCGCCCGGAACAACCAGTCCTCGCCCCGCCATCATCCCCTCGTAGCCCGCAGCGGCAACGTCGTGGGCGCTCATCATTCCGATCTGCACCACGTGCGATGCCTCGACACCGGCCCTGAGTTGGAGCCCCATCTGGGTTCGTCCAGGACAAAGAGCAGTCACGGTCACTCCGCTTCCCTCGAGTTCGTCGCTGAGGGCCTGGGAGAGCGACAGTACGTACGCTTTGGTCGCGTGGTACACCGCCATCCCGGGACCAGGTTCGAATGCAGCGGTCGACGCAACGTTCATGATCCTCCCATAGCCACGTTCGACCATTCGACGCGCAAGGAGGTAGGTCAGCTCGGTCAAGGCCCGGACGTTGAGATCGACCATGCCGAGCTGGGCAGAGAGATCGAGATCGACGAAGGAGCCCTCGACGCCGTACGCAGCGTTGTTCACGAGCACTTCGATCTCCGCGCCGCGCTGGTCGAGTTCGGCCACGAGGCGGCCGACCTCACCCGGCTGCGAGAGGTCCGTCGCGAAGGTGAGTGCCTTGCACGGCTGGTCGAGCTCGAGCTGTGCCGCAGCGAGTTCGAGATTGTGGGGATCGCGCCCGACCATTGCGAGGCAGTACCCATTGGACGCGAGCTGCTCGGCCAGCTCCAGGCCGACTCCCTGTGAGGCTCCGGTGACGAGGGCGATCTTGGGCACGCTCGGATTCTATTCGCATGTACCCTTGGCCGATGCCTGTTCCCTCGGTGTGGCTCACGACGCTCGGCTGTGCGAAGAACCAGGTCGATTCCGACAAGGTCGGAGGCCTGCTCGACGCAGCCGGTTTCGCCATGGCGTCTGCCCCGGAGGAGGCGGATCTCGTCCTGGTCAACACGTGCGCGTTCATCGAGGACGCTCGCAGAGAGTCGATCAACACGATCCTGGAGTTGGAGGGAGCACGGCGGCCGGGAGCCCGTCTGATCGTGCTGGGCTGTATGGCACAGCGATATGGGCAGGAGATCACCGACGCCATCCCGGAGGTGGACGCCGTTGTCGGTATCGATCACTATCCGGATCTCATGGGGATCCTCGGCGACATGGCGGGGTGGCGCAAGGTGCGGCTCGAGCGGTCGCCGATGGACATCCTCCATGAGGTCCGCCGGAGCACACCGACAACGCCCTACGCGTATCTGAAGGTCGCGGAGGGATGTGACAAGACCTGCACGTTCTGTGCGATTCCATCGTTTCGCGGCAAACAACGCTCACGTCCGGTAGACCACATCGTGGCCGAGGCAGAACGGTTGGTGGCAGAAGGCGTTCGGGAGCTGGTCCTCGTCGCGCAAGACCTCGCCGCGTACGGACGGGACATCGGTGACCCCGGAGGCATCACTGATCTCGTGCGCGAGGTCGCATCCGTGCCGGACCTATGGACGGTCAGACTGCTGTACCTCTACCCGTCGGAGATCAAGCAGTCGCTCATCGAAGAGATGGGGGGCAATCCTGCCGTGGCCTCCTACTTCGACCTGAGCCTCCAGCACGCCGAGCAGCGCCTTCTCAGGGCGATGGCCAGACCGGGCGGTACGGAACGCTACCTGCGCCTGATCGAGGACATCAGAGCGGTCGCCCCCGACGCCGCCCTTCGTTCGAGTTTCATCGTGGGATTCCCGGGGGAGACGGATGGAGACGTCGATACGCTCGAGTCGTTCCTGGAAGCAGCAAGGCTCGATTGGGCAGGGTTCTTCCCCTACTCGCCGGAGGATGGCACCCCTGCGGCGGTGCTGCCCGGCCGTCCCGATCTTGCAGAAACGGCGGAACGCGCCCGGCATCTCCAGCGGGTGCAGGAGCGCATCACTGCCGACCGGCAGGCCGGCATGGTCGGACGGACGGTGCCGGTACTCGTCGACCAGGTCGAGGAGGGAGTGCCGGTCGGAAGATCGTTCAGAGAAGCGCCAGAAATCGATGGGATGATCACCCTCGACACGGGCACACAGGGGGATGTCGTCGACGCGGTGATCACCGGTGCGTACGGACCGGATCTGGAGGGGACGGTGCACGCGTGATCGTCGAGGTACTCGCCGTCGGAACTGAGCTGCTCATCGGTCAGATTCTCAATGGGAACGCTGCAACGATCGGTCGGCGCCTCGCTGAAGAGGGCCACGACGCCCACTACCAGGGAGTCGTTGGGGACAACATCGCCCGAATCGCGGATGCGATCGAGGCGGGGATCGGTCGTGCGGACGCCCTGATCATCACCGGGGGCCTCGGTCCCACGCAGGATGATCTGACGAGGGAAGGGATCTGTGCCGCAACCGGAAGACCGATGGAGTTCGTCGAGGAGGAGGCGAACCTGCTGAGGGATCGGTTCCAGCGACTCGGCCGTGCCATGCCCACAGCAAACCTCCGCCAGGCGGAGCGCCCAGAGGGAGCCGGGTTCCTGGCAAACCCGAAGGGGACCGCGCCGGGGATAGCGCTCCGTCACGGCGAGGCGTGGATCTTTGCCGTTCCCGGAGTACCGGAAGAGATGGAAGCGCTCCTCGAGACGGAGGTTCTGCCTCGTCTGAGAACCGATGGGGGAGGGGTCGTGAAGAGCAGACTCATCCGGACGTGGGGCTCGTCAGAGTCGAGCGTCGCGGAACTCCTCGACGACCTCTATGGCCCATCGAACCCGTCGATAGCGTTCCTCGCGTCGGCGGGAGAGATCAAGATCCGGATCACCGCGAAGGCCACGACGGTGGCGGACGCAGACCGACTGATCGCCCCGATCGAACGGATCGTCCGTGAACGCTTGGGGACACGAGTCTTCGGCGTCGACCAGGAGACCGTCGAAGCGATCGTGCTTCGGCTGCTCGGCGGGCGCGGCTGGCACGTCGCGACGGCAGAGTCGGCGACCGGGGGGATGATTGCCGCGCGTCTCACCTCCGTTCCCGGAGCTTCGAGCGTGTTCCGTGGTGGGGCAGTGACCTATGCGACCGACCTCAAAACCACCTTGCTCGGGGTTCCCGCGGGCATCATCGAGAGAGAGGGTTCGGTCAGTGAAGCTACTGCCAGAGCGATGGCAGATGGTGCTGCCGAGCAACTTGGCGCCGAGGTCGCTGTCTCGGTCACCGGGTCGGCCGGCCCCGATCCCCTGGAGCGCCCGCCGGGCACGATGATCATTGGCGTACACACGCCCGCCGATACCCGTGCACGGACGATGCGGCTTCCCGGTGACAGGGAGCGGGTGCGTACGTACGCGTCTACGGCGGCGCTCCACCTCTTGCGGCTCGGCATCACGGGGACGTGGTGGTAGGCAGGCTGTTCATCGCGGTTCCGCTTCTCGATGAGCCTCGCCATGCCCTCGCTGCACTCCTCGACGGGCCGCTCCCGGGGCGCGTCGTGCGGCCTCAGAACTGGCATCTGACTCTGCGATTCGTTGGCGACACGGACGAGCTCACATATGAGCGGCTCCTCGGAGCGCTCGACGAAGTCGACTTCGGCGAGCCATTCAGAGCTACGTTCGGGGCATTGGGTGCCTTTCCTGCCCCGGCCAAGGCGACGGTTCTGTGGGTAGGATTCTCGGATGGCCTGGTGGGGTTCGATCGCCTCGCACGGGTCGTCGAGGAGGCGTCCGAGAGGGCGGGGATGCCGCCGGAGGAGCGTCCGTTCAGAGCGCATTTGACCCTGTCGCGGATTCGGCCACATCAAGATGTACGCTCTGTCGTGGCGCGGCCGCCGCTTGCCGGCGTCTCGTGGATGGTGGATGAGGTGGACGTGTTCAGGAGCCATCTCGGCCCGGGGGGTCCGAGGTACGAGCGCCTGGAGCGGTACATGCTTGGTGGCGAACACATGTTCGACTAAGATCGAACATGTCACACCGGCGTCGTACGGTGTCGACACACGAGAAGGGAGTCACAGGTGGAACGAGACAAGGCGCTCGAGATGGCGATGTCGCAGATCGAGCGGCAATTCGGTAAGGGCGCCATCATGAAGATGGGCGACGGCGTCCAGGAGAAGATGGCATGCATCTCCACCGGCGCGCTCGCTCTCGACCTCGCCCTGGGCATCGGAGGAGTGCCGAGGGGGAGGGTTGTCGAGATCTTCGGCCCGGAGAGCAGCGGCAAGACCACCCTGTCACTTCACATCATTGCCGAGGCACAGCGAAACGGGGGGATCGCCGCGTTCGTCGATGCCGAGCACGCCTTGGACCCGATCTACGCGAAAGCACTGGGCGTCGATGTCGACGAACTGCTCATCTCGCAGCCAGACACGGGAGAGCAGGCGTTGGAGATCACCGACATGCTGATCCGATCCGGCGCGCTCGACGTGGTGGTGATCGACTCCGTCGCCGCGCTCGTGCCTCGAGCAGAGATCGAGGGTGAAATGGGCGACTCCCACGTGGGACTGCAGGCGAGGCTGATGTCGCAGGCACTCAGGAAGCTCACCGGCAACATCCACCGTTCCCGGACGACGGCCATCTTCATCAACCAGCTTCGAGAGAAGATCGGTGTCATGTATGGATCGCCGGAAACGACGCCGGGCGGCCGGGCGTTGAAGTTCTACTCGTCGGTGCGCATCGACATCCGCCGAATCGAGACCATCAAGGACGGCCAGACGTCGATCGGCAACCGAGTGCGAGCCAAGATCGTCAAGAACAAAGTGGCACCACCGTTCCGTCAGGCAGAGTTCGACATCATGTTCGGGACCGGCATTTCTCGCATGGGCAGCCTCCTGGACGTCGCCGTTACCGAGGGAATCGTCCGCAAGAGCGGCGCCTGGTACAGCTACGACAACGACCAGCTTGGCCAGGGACGTGAGAACTCCAAGCAGTTCCTGGAGGAGAACCCCGAGGTCGCCGTTCAGCTTCAAGCGAAGGTGTTCGAGGCGGTCGGGCTGCTGGAACCGAGTCGTGAGGAACAGGAAGCGAAGGAAGATTGACTAGTGCGTGAGGGGCGTCTGTACGGTACGATGAGTTCCAGGCACACACGAACTATCACTTGAAACCAAAACTCACCAGCGAATCTTCAACGAATCAGCAGCCGCGGCGACGGTAGACCTTCGCCGCGTGCCGGAGATGTGTGTGTGCCGGGCCCTCCGGGCTCGGCACCTGCGTTGTTGAAGGTTCTGAGAAAGCGACGGAACCATGGAATACATCGTCGGGGCCGTGAGCCTGACGGTTGGGGGACTCCTGGGTTTCCTTTGGACGAAGTACCGCGCCGGAGTGACTCGAGCGAATGCTGAATCGACGGCCGAGGGGCTGGTCGCGAAGGCACGGCTCGAGGCTCAGGAGCTGCTCTCTCGAGGGGAAGAGGAGGCACGGGCCAAGGCGGAAGCGTACCGGGAGCGTGAGGCGGCGGCGCTCGAACATCGCAAGATCGAGTTGAACTCGTCTGAGGAGCGGCTTGGACAGCGCGAGCAAACCCTCGAACAGCGAGCATCGAACCTCGCTCAGAGAGAGCAGTTGTTGATTTCGCGAGAGAACGAGGCACAAGCTCAGCGGGTCGAGACGGAGAAGCTGCGAGAACAGGCACGGTCCGAGCTGGAGCGACTCGCAGGATTCGACGCGGACGCCGCCAAGTCGAACCTTCTTCATCAAGTAGAGGATGAGGCCCGGCGTGAAGCCATGGTCCTCGTTCGAGATATGGAGATCAAGGCCCGTGAAGAGGCAGACCGTCGGGCGAGACGAATCCTCGCCACAGCGATCCAGCGGCTCGCCGCCGAGGTGGTTACCGAGTCCACGGTTTCGGTCGTCGAACTGCCAAACGATGACATGAAGGGCCGCATCATCGGCCGTGAGGGCCGCAACATCCGTGCGTTCGAGGCGATCACGGGAGTCAATTTGATCGTTGATGACACTCCGGAGGCGGTATCGGTGTCTTCCTTCGACCCGGTACGGAGAGAAGTCGCTCGCCTCACACTCGAACGCCTGGTGCAGGATGGCCGCATCCACCCTGCATCGATCGAAGAGATGTACGACAAGTCTCGCGCAGAGGTGGAGGAGTCGGTGAGAGACGCAGGCGAGTGGGCACTCGTCGAGGTTGGCATCTCGCGGATGCACCCGGAGCTGGTCACGCTGCTTGGCAGACTGAAGTACCGCACGTCCTACGGTCAGAACGTGCTGAAGCACCTCGTCGAGTGCGCCCACATCGCGGCGATGCTCGCCTCCGAGCTAGAGATCGATCCCGCACCGGTGAAACGGGCCGCTCTGCTGCATGACCTCGGCAAGGCCGTCACGCACGAAGTGGACGGCTCGCATGCGCTCATTGGTGCAGAGATTGCCCGTCGGTTCGGTGAAGATCCTGCCGTGGTCCACGGCATCGAGGCGCACCACAACGAGGTGGAGCCTCGCACGGTGCTCGCCGTCATCGTCCAGGCCGCCGACGCGGTCTCGGCTGCTCGACCCGGTGCACGGCGCGAAGCATTGGAGTCGTACGTGAGGAGGCTCGAGAAGCTCGAGGAGCTCGCCTACGACTTCAGTGGAGTTGAGAAGGTGTTTGCGATGCAGGCCGGCCGCGAGGTACGCGTCGTGGTCGACCCTGGGACGGTGGACGATCTGGCTGCCTCCGATCTCGCTCGCAGGATCGCGAAGCGGTTGGAGGAGGATCTCCAGTACCCGGGACAGATTCTGGTGACGGTGATCAGGGAACTGCGAGTCACCGACTACGCCCGATGACCAGCGTGCAGACCGGGGATCGAGCCGGCAAGCGGTACCTGATCAAGACGTTCGGGTGCCAGATGAACGAGCACGACAGCGAGCGGATTGCCGGCATGTTCGAACTGGACGGCATGCAACCGACCGACGATGTCGACAATGCCGACGTCGTGTTCATCAACACGTGCACGATTCGGGAGAACGCCGATAATCGGTTGTACGGCAATCTTGGACACCTGAAGACATTCAAGGACGCTCATCCCGACGCACTGCTCGTGGTCGGAGGGTGCGCCGCGCAGAAGGACAGGGAGTTGGTCAGGGAGCGGGCGCCTTGGGTGGATGTCGTGCTCGGTACCCACAATCTCGACCGCGTTCTCGACCTCATGGAGGTCGCCCGGGGAGATGGTGGAGTGACCGAGGTGATCGAGGAGATGACGACGCTGCCGTCGCTCCTTCCGACCTCCCGCCGACAGTCCCACTCGGCCTGGGTGACGATTCAGGTCGGCTGCAACAACACCTGCACGTTCTGCATCGTTCCGTCGGTGCGAGGACCGGAGATCAGCAGGCGCCCCGGCGACATCGTCTCAGAGATCGAGACACTCGCGGCTGAAGGCGTGGTCGAGGTGACGCTGCTGGGTCAGAACGTGAACACGTATGGGCGCGACCTCGCCCTCGGCGGCAAGCGTCGTCCGATTTTTGCCGATCTGCTCCGGAGGGTCGGAGAAATAGAGGGAATCAGGCGGATCCGGTTCACGAGCCCACATCCCGCCGACTTTCGTGAGGACGTCGCCGCCGCGATGGCCGAAACCGAGGCTGTGTGTGGTCAGCTCCACCTGCCGCTCCAAAGTGGCAGCGACCGAGTCCTCGCGGCGATGCACCGTGGGTACAACGTTGACCGGTTCATGAGCAGGTTGGCGCTCGCTCGCACCTCCATTCCTGACCTTGCCGTATCGACGGATGTGATCGTTGGTTTCCCAGGAGAGACGGAATCGGACTTCCGGGCCACCATGGATGTCATGGAAGCGGCGCGCTTCGACCACGCGTTCACGTTCTTGTTCTCACCTCGTCCCGGAACCGCAGCGGCCGGCATGCAGGATCGTTACATCGATGCCGACGTCATGAAGGACAGGTATCAGCGTCTCGTGGGCCTCCAGAGTCGAATCGTGCTCGAGAAGAACCTCGAACAGGTCGGACGAGTCGAGGAAGTGCTGGTCGAGGGTCCGTCGAAGAAGGACCCGACGATGGCGACGGCCCGCACCGAGGGGAATCGGGTGGTACACGTCGAAGGAACCTACCCCGCGGGCCAGTTCCTCCGGGTCGAGATCACCAGTGGACACAAGCACCACTTGATGGGGGCCGTACGCTGATCCTCGCCATTCTCGGCCCGACGGCGTCGGCGAAGAGCGAGATGGCCCTCCGTCTTGCGGAAGAGCTCGATGCAGAGATCCTGTCGGTGGACTCGATGCAGGTGTACCGCGAGATGGATGTCGGGACCGCCAAGCCGGACCGGGATACACGCGCGCGAGTCCCACACCACATGATCGACCTCGTCGACCCGGAAGACGAATTCACGGTGGCCGAGTTCCAGGAGCGTGCGAGGACACTCCTCAAACGGCGAATCATTCTGGTGGGCGGGTCAGGTCTGCACTTTCGAGCCGTCATCGATCCGCTGAGCTTTCCGTCGTCGGACCCGGCCGTGCGCGCCGAGCTCGATGAGAGAACTGCGACCGAGAATGTCGACGAGCTGCTCGACATCGATCCCGACGCGGCCCTACACGTCGATCTCACCAACCCCAGACGGGTGGTACGAGCGCTCGAGATCTACCGTCTCACGGGGAACTCGCCGTCTCGCCGATCGTTGTCCACCGAGGCGGAGGCGGTCAGGTCCTACCGATCGTTGTTCGAGTTCAAGGCGGTGGGGCTCGACCCCGGTGATCGGCTCGCCGACCGCGTTGGCCGGCGCCTCGAAAGGATGATCCACACCGGCCTTCTGGACGAGGTTCGGGAGTTGGCACCGCGACTCGGGCGCACCGCCTCCCAGGCGGTGGGCTACAAGCAGCTGCTGCCGGTTGTGCGCGGCGAGGTGGCAGTAGAGGTGGGTGTCGCCGAGGCGATCAGGGCGACCCTTCGTCTCGCCAAGCATCAGCGAACGTATTTCCACCGCGATCCGAGGATCGTGTGGGTACCGTGGAGTGACGACCACGACACCCTGTACGAGGCGGTCAGATCGGTGTTCGAGGAGGCAACGGAGTGAACTTCACGAAGATGGAGGGTCTGGGCAACGACTTTGTCGTTGTCGAAGGGCCGTTCGCGCCGTCCGACGAAGAGATCCAGCGTATGTGCGATCGTCGGCGGGGGATTGGTGCCGACGGGGTCCTGGTCGTCAGCCCTCTCGACTCGGGGCGTGTCCGCATGGAGTACTGGAACGCGGACGGATCGCCTGCGGAGATGTGTGGAAACGGGCTTCGCTGCGTTGCGGCGTTCGCCGTCCGTCAAGGATTCGTCGGCGGCTCGGAGTTCACGGTGGAGACAGCGGTCGGGCCCCGTTCCGTGAAGCTGGGAAGTGATTCGATCACCGTCGAGCTTGGCCGGATCGACACGGCGAGTGTCCGGCGCGAGGTCGAGGGGACCTCATTGAGAGAAGTGAGTGTCGGCAACCCGCATGCCGTAGTTCAGGTCGAGGATCCCGCTTGCGTTCGTGTTGAGGAGATCGGAGCGAGGATCGAGGCAGCGTTCGTTGAAGGTGTGAACGTCGAATTCATGTCAGTGCGCTCTCCGGGAGTCCTCGAAGTCCGCGTGTGGGAGCGGGGTGTTGGCGAGACACTCGCGTGCGGGACCGGTGCAGCGGCGGCGGTCGGAGCAGCGTTGGCGGAAGGACTGGTGGGCCAGGATGCCACCGTACGTCTCCCGGGTGGCCGGCTGGACGTCCACCTGGAAGAGGGCGTCGCGTGGATCACCGGACCGGCGAGCTTCGTGTTCGAGGGTGAGTGGCATGGGTGAGCGGGCAATCCTGGCAGCGGCGGTGACCGAGGGGGTGGTCTCGCTGGAGGAGCTGGCCCGCCTTGCGGACACTGCGGGTGCCGAAGTGGTGGGCACCGTCGTGCAGCGACGTGACCGGCTCGATCCGGCCACGCTCGTCGGGTCGGGCAAGCTCCAGCAGATCCGACGTCTGGTCGAGGAGAGAGAAGCCGGTGTCGTGATCTTCGATCAGGAGATCAGCCCGGCACAAGAACGGAATCTGAGTGCAGCACTCGGAGTACGAGTGCTCGACAGAACGGCACTGATCCTCGACATCTTCGCGCTGCACGCAGAGAGCAGCGAGGGGCGCCTTCAGGTCGAACTCGCTCAGCTCCGATATCTGCTGCCACGCCTTCGTGGGAGAGGTGTGGAGATGTCGAGGTTGGGTGGTGGTATCGGGACCCGCGGGCCGGGGGAGACGCAGCTCGAGACGGATCGGCGACGCATCCTCCGGAGGGTGGCGAAACTCAGAGCCGATTTGGACGAGGTCGAGCGAACTCGACTGGTGAAGCGAAGCAGGCGATCAAAGGTGCCGGTCGTGTCGCTCGTGGGATACACCAACGCAGGGAAGTCCAGCCTCCTGAACACAATGACGGGCGCATCTGTGCTCGTACAGGACCAGCTGTTTGCCACCTTGGATCCGTCGACGCGACGCTGTTTGCTCCCTGGCGGCAGGGAGCTGCTGATCACCGACACGGTTGGGTTCGTCAGGCGCCTACCCCATCAGTTGGTCGAGGCGTTTCGTTCGACGCTCGAACTGGTCACAGAGTCTGATGTGCTGGTGCATCTCGTTGACATGAGCGACGACAACTCGGAGATGCACATCGGTGCGGTGCGGTCCGTACTGGACGAAATCGGTGCCGGTGACATTCCGGAACTGCTGGTCGGGACGAAACTCGATCTCGGGAAGGGGAGCTTTGAGAGCCGCCATCCGGGTGCGCCGATGGTGTCGTCGGTGACAGGTGCCGGGATCGAAGATCTCGCGGAACGGATCTGGGAGGCAGTGTCCGCCGGCTTCGAGGTGGTCGAGGTGCTGGTGCCGTTTGGCCCCGAGGTCGAACGACTCCACCGGCTGACCGATGTGCTCCAGGAGGAGTACCGACAGGACGGCGTGCGGATGCGGGTGCGGGCGTCCCACGCGGAGGCACAGCGTCTTGCGCGGTATGTTGTGGCGCTCAGATTGCCCGAAGGACCGCAACGACCTTTCCGAGGATCTGTACACCCTCGGTGAAGACCATCTCGTCGTAGGCCGGGTTTTCGGGGATCAGCACCACCGCACCGTCTCTGCGAGCAAATCGCTTGATCGTTGCCTCCTCGCCATCGATGAGAGCGGCGACGATTTGGCCGGCTTCAGCGACGTTCTGGCTACGGACGACGACATAGTCGCCGTCCAGGATGCCCGCGTCGACCATCGAATCGCCACGCACTCTGAGGAGAAACACGGGGCCTTGCCCTGTGAACTCGGTCGGAAGGGCGAGGACCTCTTCGATCTGTTCGTCGGCGAGGATTGGGACACCGGCGGCGATGTGGCCGATGAGTGGGACATCCCGAGTTGAGGATCGGTGGAGTCTGGAACCGTCGGATTCCAGCACTTCGATCGCGCGCGGTTTGGAGGGATCCCGTCGGAGATGGCCGGTTCGTACGAGCGATGAGAGGTGGCTGTGAACGGTGGAGGGGGAGCGAAGTCCGAGAGCGTCACCGATCTCGCGTACCGAAGGCGGATAGCCTCTGTCGGCGACCGTGTCCCGGATGTAGTCGAGTATCTCGCGCTGCCGGCCGGTCAGGTCCTCCATGTGCTCCTCCTCGAACGTACGTTCCCACCCTAGCGACGAGGGCATGTCCAGACAAACATACGTTCGCCCTTGACGCCGAACGTATGTTCGGTCTACACTACGAACACACGTTCGATCGGGTTTCTGTCACACCCGTTTCGTAGCGTGGGGGCACGGTCGAGAGCACCGGCGAGTACAGGAGGGAGTGGACATGACGATGAACACCAAGACCCTGCGAAGGGCTGCGGTTCTCCTCACGACCATCGTGGTCTTCTTCCTCCTGCTCGCGAACGCCGTCGGAGCACAGGATCGCGTCCACGAAACGGCGCAGCATCAGGTGGTTGCCGGAGAGACGGTCTGGGATATTGCGCGGACGGCTACGCCGGACGGGGGCGACGTACGGGTGACCGTTTCCGAGATCAGACGCCTGAATGATCTCGATGCGGCCACGATCTATCCAGGAGACATCCTCGTCGTCCCCTCCGCCGGTTGAACCTCGTCGAATCGGTCCGGGTACGCTGTGGAGAACATGCAGTGTCCCTTCTGTGCATCCGATGACACTCGGGTGATCGATAGCCGGCCGGTGGACTCCGGATCTGCGATTCGCAGGCGGCGTCTTTGTGAATCGTGCGGGGTTCGGTTCACGACGTATGAGCGAGCCGACGTCCCGTTGATCGTTCGCAAGAGAGACGGCCGCCTGGAACCGTTCGAGATCGACAAGGTTCGAAGGGGGATGGAACACGCGCTTGCGGACCGCCCTGTCGACGAGAAGGCCAGGGAACGCATGGTGCGCGCGATCCGGACCGAGGCCGATGGCCATGGGAGGCTCGTGTCGTCTGACGACATCGGTAGGGCGGTGCTCGAACAGCTCGCGGCAGTGGACCACGTCGCGTACCTGCGGTTCGCCAGCGTGTACAAGGAGTTCGAGGGGACAGGCGACTTCGAGCGGGAGCTGGCCGAGTTGCAGCGTCGAGGCGACGGCTAGTCGTTTACGGCGCTCAGCTGTGTCTGGAGTGTCTGGAGCTGTGTCTGGGCCCACTCGCCAATTGCCGCCAACGGAGCGCCGAGTTCGGTGTTGAGGGCATCGACACGTTGGGTGATCTCCTGGACCAATGGGCCGGCGGTCGCAGTGTCGCCCGTCCTCAAGGCTTCGAGGTACTCGATCTGCCAGTCGTCGAGACGCTGCGCCAGCTGGAAGGCGGCGAGCTTGTGCTCTGAGAGGAAGGGCTCGTCGGGCAAGTTGCCTATGGCGTCGTTGGTGCTTGTGACGGCGAGCCCGAGGGCGACACCGATCTGGCTGATCTGATCCTGCGTCGCGACGGTGGGAAGTTGCGGCAGTTGGAAGGTCTTCGCGTAGAGCAGTCGGTAGCTGAGGGTGTCGCCGAGACGTCGCTCGAGTGTCAAGCCGATCTCTGCGGCGCCGGCCATCGATTGCCTGATGGGTGTGAGAGCATCCAACTGCGCCCGCGATACCAGCGGCGGCATGGTGGGCAGAGGTTCCGCCGCTGCATCGAACAGGTTGCGGGCACCGTCGTTGAAGGCCGATAGGGAAACCGAGGCATCGGAGAGGGCGGATGTGTCGGCGGAAGGATCGGTGATGACCGCGATAGCGTCGTCGGCCTCTGGGAGGAGCGCTTGATAGTCGCCGGCGACAGCATGGTAGGTGGCGCGCGCTTCCGTGGCAGCTCGCTCGGGCATGTCCTGGACGGCCTGGATGACGGCGAGCCCTCCGATGAACAGGAGGATTGCTGCGATGATGATCGGCCAGCGAAACGTGCGGCCCGACATGACGAGTGGGTCG
This sequence comes from uncultured Acidimicrobiia bacterium, assembly GCA_964633745.1. GTDB lineage: Bacteria > Actinomycetota > Acidimicrobiia > Spongiisociales > UBA4744 > CAYLHS01. The sequence continues at coordinate 16,483 of CAZWHZ010000024.1, forward strand.
ACGCGATCCGGTTTCCAGTCCTCGATGAGGGGAGCGGTCTCGGTGGACTCCCATAGCCGGGTGACGAGCGTGCTGGTGTCGCCGACCCTGTCCGACGGGAGTCGGAATTCCCGAAGCCTGGGTACGAGGGGTTCGGGTTCAGGAAGCACGGCTGTCGCGGTAGCGGATACTGCTCGTTCCTCGGCGAACCCGAACATCTCGATGAGGGTGGAGTCATATCGGATTGGGGGCAGTTCCTGCGGCCTCGGTTGCTCTTGGGGCTCACGTGGTGGGGTCACGGGCTTCGGTGTGGGGCGAGTCTTCGGAGAGGGACGGGACCGAGGCATGGTTGGGGCGGACGCGCCGATCTTGGTGAGCCAGCCACTGGAGGGGGCGCGATGCTTGCCGCCTTTTCGCGGAATAATGGGGTGACCTTCAGAACACGAACCGTCGGGTCGAAGGGAAACCTGGCTGTGGCACGTTGTACAGTAGGCGCTAGGCACTCGACGCTCCGTTGTGCGCCTCCGCCCGCCATGGCCCGTTACTCATCATGCAGACTAGCTTCACAAGGCTCGATAGGGAACTACCTGCGCCTCGGCGCTCGCATCCCGGTGATGCTGGTCTCGACTTGTATTCACGCGTGGATGTGACGCTCGAGCCGGGAGAGCGTGCCCTCGTTCCCACGGGTATCGCCGTGGCTATTCCTGAGGGGTATGCCGGCTTCGTGGTTCCGAGGAGTGGCCTCGCGATTCGCGAAGGAATCGGGGTGGTGAACGGTCCAGGACTGGTGGATGCCGGGTATCGAGGAGAGCTGAAGGTGATTCTCATCAACCACGGTGAGAACCGGGTCCATTTCGCGAGAGCGGACCGGATCGCTCAGCTAGTCGTGATGCCCGTATCGACGGCAGCGTTCGTCGAGGTGGAGTCGCTGCCCGACTCGTCGCGAGGCTCGCGCGGGTTCGGTTCGACAGGTAAATGACCGCATGCAAGCAGCTACACTACCGGCCCACGCGGAAGTAGCTCAGTTGGTAGAGCGCAACCTTGCCAAGGTTGAGGTCGCGGGTTCGAGCCCCGTCTTCCGCTCGGATACGACCTCCGGTCGCCCCACTTACGTGATGGCGCGGCGACGTGGCCGAGTGGTTTAGGCACGGGTCTGCAAAACCCGGTACACCGGTTCGATTCCGGTCGTCGCCTCTGGCGGTGCGGGTATACTCGCCGCTCCGGGCGCTTAGCTCAGGGGGAGAGCGCTTCCTTGACGCGGAAGAGGTCAGAGGTTCAAATCCTCTAGCGCCCACCAGTCCCTGGTCAATAGGGGTTGGACCTATTGCTGGATGGTGAACGGGAGGACCTTGGGCCGCACCTGAGCCGCGCGAGCCTGTTCCACGTCGAGACGGTCCGCGGCGGCCCGTCGAGGCCTTCATGCAGGTGTCCGAGACGGGACGCGATCGCCTTTTCAGCACCCATTCAACAACGGCGATGGACCCGTCCAGGCTGTCCCGGTCTCCAGGCCCCAGACCCAACCCAGCCAGACCACAGCAGATCCTGCAACGCCTGCGGTCGCTCCCCATCAACGGTTGCGCGCATGTGTGTCGCGAACTGCGGCGGGGTTCTCGTGGAGTTGCGTTCAGGGCGGTGTATGGGGTCTGTTGAGGGTGGTTCCTAGACTCCTTGGGACATGTCTCAGGCTATTGCTCCGCTGCGGCTGCCGTACTACCGGGCCATCTGGCTGGCTGCTCTCTTTTCCAACATCGGCTCCTTCTTTCAGACGGTGGCGGCTGCCTGGCTGATGAAGGAACTCACCAACTCGTCGGCCACATGGGTTGGGCTGA
>CAZWHZ010000025.1:0-18281 GCA_964633745.1 uncultured Acidimicrobiia bacterium
ACCTCGACGCACTCCTCCCGGAGTTCCTCGACGGGCACATCACCGACGAACAGCGGGACGCCGCCCTCGAACATCTCGCCACCTGCGACAGCTGCCGCCTTGTCGTCGACGATCTCGCGACCGTCAACCGCCTCTACCAAGAGCACGGCCGCCTCCACATCACCCCCGAATCACGAGAACGAATCCGCCGCCTGCTGGAGTCGTAACGATCTGTCGAGAACGATGTGACCGATCAGTGTCTCCTCGCGACATACCGGGTGAAAGGAGCACACATGAACATGAATGAAGCAAGCTGGGATCGCATCGCACGAGTCGTCCTTGGAGCCGTGCTGCTGGTACTGGGATTCGGTGCCGTGTCCGGTGGATGGGGCGTTGTCCTCGTAGTTCTCGGATTCGTTGCATTGATCACCGGTGCCGCCGGGTTCTGCCCGATCTACTGGATCACCAAGTACCGCACCAAGAGAGACGCCACCGCCTAATTCAACCTCTTCACTCTTCCCCGTCCTCGTGCTGTGTGGCTCCGGTCACGCGTCACGAGGACGGGGTATTTCGTTGGGTGTAGTGCTGAGCATGACCGGTCAGTGTGACCCCTGAGCTGTGAGATCCTTGTCTTTGGCAGCCTGCGACTCATCGGGTTCGGCCGCCGGCAGCTGCAATTCGAAGATGGACTCGCCGTCTTCGTATCGGTAGGAAAGGTCGCCTCCCATCAATCGGGCAAGGTCGCGGGAGACCGCGAGTCCCAAGCCGATCGACGAGGGGTGCACCTGATCTTTCGGAACCCGATAGAAAGCTCCGAAGACCCGGTCCCGAAGCTCCAATGGGATTCCCTCGCCATTATCACGAACCTGCACTCCCGCGATGTCCCCGTCCCCTCTCAGAACGACCTTGACTCGTGAGCCTCCGTACCGGTGCGCGTTCGAGATCAGGTTCCTCAGGATCTGGCGCACCCTTGCGGGGTCCGCCATCGCCCGTGGCGCCTCACCAACGACATCGATCGGCGAGCTTTCATACCAGGCCTCGAGCACCTGAGAGGTCTGGGCTCGCAGGTTCGTGCTGACCTCACGAATGGTGAGCTCGCCAAGTTCGTAGCGTGCCGAGACGAGCAGGTCGTCGATGAGTCCCGACAGGTCGGCCGACTGTTCAGCGATCGACCGAATAGCTTCGGTTCGGTCAGTCTCGGTGAGACTATCGGCACTGTCCCTCAGGACGTAGGCGTACCCCACCACGGCGGAGAGAGGCGTTCGTAGCTCGTGGCTCACTCTCGTGAGCATCTCGCTCTTGGCGAGGTTTGCGGCTCTTGCCTCCTCCAACAGCTGATGCTCCCTGACCCGCATCTGGGCGTTGACACGCAGCGCGGCCACCAGGAGCACCCCGAGCGCTCCAAGGAACACGAGAACCGTTGCGATGCCAACCGCGAAACTCGCTGAGCTGTCACCGGTCGGTATCGAAGCGACATACACTCCTGCCACACACGCAGTGAAGAATGCGACGACCAGAAGCGCTCGGCGAAGTGGCAGGACGAGGAGCGCCGCAGCGAGGAAGTAGGCGACCGGTGCCGCGACGAGCGCAGGACCACCAATCAGAAGCACCGTTACTGCGATAACGACTGCCTCGACCAGGAGGATCAGCCGTGGGGACGACTCCGGGGCCCGGCGTCTGCGGAGTGCGTCCGCGACCGTGATCGCAGCAAGCACGACCAGCGCCCAGACGATGCGAGGATCCCATGCCGTCCCGAACACCGCGACGACGGCCGCCGTGGATGCCACCGTGAACCCTCGCACGGTATGGAACACCGGCGCAAGCTGTCGGAAGTCGACCGGGGTCTCCGTCGAAACCTCACCGTTCTGCATCCGATTCGCATCGGCAGAATTCGCGCACTCGTTGAGGCAAAACCCACAAACCTCAGGATTTCGATTTCCTGAAGCTAGCGACTCTCTCTGATCACCTTGGCGACCTCGAATCGCACCTGGAAGTCGGAGTCGTCGGCGAGGGCAGCGACGGCACCCCTGCTCGAGGCGAGACCAAGCTCGCCGAGAGACCGCACCGCCTTCCACCGGATCCATGCATCGTCATCCTGAAGTGCCGATTCGAAGAGTCCCCTGAAGTGCTCCTCGCCCGTGTCGGCCGCGGCGTCGACGGCCGTCCTGCGCACCGCCCGCGATGGGTCGGTCGCTCCCCGAACAGCCACGTCACGTCGTACGGTGTCGTCGTCCGATTCGAGCAGCACGGCGACGGCCACCCGGCGCACCCGCACGTCCTCGTCGTCGAGCGCATCCATCAGCCGTCGGCGGTCCTCGGGTGCGTCTGGATCCAGAAGGTGCAACTCACCGGGACGGCGGGCTCCACGGCCACTCGCTTCCGCCAACAGCTCGTCCCGAGTCCGCTCCGGCTCCGAGGACTCGGCCGTTTCGAACATCTCCGTCACCAGCGCGAGCAACGGTTCCAGGCGTCGCTCCCATGACTCCCTGGCGCTGATCCCGATCGTCACGAACTCTCCGGCGACCATCACGTCCGTTACGTAGGGCTCATCGAACAGGCGCCGAACCCGTGGGTCGGCAGGCGTCGGGTCGGACCGCAGGTACCAGACACTCGGAGCCGGTGCCCCACCGGTTGTGAACTTCACCTTGCGCGGGTGTGGGGTCGCCTGAGGAACGACCGGCCCGTCGAACACCCGGTCGAAGATCGAGACGGCGGGCGTCGATGCACCGGACGCCCACAACACGAAGCGTCTCTCTCGTATGCCATAGGCAAGGGAAATCCCGCCACCCAGATCGTGCTCCCACCAGTATTCCGCGAGATGCGGTGTGACCAGCTCCGACAGCGCGTCTGCGTCGGCTTCGGTCCACGGTTCCGTCGAGAAGAACTTCTTCAACGCGTTCTTGAACGGCGCGAGTCCTTCGAACGGCAGTGACATCGCGACATCGCCCGTGAGGTATCCGGATGCAGTTGCAGTGAGGTCGTGTGCAGCGATCACACCTCTCGTGACGTCGAGATCGGCAGGTGGCTCCATCCCGGCGAGCCTACATCCCACGACGCCAGGAGTGCAGGGACCATGGAACGATCGAACCGTCCCGGCTCAGGCAAACCCTCGACGGCGCTGGGACCCGTGTGTTTCCGCACGACAGATGGCCGGCATCCTTCGGACGTCACCATCGGCGGCGCAACCGAGCGGCCTCCTACCATTGGTCCGTGGTCGGTATCACCGTTTCGATCGACGTCAGCGCGCCCGTCGCAGACGTCTGGCGCGACATTGCCGACCTCGCATCGCATGCCGAGTGGATGGCGGAAGCAGATGTGATCGAGTTCCTCGACGATCGGCGGGAAGGCGTCGGAACCAGGATGCGGGTGATGACCAGCGTAGGACCACTGAGGACCGCCGACATCCTCGAGATCACAGAGTGGAATCCGCCGGCGTCGATCGGAGTCGCACACCGCGGTGTCGTTTCCGGAACGGGGAGGTTCACCCTCACTTCCCTCGACACGGGCACTCGATTCACCTGGTCCGAGACCCTTTCACTTCCATGGAGGCTCGGTGGGCCGGTCGCGGAGCTTGTCGCCCGGCCCGTACTCGCGGCGATCTGGAAACGGAACCTCGCCCGGTTCCGGGACCGGTTCTAGGCTCGCTGCGCGAGCGGTCGTCGGTCGTCAGTCATCAGTCAGAACGCGGCCCACAACAGTCCAGAACCTCGGGGCGAATGTCCTACCGAGAACCGACAACGGGCAAGCCGACGGAGGAGTCGTCAGTCATCAGTCGTCAGTCGTCAGCTCACGGTCGACAGCCAGAACGCGGTCTCGGATTCCGAGAGACATCAGAGCAACGATCGTCTGTCGCCGGTCGCCGAACCTACGTCGCATCAGCCAGCGCCTTGGCGATCCGCTGCTCACTCACTTTGCCCTTGGTGCCGAGTGACTGGGCAAAGAGGCTGACACGCAGCTCTTGGAGCATCCAGGCAACGTCGGCCAGTTCAGGAGTCGGACCGACCGCATCGACCAGCCGGTCATGCTCGGCTTCCAGGCGTTGGACCCGCACCATCAACTCGGCGTCTCGCACGGGGTCTTCCGAGAGCCGCGCCAGTCTGCGTTCCATGGCGCGTAGGTATCGCTCTACATCGTCGAGGTGGCCCGCCCCGACAGACGTGATGAAGCCCGGGTACACGAGCTGGTCGAGCTGACCTTGCATGTCGTCCGCCGCAGGGCCGTTTCGGTCGAGGGCTCGACGGACATCGCCGGCGACCGAAAGGATCCGAAGCGACGCTCCCCCGATGGCGTCGACACGTTCGGTGAGGTCCTCCCTGGCCAGAGCGACGAGGGCATCGAACTCGACGGCGTTCCACGCAGGTCCTCCCCCATCGGCGAGAACACCGCCGGTGACGCACGTTGTACAGTCGGCGACCCACTCGGCGGGCGACCCGTGCGGTCCCGACCGTATCGATCGCTTGGCATCGTCGGAGAGCAGCAGTCGAAGGATCCGTCCGGTCGACGGCAGGCTGAGTGCGAGCAGCCGGCGACAGCCCGCCCACATGGCATCGGCCTGCTCGAACGGCGTGGCGAGAAGACGAACGGCGACAGACCCGCCCTCATCAACCAGGGCCGGGTAGGCCTTGACGGGTGGATCCCCGATCTCGACCACCCTTGGCAACTCGCCGATCGTCCAGGCCGTCAACCCGATCCGTTCCAGCTCGTGGTCGGGGCCGGTAGCCGCTCGGGCCTGCTCCCTCAGTCGGTCCTTGAGCACGGTGAGATCGTCACCTTCGGCGATCGGCGCACCGAGATCGTCGACGATTCGAAACGACGGTCGCAAGTGCGACGGCAGCTTGTCGAGGTCGAAGGCGTCGACCGGGATCGGCGCACCTGCGAGACGCGACAGCTCGCGCCGCAGCGTCACGACGAGCCTCGCATCTCCGGGAACGAGCCTTTCGGCGACGACCCTGGCCGTGTCCGGAATCGGCATGAACGTCTTCCGCAGCGACTTCGGAAGAGTCCTGATCATCTCGGTGATCAGTTCGACGCGATAGCCGGGCACGTGCCACTCGAACGCCGATGGATCAACCCGATCGAGCCGGCCGAGAGGAACGTCGACGACCACTCCATCGACATCGCCGCCCGGTTCGAACGCGTAGGAGAGCGGCATGATCACATCGCCGTGACGCCACTCGTCCGGGTAGGCCTCCGTATCTGGCGCGGCGACGCGTGGGTCGATCAGATCGTCGAGTGACAGGTGCAACAGACGGGGATGCCGTTGCCGTTCGTCTTTCCACCATCGGTCGAAGTGGCGTACCGACACGACATCGCCGGGTACCTTCGCGTCGAAGAACTCGAACAACACATCGTCGTCGACGAGCAGATCGGTCCGTCGCTCCCGGACCTCGAGGTCTTGGACGTGGTCGATCATCTCCCGGTTGTAGGCGTCGAACTCGTGGTGCGTCTCCCATTCGCCGGCTATGAGCGCCGATCTGATGAAGAGTTCCCGTGCACCCGCGGGATCGACGTGGCTGTAGAGGACGGTGCGGTCGGTGATCAACGGGAGGCCGAAGAGGGTGACGGTTTCGTGTGCGACGGCGGCTTCCCGCCGGGCGTCCCACCACGGGTCCGAGTAGGACGACCGGGTCAGGTGGACGGCGGCCTTCTCGATCCACTCCTGTTTGACCGATGCGACATCCCGGGCCCACAGCTTGCTGGTTTCGACCAGCTCGCCTGCCATGACCCATTCGGGCGCGCGTTTGAAGAGGGTCGACCCAGGCGCGATGTAGAAGCGGGCACCGCGGGCACCCCGGTACTCATACCCGTCCGGGTCTTTGGCGCCAACGTGAGAGAGGAGCCCGGTGAGGATCGACCGGTGGATCACCTCCGGCGGAGCTGGGGTCCTATTCCTCGTCATGTCGAGTTCATCGGCGAGATCGCCGAGCTGGGCGTGGATGTGCTGCCACTCGCGAACGCGCGCCTCGTGCAGGTATTCGTCTCGGCACAGCTTCCGAAACTGGTTCGAGGTACGGGCCCTGCGCTCCTTGCGAAGGTACTCCCACAACCGAAGCCACGAAAGAAGATCAGAGTCCGGATCGCGAAAGCGTGCGTGGAGCTGATCGGCGTGCCGGCGGTGCTCGACGGGACGTTCCCTCGGGTCCCGGATCGCCAGGGCGGCGGCGATCACCTGCACCTCGGCAAGGCAGCCGTTCCTATCGGCTTCGACGAGCATCCGGGCCAGCCGCAGGTCGAGCGGGAATCTCGAGAGAAGCCGTCCGAGTTTCGTCAGCCATCGCCCGGTGCCCTCATAGGTGGGGTTCACGGCGCCTAGCTCTTCGAGCAGAGCGACGCCGTCGCGGATGCTGCGCGCATCCGGAGGGTCGAGAAATGGAAACCCGGCCATGTCGCCGAGGTCGAGGGCGGCCATCTGCAGGATCACCGACGCGAGGTTGGTGCGCAGAACCTCCGGTTCGGTGAACTCCGGTCGGGTCTCGTAGTCGTCGTAGAGACGAATGCAGATCCCCGGTCCCAGGCGGCCGCAACGCCCGGCCCGTTGGTCGGCTGAGGCCTGCGAGATCGGTTCGATGGGCAGCTGCTGCACCTTGGTCCTGCGCGAGTAGCGGGAGATGCGTGCCATGCCGGTGTCGACCACATACCTGACACCGGGGACCGTCAACGACGTCTCTGCCACGTTCGTGGAGACGACAACTCTGAGCCCACGGTGTGGCTGAAAGATGCGGTGCTGTTCGGCGGCCGACAGTCGCCCGTACAGCGGCATCGTGCTCGTGTTGGGAAGGCGCAACTCGTCGATCGCTTCCACGGCGTCTCTGATCTCCCGCTCACCTGAGCAGAACACGAGAATGTCGCCGCGCCCCTCCGCGGAGAGTTCGAGGACGGCCGACGCGATCGCTTCCGGCTGTCCGTCTTCGTCAAAAGGCCGTTCTCGAACCTCAACGGGGTAGGCACGACCGGACACCTCGACCACCGGGGCATCGCCAAAGTGCTCGGAGAACCGTTCCGTATCGATGGTTGCCGATGTGATGATCACCTTCAGATCGGGGCGATATGGCAGAAGGGTTTTCAGGTACCCGAGGAGAAAGTCGATATTGAGACTTCGCTCGTGGGCTTCATCGACGATGATCGTGTCGTAGCGGCGGAGCCGGCGATCCCTGTGGATCTCGGCAAGAAGCAGTCCATCGGTCATCACCTTGACGAGGGTGCCGTCGCCGATCCTGTCGGTGAACCTGACCGAATACCCCACGAGCCCGCCGACCTCCGTGCCGGTCTCCTCCGCGATGCGCTCGGCGATCGACCGAGCGGCGATGCGGCGGGGCTGTGTGTGGCCGATGAGCCCGTTGACGCCGCGACCCAGCTGCAGGCACAGCTTCGGGATCTGGGTGCTCTTGCCCGACCCGGTCTCACCAGACACGATCACCACCTGATGATCACGAACGAGACTCGCGATCTCGTCCAGGTGTTCGACGATCGGGAGATCGTCGGGGTAGGTGATCGTGGGAACAGACGTGCGGCGCGTCGCCAATCTCGCCTCGATGGCAGTGAGATCAGTTTCGATCGTGGTGAGCACGGCCTCCCGTCGTGAGGGCGCGGCCACCTTGGCCGCCCCGGTCAGGCGCCGCCGGAATGAGCGGCGATCAGATGGGGGCAGACCGTCGATGCGGGCACGCAGTTCGTCGATGGTCACCGGGCAATGATGGCGTACTTCCCCGCCTCTTGTGAAGCGGGGAAGTACGCGGTCGTCAGTTGTCGGTCATCAGTTGTCAGTTGTCGGTCATCAGTCATCAGTAAGACGCGACCTGAAACACCACCAGACCGTAGGGCGAGTTCCTACCGAAGACCCAGAACCCAAAACCTGCTGAGCGAAGCTCTCTTCGCCCGCAGTCATCAGTTGTCGGTCATCGGTCATCAGTCATCAGTCATCGGTCATCGGTTGTCGGTCATCGGTAAGACGCGACCTGAAACGCTGCAGGACCGCGGGGCGGGCCGGAGTCAACAGTCATCAGTCATCGGTTGTCGGTCATGAGTAGGAACGCGACCTGGAACGCTGCAGGACCGCGGGGCGAGTTCCTACCGAAAACCCAGAACCCACAACCGACAACGGGCTCTTCGCGAGCCCTCTAGATATCCCGGAACGATTCGATGTTGGCGCCGAGCAGGTTGAGTCGATCGGCCAGACCTTCATATCCACGGTGGATCGCGTAGGTGGAACGCAAGACCGACGTGCCCTTCGAGGCGAGCATCGCGAGCAGGATGACGACCGCGGGTCGCAACGCCGGCGGGCAGATCACTTCGGCCCCCGACCAGCGAGTCGGACCTTCGATCATCACCCGGTGCGGGTCGAGGAGGGTCACCTCGGCACCGAGCTTGTTGAGCTCCACCAAGTAGATCGCACGGTTCTCGTACACCCAGTCGTGGATGAGCGTCTGACCCTCTGCAACTGCGGCGATCGCAGCGAAGAACGGCAGGTTGTCGATGTTGAGGCCGGGGAACGGCATCGGGTGGATCTTGTCGATGGGCGCATGCAGTTCCGAAGGCTTCGTCGTGATGTCGACAAGCCGAGTCTGTTCGTTGCGAGCCATGTACTCATCTGATCGCGTGTACTTGAGACCCATCTCCTCCAGGAGCGACAGCTCGATCTCGAGAAACTCGATCGGGACACGTTTGATGGTGATCTCCGAACCGGTGACGATGGCAGCGGTGAGCAGCGACATGGCCTCGATCGGGTCCTCGCTCGGTGCGTAGTCGACGTCCACATCGATGTCGGGAACGCCCGCAACGGTGAGGGTCGTGGTGCCGACGCCTTGGATCTCCACGCCGAGCTTCTGGAGGAAGAAACAGAGATCCTGCACCATGTAGTTGGGTGAGGCGTTCCGAATGATCGTCGTCCCCGGGTAGCGAGCAGCGGCCATGAGGACGTTCTCGGTGACCGTGTCACCCCGTTCAATGAGCACGATCGGACGGTCAGGCTCGATCGCCCGGTTGACGGTCGCGTGATAGCTACCCTCAGACGCCTTCACTTCGAGTCCGAAGCGGCGCAACGCAGACATGTGCGGTTCGACGGTACGAAGCCCGAGTGTGCACCCGCCGGCGTATGGCAGATCGAACGTGTCGTATCGATGGAGCAGGGGTCCGAGAAACATGATGACGGATCTCGTGCGACGGGCAGCGTCCTCGTCCATCGAGTTGAGGTCGAGATCAACCGGCGGGATGATCTCCAGGTCGTTGTTGCCGAGCCACTTCGTCTGCACCCCGATGCTCTCGAGCACTTCGAGCAGGCGGTTGACCTCTTCGATGCGTGCGACCCTGCGCAACGTCGTGCGGCCCCGGTTGAGCAGCGACGCGCACAGCAGTGCCACGCCGGCGTTCTTCGAGGACTTGACCTCGATACTCCCCTCGAGGGTGGTCGGGCCGGTCACCCTCAGATGGGTTGGGCCGGCGCCGACGGCGACGATCTCGGAGTCGAGTGCCTCACCGATACGCGCGAGCATCTCGAGGCTCAGGTTCTGCTGGCCCTTCTCGATTCGGTTGATGGCGCTCTGGCTCGTCGAAAGGAGATCGGCGAGTTGCGTCTGGGTCAACCCCCGGTGAATGCGAGCATCCCGGATGAGGTTGCCGATGCGGTCTTTGTAGTCCATCGCCGCAAGGATATCTCATATATGAGATATCGCGAGTCTTGTCCTTTCGGCTAGCCAATTCGCCGGTATCGACCCCATGGAGGAAGGCCACTGATCGTCGCCCTCCCGATAGGATGTCTCTCCGTGCCACCTACCGACATCGTCCGCCTTCGCCTCGCCAACCAGCGGATCGCGCACACCTCGTTCTCCACGCCGGAGGAAGCCGTCTCCTGGATGGGAGCGATGCAGGCACAGGACTACCTGATGAGCCTGTGGGCGATCGGTCTGCGTACAAACGGATGCACGGAAGCCGACGTCGAGGCAGCGGTCGGTGAGGGTTCGATCGTGCGCACGTGGACCATGCGCCGCACGATCCACTTCGCCGCCGCAGAAGATATCCACTGGATGATGCGTCTCACGAGCGAGCGAATCATCAAGAGCTACGGCAAGAACATGACGAGGCTGGGGCTCGACGGAGAATTGCTGGCCAAGGCGAGGAAGGTCGTAGTCAAGGCGCTCGAACAGGACCACTGCCTGACTCGAGAGGCCTTGTACCAGCGGCTCTCAGCAGCGGGGGTCCCGACCGACAAGGGCAGGGGCATCCACCTGCTGTGGCGCATCGGGCAAGAGGCGATCACGTGCTTCGGACCGCGTGACGGCAAGCAGTACACGTTCGTCCTCCTCGATGAGTGGGTCACGAAGCGACGTGACCTGACACGCGACGAGGCGATCACGGAAGCAGCACGCCGCTACTTCACGAGCCACGGTCCAGCGACGGCCCAGGACTTCGCATGGTGGAGCGGCCTGACGATGAAGGATGTTCGAGCCGGAATCGCATCGGCCGATCTCGTCGAGGAGGCCATCGACGGCGCCCCCCACTACATGGGTCCGGACCAAGTCACAGCCGCGAACGACGGCGTGTTCCTGCTTCCGGCATTCGATGAGTACCTGATCAGCTACAAGGACCGCAGCGCGATCATCGATCCGGCCGACATGGGACTCGTGAACCGTGGCTTGAACGGCATGTTCAATCCGATCGTTGTCATCGACGGTCGTATCGAAGGCACGTGGAAACGCGATCTGAAGAAGAACACGGTTACGGTCAAGCCGAGCCCGTTCGAGGCGTTCTCAACGAAGTCAACCAAGCGTATCGGCAGCGAAGCGCACCGCTTCGGCAGGTTCCTCGGGCTCGACGCCCAGATCTCCTCGTAGGGGCCTTGTCGCGCTACACCGGCCGCAGGGTCCCAGCGAACACCTGCCACGCGAGCAATGACTTGGCCACAAGACTCAGCACGATGTAGGCACGCTCGCCGTACAGATAGTCGCGCCACTTCCCCACCTTCTTGTACTGAAGCACCATGTTGATGGCGAACACATCGAAGAACAGGAAGATCGAGAAGAAGATCCAGTACACGAACGCCGGTGGTCCCTGTTCCCCCTGACCGGCGCCGATCAGGTAGATCGCAACGCCGATCCACGGGACGATCCCTGCGAACGTCCCGAACCAGAACGACGTCCAGTTGGTCCTCTCGGTCGTCTGGTTGTGCAGCTCCATCATCCAGCCGAACAGGATCATCGTCGCGTTCAAGGCGAAGAGCGAGATCAGCGCCACCACATCCGAGATGCCGACGAGCATGGCGATGACCACGATCATCAGTGACGAACTGAGCGAGTACTCGATCCACCTCGCGTAGTTGGCGCCCTTGTCCAGATTGCGCGCGTACCACTGGTAGACACCCGGGGACGCGACCGCGAAGTGGGCGATTGCCGAGAGGAACAGGAAGCCGGCCACCAGAGGTCCGATGCGGAGGTCAAAGGCGATTCGAAAGTCGGGGACGAGGCGCTGCGAGGCAGGATCGAACACCTCGAACGCTGTTGTGACCGGCAGGGCGAAGTCGGTGCTCAAGACCAGCATGAGGACGCCCTGCACGGCGTGGACGAACCCCATGATGACGTTGAATCGGCGGAGAGCGGGCAACTCGGACATCGTTCGACTCCTCGTTTCGGGCCTGCGCTCAATGTACCCAAGAAGCCGCTGCCCTGCAGGAATTCCCACGACGTAGACCGGGTTCACAGACGAAACGGCCCTCACCACGCCGTCGCGGCAGCCGATCCCCCCAACGCCGCCGGACGGGTGCCCGGGTACGCCCGTGACTTCCATCGGACGGTGCTGTGACCACAGGGTGGTCCGAATATATCCTGGTCAAAGCCGCGGTTATCGGTAGTCTGCTCGACATGCACACCACATTGCTCATCGTCCATGTCCTGGCCGCTGCGAGCTGGCTCGGCGCCGGCGTATCAGTAGCTCTCCTCTCCTCCATGGCTGCAAGACAGGCGGAAGCAACCGGAGAGGGGTTGGCCGTCTCGTTCGAGAAGATCGGCAATCTCCTTTTCATGCCCGCGGGCATCATCGTTCTGATCACGGGCGTGGTGCTGGTGCTCGACAGCCCATGGAGATTCGCCAACCTGTTCGTGATCATCGGGATCATCGCCGTCGTCAACGGTGCGGTGTTCGGAGCCAGGGTTTCCGGGCCTATGACCAAGTCGCTACAGGAAGCGCACCAGGCATCGGACGTGCCGAAGCTCAGGGCACTCTACGCCAGGTTCGGGATGCTCGTACTCGTCGACGCAGGTGTGGTCGTGGTCGCGCTGATCGCGATGATCCTCAAGCTCGGCGCCTAGCGTCGCGCGGCTGCTCGGGCCGAACGACCCACACTTCGGGGACGATCTCTCTTCGGGACGCGCGAGAGTCAGCGCGGGTCTCCGCCAGAGGCATGCGCGTTTCCATCGGCCAAGAGCGGCCACCCTCACTCTGTCAGTTCGTCCTGGACGAATCTGACGAGCCTGACCGCCGCGGCAGCGAGGAGCGCGGCCGCGACCGGACTCAGAGCGGCGAAGAGCCCTGTTTGGAACGATACGACGACAACCGCGACCGTCGCCGCGACCCGGCCCGTCAGCAGGCGGTCCCGCCCGATGGGCTTCTCACGAAGGTCGGTAAGAGATGCTGGAGGCGGGCCATTCCAGAGGATGACGATTGCCGCCACCATACCGACGAGCGCCGCCAGCGTCTCCCCGCTCGGCGCAACGAATCCTGCCGAAGCGTTTGTGAAAGCAAGCCCGATCATCCCTCCGGCCACGACCATCACCCCGGCAGGGACTCGCCTCCGGCCGCCGGCCATCACCGCTCCCACCACGACGACCGCGATCACGATCCACGACGCGTACCGGTACCCGACATACGCGGCGAGAAGCGCCAAGACCCCTGCGTCACCCCACCGCACCGACACGCCCACCGTCCCGACGATCAAACGGAGGCCCAGTAACACACCACCGACGAGCCAAAGTGACGCGAATCCGAACTGAAGTAGTGCCAGGAACGCCAGCACGAGCGCGACGCCCGCAGACAGGGTCTCGTCAGGATCGATCTCCCTGGCGACCGCCCAGGCCAAGAACAGAGCCAAGAACGTGCCAATCAGGTTGCCGATCGTGACCGGCCGACCTCCGATCAAGCGGCTCATTGCCAGGACGATGGTGCCGGCCGCGGAGCCGATCACCGCGAACCGGTTCGACGGGTAGTTCCACAGAATGGGACGTCCGAGCGCCGTATCGAGCCGTGTCACGCGCCCATCCTATGACGGGTACGCTGGCGCGACCTTGAATCGCATGTCCCCGAAGTGGCTCATCGCCGCGGCGCTCGCGGCCGTGTACCTGATCTGGAGTTCCACCTACCTGGCACTCCGCTTCATGGTCGAGACGTTTCCTCCGTTTCTCGCCACGTCGATCCGAATGCTGGTGGCCGGATTGATCTTGTTCCTGTGGGTTCGGTTCCGCGGATCGCCGATCCCGACTGTGCGCCAGTGGCGCAACGGCGTCGCGATCGGCGTGATGCTGTTCGTCGGAGGGTTGGGACTCGTCACCTTCGCCGAGGATCTTGGCGTCGGATCGGGCATCGCCGCGACCGCCGTGGCAATGGTCCCGGTGTGGGCTGCGCTCATGTCGGGCCTCTTCGGACGGTGGCCGAACCGGACCGAGTGGTTGGGCATCACGATCGGACTCGTGGGAGTCGCGCTCCTTTCCGGCGAAGGCGACTTCAAGGCTGCACCGGTCGGTCTGGCACTGGTGATCATCGCGCCCATCCTGTGGTCGTTCGGTTCGGTGTGGTCATCGCACACCGATCTCCCGCAGGGACCCATGTCTGCCGCCGTCCAGATGCTCGGTGGCGGCGTAGCACTCGGTCTCGTCGCACTCGCCATGGGTGAGTCCATCACCGCCATGCCGAGCCTCAAGTCGTGGCTCGCACTCGCGTGGCTGATCCTGCCCGGTTCCATCATTGCGTTCAGTGCCTATGCCTTCCTGCTCCGAACCGTGCGCCCCGCTCTGGCCACCTCCTATGCGTACGTCAATCCCGTCTTCGCGGTGATCCTCGGCGTCACGCTCGGTCAGGAACACCTCACCGGGCAGGCGTGGATCGCCCTGCCGATCATCCTCGTGTCCGTCGCTCTGATCGTCTGGAGTCGCGACCGGGCGGCGACCTGATCCCCGATTCTCTTCAACCCAGGGTTCGCAGGTGGGCAGGATCCGGCGCCGGCGAAGGCGCGACCTGGCAGAGGACGACGCGACGAGAGGGACTCCTACGGTTTGGTGCGCGAGTCAGATCGGGCAACCTTAGAACAGGCCAAATGTGACCACGGCCGAGAGACCGTTGGTCAGACCGTCACTACCCGATCGGCCGCTGCGATCAACTCGGCCCACTGTGTCCCGTTGATCAGCTTCCCGTTGAACCTCTCCAGATCCTGCGATGACACCCCCCGGGCGTCGGCGCAAGGCATTCAGACGTAGACGGGGACACCATCTTCGATGATGCGGGAGAAGAACGCACTGAGCGGCGGGAAGCCTATGCCATGGATCGCATCGACGACGCTCTCCAACGCCAGATAGGCACCCTCTCCGAGAAGTGCGATCCTCGGTTCGTGGCCCGCTTCAAGGGCCCCCACGGCACCGATGAACGGGATCGTCGCCTTGGTCGGATCATCGGATCCGTGCGTGGCAGTGAACAGAATCGAAGACGTAGCTACCTCCCGATCGCTCGAGAGACAACCTACCGCATCGCTAGAGGTACGGATCGTGCATTACTGCCCGTCACAACTGCCTGCGGTATGGTCCAATGGGCTCGGATGTTCGATTCCTACGCGCCCGAGTTCATCGACGACCCCTACCCGACGTTCGCACGCCTGCGTGCCGAGTCGCCCGTCTTCTTCGACGAACGATGGGGACTCACCTTCTTCGCCCGCCACGCCGACGTTCACGGCATCTTGCGGGATCGCCGGTTTGGCAGGGATGTGCGACATGCTGTGCCCCGCGACGAGATCGACCGGGAGGCGTTCGATCGCATCTACCCACAACGATACCCGATGTGGACGGCGTTCATCCGTGAGTCGTTCATCGACTTCGAACCGCCCGATCACACACGGCTGCGCAGGCTCGTCCAGTCGGCATTCAACCGGAGGGCGTCAGAGAGCTACCGGCCCCGACTCGAAGCGACCGCCACTCGCCTGCTCGACGAGGCGCTGGAACGCGGCGAGATGGACGGGGTGGCCGACTACGCAGAGCCCATCCCTCTGGCGATGATCGCTGACTTGATGGGGGTGCCGGAAACCGATCAGCCACTGCTGGTCGACTGGTCGCACAAGATCGTTCGTCCCTACGACCAGGCATGCACCGACGAAGAGGGTGAGGAAGCGGAGGAGGCGACCGTCCAGTTCGTCGAGTACGTACGAGCGATGATTGCCGGGCGAAGGACCGATCCAACCGATGATCTCGTGTCTGCCCTCGTCCATGCGGAGATCGACGGTGACCGGCTCACCGACGACGAGGTGGTTGCCACCAGCATCCTCGCACTCAACGCCGGCCACGAGGCGACAGTGCAGGCCATCGGCAACGGCCTACTCGCGCTCGCCCGCAACCCGGACGAGTACGAGCGACTCCGATCCGACCGCAGCCTCATAGGGACCGCAATCGACGAGCTTCTCCGGTACGACACCCCACTGCAGATGTTCGAACGCTGGGCGCTCGAGGATCTCGACTGGAACGGCACGCAGCTGCGGCGTGGAGTCAAGGTGGGTCTGCTGTTCGGTTCCGCCAACCACGACGAGGAGGTGTTCCCTGATTCAGAAGACCTCCGTCTCGATCGTTCGCCCAACCCACACATCTCCTTCGGTGGCGGCATCCACTACTGCGTCGGTGCGCCCCTGGCGAAGGTCGAGCTGGATGTTGCGTTCTCGCACTTTGCTCGCCGAGTCGAGTCGGTAGAACTCACCGACGAGCACCCCAATCGGACACCAAGCCTCATCTTCCGCGGCGTACGAGAACTCTCACTGATACTTCATCCACTCTTTAGCTGATTATCAGACGCCCTTCAGTTTCGTCTTAGGCAACGCATCCAGCGTTCATGTATCCGGTGAGGGATGATGTTCAACGTCAGATCAACACGACGCGCCGGCCGATTTCCGGCCGAATCTCGACCCTCACCTCGGCATCGTCGATCCCCGTGTCCCCAACACGCGCCCTGATCGACACTGTCCTCTCTACGAAATGAGGTCCACATGCGTCGCGCCATATCCACCCTTTCGATCATCGGAGTACTGCTCACGCTCGCGCTGCCGGCGTGGGCGGCCGACTCGGTCTCGCTCACCACGCCGTACACATCCGTCGCGGTGGAGTCCGGCCACACAGCCACATTCAGTCTCGACCTCACCGCGCCGCAAGGCGACAATGTGGCTCTGTCTCTCACCGGCGTACCCGATGGATGGAACGCGACGATCACGGGGGGCGGGTTCGTCGTTGACGGTGTCACCTACGACAGCACCAATCCTCCGGCTCTGCGACTGGGCGTAGCGGTTCCTTCAGATGCCTCCGAAGGCTCCTACGAGATCGCAGTTGTCGCCGACGGGTCATCGAGCAGCTCGACGCTCGACCTGACACTGCGAGTCGCTGCTCAAGTGGGTGGTGGTGTGACCCTGACATCCGACTTCCCGGCACTGCAAGGTCCCTCCGGCGTCAAGTTCAGCTACCGGCTCACGCTCTCCAACGACACGACCCAGGAGCTTCAGTTCGGCCTCGATACTGCCGGACCGGAAGGCTGGCAGGTCGATGCGAGCCCCGCCGGTCAGAGCCTCGCCTCGACAGTGACGGTGAAGCCCGGAGACACCAGCACAATCACCGTTTCCACGACCCCGCCCGACGGCACGGCTGCAGGTGACTACGAGATCGACGTGACCGCGACAGGCAGCAGCTACACGGCAACCGCTCAACTCACCGCGAGTGTGACAGGAAGCTACTCGATGGTCCTCTCGACACAGGATCAACGCCTCAATGCCGACGAGGTCGCAGGCAAGTCGAGTGATCTCCAGCTCGTGGTGTTCAACACCGGTTCGGCGCCACTCGACAACGTACAGCTCCAGGCGACGCCGCCGTCCGGATGGAAGACCGCGTTCACGCCCGCGCTCATCCCTGAGATTGCTCCCGGCGCCTCGACGCCAGTGACGCTGACCATGACTCCCTCGGCCGACGCGGTGGCCGGCGACTATCGAGTGTCGCTGTCGTCACAGACCGACCAGACCCAGGATTCGATCGAGCTCCGTGCCACGGTCAAGACATCTGCGGCGTGGGGCCTGATCGGCGTAGGACTGATCATCCTCGTGTTCGCCGGTCTCAGCATGACCTTCCGACGTTTCGGGAGGAGGTGACTCTTGGCGACCGCACTTCACACCGACGGCCTGACGAAGGTGTACGGCGACCGCACTGTCGTCGACCACCTGGATCTCGACATCGCGGAAGGGACGGTCTTCGGGCTCCTTGGGCCGAACGGAGCAGGCAAGACCACCACGATTCTCATGGTTCTCGGACTCAGCGAACCGACCAGCGGTTCTGCACGTGTCCTGGGTCTGGATCCCGCACGTGCCCCACTCGAAGTGAAGCGAGCAGTCGGGTACATGCCCGACAGTGTCGGCTTTTACGAGTCGCTCACCGGACGTCAGAACCTGCGGTACACGGCACGACTCAATCGGATTCCCGAGCAGCAAGCCACGGAACGCATCGCGGCACTCCTCGAGCGAGTCGGTCTCACAGGCGCTGCCGATGATCCCGTTGGTACCTACTCGAGAGGCATGCGACAACGACTGGGGATCGCGGACACGCTCGTGAAGGAACCCCGGATCGCGATCCTGGACGAACCGACCATGGCAATCGACCCTGAGGGTGTTGCGGAGATGCAAGCGCTCATCCGAGCCCTTGCGGACGACCAGGGAGTCACCGTCCTCGTGGCCAGTCATCTCCTCTACCAGCTCCAGTCGATCTGCGATCGCGTCGGGATCTTCGTGGAGGGCAGACTCGTCGCGGAGGGAACCACAGCCGAGCTCGCCAAGTCGCTCGGTTCGACGTCGACACTCTACGAGGTAGGGGTGGGAGCAGACCCGGATCACGTCATACGCGTGCTCTCTGCGATCCCGACGGTGACGTCCGTCACGCCGACCGCGCGCGCTCACAGCTACCGAGTTGCCGTCGAAGCCGGAGAAGCCCCCGCCATCATCAGCACATTGGTATCGGCAGATCTGCCGATTCTCCACTTCCGGCCCATGGGCGAGGATCTGGACGAGATCTACCACAGCTACTTCTCGGAGGCCGTATGAC
>CAZWHZ010000026.1:0-18187 GCA_964633745.1 uncultured Acidimicrobiia bacterium
TGATGCCCAGGTTGTGCACCGTGTAGCCGTTGTTGGTGAGGATGATGTCGACGAGATTCTTACCGATGTCGTGTACGTCACCTTTGACGGTGGCAAGCACGATCGAGCCCTTGCTCCCACCGTCCCCATGGCGCATGTGGGTCTCCAGGTAGGTCACGGCCGCCTTCATCGTCTCGGCCGACTGGAGCACGAACGGAAGCTGCATCTCGCCACTTGCGAACCGCTCGCCCACCACTCGCATGCCATCGAGAAGCGTGTCGTTGATGATGCCGAGCGGAGTCGCACCGGCGGCAAGCGCTTCGTCCAGCTCAACGACGAGCCCATCACGGTTGCCGTCGACGATCCGCGCGGCAAGCCGCTCCTCCACCGGCCAGTCACTCCGATCCTCGACGGCGGAGGCCGTCGCCGTCGCATCCGAGGAGAGCGCCAGCAGCTCCTGCAACGGGTCATAGTCGGGTCGGCGCCGGTCGTAGACGAGGTCGAGGCACACCTGCCGGTGCTCCTCCGGAATCTTGGCGAGCGGGACGATCCTTCCTGCGTGGATGATGGCCGAATCGAGGCCGGCAGCAAGGCACTCGTGCAAGAACATCGTGTTCAAGATCTGGCGTGCACCGGGATTGATCCCGAACGACACGTTCGACACACCGAGTGTCGTGAAGACGCCCGGAAGTTCCGCCTTGATGCGCTTGATCGCATCCATCGTTGCCATGGCGTCACCCCGGAGTGCCTCGTCACCGGTGGTGAGCGGAAACGTGAGCGCATCGAAGATCAGGTCGGACGGCTCCAACCCGTAGCGCTCGGTCGCCAAGTCGTAGAGCCGATGCGCAACCCGAAGTTTCCATTCGACGTCCCGCGCCTGTCCATCCTCGTCGATGAGCAGGCAGATCACCGCTGCACCATGTTCGACCGCCAGTGAGAACACGCGATCAGCCCTGGAGCCGGGACCGTCACCATCTTCGAGGTTGGCCGAGTTGAGGACCGATCGGCCACCGACATGCTCGAGACCCGCCTCCAGCACATCCGGCTCAGTGGAGTCGAGTACGAGCGGGACCGTCACAGCGGTCGCGAAACGAGAGGTGACCTCCGACATGTCGCGAACGCCGTCCCGTCCGACGTAGTCGACCGACACGTCTAGGAGGTGCGCCGACTCGGCCACCTGCCCGCGGGCGACCTGAAGGGTGGCGTCCCAATCTTCCGCAAGCAGAGCGTCCCGGAAGGCGCGGGACCCATTTGAGTTCGTGCGCTCGCCGATGATCAGAAACGACGTGTCTTGCTGGAACGGAACGAAGGTGTATGTTGACGACGCTCCCCCCTCGTGAACCGGGTCGCGCCGAGCCGGTTCGAGTTCCCGACACCGCTCGATGACCGTCCTCAGATGCTCGGGACTCGTGCCACAACAGCCACCAACCACCGTCACCCCAAGCTCCGCGATGAAGCGGGCGTGATAGTCGGCCAGCTCGTCCGGTCCAAGCTGGTAACAGACCTGGCCGTCGACGACACTTGGCAGACCCGCATTCGGGATCGCAGAGATCGGCACGCGCGACGCCCTCGACAGATAGCGGAGCGGTTCGAACATCTCCTCGGGTCCCGTAGCGCAGTTCAACCCGATGACGTCAACCTTGAGGGGCTCGATCGCCGCGAGCGCTGCGGCGATCTCCGTGCCGCCCAACATGCGTCCCGTCAACTCCAACGTCACCTGAGCCTGAACCGGCACCTTCCGGCCGGCTGACACCATCGCACGACGACACCCGGCGACTGCGGCCTTCAAGCCGAGAAGATCGAACTGGGTCTCCACGATGAACAGGTCCACTCCCCCGTCGAGCAGACCAAGCGCCTCGATCTCGTACGCATCCCGGAGTTCCCGGTAGGTGATCTGACCGAGGGTGGCGAACTTGGTACCCGGACCTAGAGACCCTGCCACCCAGCGCGGGCGGTCAGGCGTTTCGAACGAGTTGGCCGTGTCCCTGGCGATACGAGCTCCTGCCCTTGCCAGCTCGTATGCACGATCCGAGATGCCGTACTCACCGAGAGGCACCGCGAACGCTCCGAAGGTGTTCGTCTCGATCACGTCCACGCCGACGTCGAGGAAGCTCGCGTGGAGGGCGGCGATCACATCCGGACGAGTAACGTTCAGCAGCTCGTTGCACCCCTCCAGATCCGCACCACCGAAGTCATCAGGACCGAGCCCCGCAGTCTGGAGGTTGGTGCCGGTTGCGCCGTCATAGATCAGCACCCGCCGGCGCGCCACAACTGCGTAGTCGCTGCGTTGTGCTCCTCGGCTCATTTCGGTCTCCTTCCCTTCGACGCGCTCTCGAGCACCCCGAGCGGAAGCAACCGCCCAGCTCATCGATCAGGCATTGGCACCGAACGCATCGGTTGCCGCGGCTTCACAGGGCCTGTCCCTCAGCCGCTCTTGATGAGCGCGTACCACGAGGCTAGCCCACTCGCGACGCTCCGCAAGGAGTCGTCGGCGTAGGGAGCGGCTAACCTGACACACGCTGCAAATGCAGCGACTCGCCCGGATGTTGCATTTCCGCCCAGAGTGTGGCCGAGTCGGAGTAGAGAGCGGATTCGGTGGGCGGACGGACCGACAGAAAGGGCGAGAGCCAGAATGAACATCTACGTGGGGAACCTTCCCTTCAGGACCACCGGACCGGACCTCGAGCAGCTCTTCGGCGAGTACGGCGAAGTGAGCTCGGCCTCGGTTATCAACGACCGCGACTCAGGCCGCTCACGCGGATTTGGATTCGTCGAAATGCCGAACGACGACGAGGCGAGAGCCGCGATCCAAGAGCTCGACGGCCAGGACCACAACGGCCGAGCACTCAAGGTCAACGAGGCGCGCCCCCGCCGTTAGGGACCGCACGCAGAGAGGCCGCCGGATTCCCGGCGGCCTCTCGTCACGTCAGGGCAACCCTCTACAGCACTCCGCCTTCCGTCATCTTCTTGAGGTCGAGGATCTTGTCCAGTTCCTCGGCATCGAGGCCGCTCATTTCCAGCGCTACCTCGCGAACGCCCCGGTCGGTGTCCATCGCGACATGGGCGATATCCGCAGCCTTGTCGTAGCCGACGTGCGGCGCGAGCGCCGTGATGATGATGATGTCCCGCTCCACGAGTTCGGTAGCCCGAGCAACGTTCGCTTCGATCCCGTCAACGCATTTTTGCGCGAGGACCGTCGAAGCGTTGGCGAGTAGATCGATCGATTCGATCAGGTTGTAGCTCATCAGCGGCATCATCACGTTCAGCTCGAAGTTGCCGTTCGCGCCGCCCCACGTCACCGATACGTCATTGCCGATCACCTGACCGGCAGCCATCATCACCGCCTCCGGGATCACCGGGTTGATCTTGCCGGGCATGATCGACGACCCCGGCTGGAGCGCCGGCAATTGGATCTCACCGATCGCCGTTCTGGGACCCGACGACAGCCAGCGGAGATCGTTCGCGATCTTGAACAGGGATGTAGCCACCGTCTTCAGCGCACCTGATGTGGAGACGACCGCGTCCTTCGCTGCCTGAGCCTCGAAGTGGTTGTCTGCCTCACGGAACGGGTACCCGGACCTGTCGGCAATGTGCTGAATCATCTTGGGGACGAGTCCCTCGGGTGCGTTCAGCCCCGTGCCGACGGCGGTCCCTCCGAGCGCCAGTTCCTCCAACTCGGGAAGGACCTTCTCCATCCGCTCGATGCCCTTGCGCACCTGGGCGGCGTACCCGGAGAACTCCTGGCCGAGCGTCACCGGAGTTGCGTCCATCAGGTGAGTACGACCTGTCTTCACGACGTCCTTGAACTCGTCCGCTTTGGCCTCCAGAGACGCCGCCAACGTAGCGAGCGAAGATAGGAGGTCCTCACGCACGGCTCCGGCCGCCGCAAGATGGATCGCCGTCGGAATCACGTCGTTGGAGGATTGGCCGTTGTTGACATGGTCGTTGGGGTGGACGAGCTTGGAGCCGAGTTCTCCACCAAGGATCTCGGTCGCCCGATTGGCGATCACCTCGTTGGCGTTCATGTTGGTCGAGGTGCCGGAACCGGTCTGGAAGATGTCGACGACGAACTGGTCGTCGAGCGAACCCTTCATCACCTCGTCACAGGCCTGCATGACGGCGTCTGCCTTCTCGCCGTCGTAGCGACCCATCTCCTTGTTCGCCTTCGCCGCCGCCCACTTGATGAGCCCGAGACCCCAGATGAAGCGGCGACCGAAGCGCAGCTTGGAGATCGGGAAGTTCTCTACGGCACGTTGTGTAGAGGCTCCGTAGTAGGCGCCAGCGGGGACGTGCATCTCGCCCATCGAGTCGCGCTCGACCCGATAGTCCATGGTTCACTCCTTTTTCGAGGGGCCGTGCGATCGGCCGGCGAACACTCGATCACACTGTCAGGCTAGTTGGTTGCAGGGTCCGCCCGTCCGGGCGGACCCTCGTACTTCGTACCTCCCGGCCGAGCTTCGCTCGGTATACCTTCGTACCCGGTACCTGGTACCGGTTGGTATCCGCTCCGTACGGCGTGCGTGGCGTGCTGTTGCAGCGCCACGCAATCCTCGCTCGGACTATCGTCGAGCGGCGGAGGTGACGATGGCGACAACGACCGGTGGTGGGCTCATCGTCGATATCCTTGCCGCCGAGGGTGTCGAGAAGGTGTTCGGGATCCCGGATGGCACCTACATGGGTCTCCTCAACGCCCTCGAGGCCCGCGGTATCGATCTCATCACGCCGCGACATGAAACGACCGCCCTCCACATGGCCGGTGCGTACGCCCGCCTCACCGGACGCCTAGGCGTCGCGATCGCCAGCAACGGGCCTGGTGTTGCCAACGCCCTTCCTGGCGTCGTTGTCGAAGAGGCCGAGGGGAACCGTGTCCTGTTGATCACGTCATCGAGGCGCACGGGTATCACCGCGCCGGATCGGGGCGGCGCCTACCAGTACTTCGATCAGGTTTCCACCATCAGCCCGGCTGCCAAGTGGTCCGAGGCGGCGAGAGAGATGGGTCGCATTCCCGCGCTCGCCAGAACCGCCCTACGCATGAGCTACACCGGACGACCGGGAGTAGTGCACCTCGATGTGCCCGAGAACCTCATGAACGGCAAGGCCAAGGAGGAGCAGGTTTTCTCGCCCGCTCGATACCGACCGACCATGCCAATCACGCCGGATCCGGCGGCGGTTGCCCACGCGGCCGATCTGCTGGCAGGTGCGGCCCTGCCGGCGATTCATGCCGGTGGCGGAGTGATCCACGCACAGGCTCATGACCAGCTTGCCGCGCTTGCAGAGACGCTCTACGCACCGGTCACCACGTCGTGGAGCGGCCGGGGTGCCATGTCGGAGACGTCACCACTGGTGTGGCCGATCACCGCGATCGAGGCGACCACGAAGGTTCGCACCTCAGCCGATGTCCTCCTTGTGCTCGGTTCCCGAATCGGGGAGACCGACTGGTGGGGCAAAGCGCCCTACTGGTCGGACGACCAGACAATCATCCAGGTCGACATCGATGACTCGTCAGTCGGCAGAAACAAGCCAGTCGATCTCGCCGTCATAGCCGACGTCGGGCTGTTCCTCGACGCGCTCGCTGTCGAGCTGAAATCCCGGCCGGCCCCAACCGATGACCGCCGGCAACGCGTCGACGGGCTGATCGCCGAGCGTCTCGCCGACATCGCGAAACTCGACAGACACCTCGAGGACCAGTCGGTTCCGATGACCACGGCGCACGTTCCGAGCGTGTGCAGGAAGGTGTTCGACGACGACGCTGTCTTTGTGACCGATGGCGGCAACACCGCGGTCTGGGCGAATTTCTACCTCCAGGTGCGCACTCCGAACACGCTGCTCGCCACGCCCCACTTCGGGATGCTCGGCGCGGGGATCGGCCAGGCTCTCGGAGCGGCCGAGGCGTTCCCCGACCGGCAGGTGTGCTGCATCATCGGCGATGGAGCATTCGGATTCCATCCGCAGGAGATCGAGACGGCCGTCCGCAACGGGAATCGCATCGTGTTCCTCGTCGTGTCGGATCGGCAGTGGGGCATGGTGAAGATGACCCAGTCAATCGCCCGTCACCCAGTCAAGATGATGATCCGCAAGCGGCTCGACGACGACGAGACGATCAACACGAGCCTCGGCGAGATCGGCTACGACGCGATGGCGCGCTCGATGGGAGCGGCCGGTGAGCGAGTCGCCGATCCAACACTCCTCCGTTCGGTCCTCGAACGCGCACTGGCACGCGACGGATGCACGGTCATCCACGTGGACGTTGATCGCGCCAAGCATCTGTGGGCGCCAGGACTCATGCACTTCAAGAAGATGCACCAAGAACCGGGAGGATGACCGTGGTCGACAATCTGGTCCTCAACTTCGACAAGGGCAGCCTGCTCATCTTGAACGTCCTCATCGGCTTGATGATGTTCGGAATGGCTCTCGACCTGGATGTCGAGGACTTCCGACGATTGCTACGCAAGCCGAAACCGCCGGCGATCGGTCTTGGAGCGCAGTTCGTCTTGCTGCCTGCGTTCACATTCCTTTTGACCCTGGTCCTGAAACCTGAGCCGTCGATCGCTCTCGGCATGATCTTGGTCGCGTCATGTCCGGGCGGAAATCTGTCGAACATCATGACCTACCTGGCGGGTGGCAACGCCCCGTTGTCGGTGGGGATGACGGCGGTGTCCACGGCAGCTGCGATCGTGATGACCCCGCTCAACTTCGCGATCTGGGGCAGCTTGAACCCTGCCACCGCACCGATCCTGAAGCGCGTGGCGATCGGTCCTCTCGACATGTTCAGCACCATCGTGCTCATCCTCGGTGTTCCCCTCCTGCTTGGGATGCTTGTGGCACGCTGGAAGCCGACGATCGCCGAGAAGGTACGGAGGCCGTTCAAGGTCTTCTCGATACTCGTGTTCGTCGGGTTTGTCGGCGTCGCCCTCGCGAACAACTGGCAGAACTTCCTCCACTACATCGGGTACGTGGTATTCGCTGTGTTCGTCCACAACGCGCTGGCGTTCACCATTGGCTACACGGCGGGTCGCCTCACCGGTCTCGAGGAACGTGACGTCCGAGCGGTCTCAATCGAGGTTGGTCTTCAGAACTCGGCGCTCGCTCTGGTTCTGGTCTTCAACTTCTTCGGTGGATTGGGCGGCATGGCGCTCATCGCAGCATGGTGGGGTATCTGGCACATCATCGCCGGGTTGTCGCTGGCGACGTTCTGGTCACGACGACCGGCCATTGCAGTCGCCGAGGCATGACCCTCTCAGTTCTCGTCACCGGCGCGGGCGGCTACCTCGGCCGGCTTCTCGTCGAGTCGCTTGCAGCCGCGCCGGACACGTTGGAGATGATCGTCGCCACCGACGTACGCGAGCCCGACTCGCGCCTCCCCGGCGTCACCTACGTCACCATCGACGTGCGCGATCGGGACCTCGCGACCACCCTCAGGGACCATCGGGTGGAGGTGGTCGTACACCTCGCAGCGATCGTTACCCCCGGCAAGCGGCCAGATCGGGTGCTCGAATACTCAGTCGATGTCGGTGGCACTCGCAACGTGCTCGAATCGTGCGTTGCTGCCGGTGTCCGCAAGCTGATCGTTGCATCGAGCGGTGCAGCGTACGGGTACCACGCCGACAACCCTGTGTGGCTCGACGAGGAGGATGCCCTGAGAGGAAACCCTGAGTTCGCCTACTCGGACCACAAGCGACAAGTGGAAGAGATGCTCGCCACCTGGCGGTTGGATCATCCCGAGCTCGCGCAACTCGTGCTCCGACCGGGCACGATCCTCGGCCGGACGACCCGCAACCAGATCACCGACCTGTTCGATCGCCGGATCGTGCTCGGTATCAGGGGTGCCCCCTCGCCTTTCGTGTTCATCTGGGATCTCGACGTCGTGGAGTGTCTCAGGCGAGGCATCTTCACCGGCACGACCGGAACCTTCAACCTTGCGGGTGACGGAGCCCTCACCACACGACAGCTCGCCGAACGAATGGGCAAGGCCTATGTAGCGCTCCCCGCCTGGCTCGTTCGAGGTGCGCTTCTCGTGATGCGACGTCTCGGTCTGACCCAGTACGGGCCTGAGCAGGTCGACTTCCTGCGATACCGGCCTGTGCTGTCGAATCGGCGATTGAAGTCCGTGTTCGGCTACACCCCCCGTCGAACGAGCAGCGAGACGTTCGACCTGTTCTGGGCGGCGAGAGATGCAACGTCGTGATCTGAGCGGCGCCGTTGTGGTGGTGACGGGCGCCGCCGGTGGCCTCGGATCGGCTATGGCTACGACCTTCGCCGGGCGTGAGGCACAGCCCGTGCTGCTGGACATCGACGCCGAGGGGCTCTCCAAAGGAGAACACCCGAGCTTCGTATGTGACCTGACCGACCACGCCTCGGTGACGGTGGTCTTCTCCCAGATCATCCAACGGTTCGGTGGCATCGACGTGCTCATCAACAACGCAGGCCTGACCCACCGGAGCGCGTTCGCCGACACCGACACGTCCGTGCTCCGAAGGGTCATGGACGTCAACTATTTCGGGGCAGTCAACGCGACGAAGGCTGCCCTCCCGTCGGTCATCGAACGACAGGGAGCGATCGTGGCGATCAGCTCGGTCGCCGGCTTCACACCTCTACTGGGAAGGACCGGCTACGCGGCCTCCAAGCATGCCCTCCAAGGACTCCTCGGGTCACTTCGTGCCGAGTTGTCAGGTACGGGCGTCGACATCACCATCGTTGCACCGAGCTTCGTCGACACCCCGTTCCGGTTCAGAACGCTCGACGCCGACGGTTCGATCACGACACATCCTCAGTCGAGGGTCGGCCGGATGATGAGCGCCGACCACGTTGCCGAAGTCGTGGTACGTGCAGTCGAGCGCCGTCGTGCCTTTGTGACCGTCGGTGCAGTCGGAACGGCATCCTGGATTCTCAACCGAATCTCCCCGAGGCTGTATGAACGGATCATGGCCCGATCACTCGCTTCCGAACTGGAGCGCGACGGCAACTGAACAGAAGCTATCGGCTATCCAGTCCTCAATCTTCGACAGGAGCGCCGCCATCGCTCACAAGAAGGCAACCATCAGCGTGCTGCGCTGCACTCCACGCAGCGGGCAGTCGCGGGACGGGCCTCCAGCCGCTCCTCGGAGATGCGTCCCCCGCAGTCGTCGCACACGCCGTAGGTGCCCTCGGCGATCTTCTCGAGTGCGCGTTCGATGTGAGTGAGCGTTCCGGCGAGCGACCGAGCGGTGGCGGTTGACGCGAAGCGTTCGACTGCCTCTGTCGTCCCATCACCGACACGCTTGCCAAACGACAGGTTGACGCCGGCCTCAGGGGGTTCTGTCAGCGCGGCAAGCTCACCGGCGATCCTCTCCCGCCGTACTTCCAGCTCTCGTCTCGTGGCATCGAGATTCATCGGTCCTCGCTTCGCTTCAGCCGCCAGTCTTCACCCGTCGGCCGAAACGTGGCAACTGCTCGTGAGGGAACGCACAGCGACCCTCCTACCGAAGACCGACTACCGCGCAAACTGCGCGTAGAAATCGTTGCCTTTGTCGTCCACGACGATAAAGGCGGGGAAGTCCTCGACCTCGATCTTCCAGACGGCTTCCATCCCGAGTTCGGGGTACTCGAGCACCTCGACCGAGCGGATTCGTTCTTTGGCGAGGATCGCTGCCGGCCCGCCGATCGAACCAAGGTAGAACCCGCCGTACGTCTCACAGGCGTCGGTCACCCGCTTCGACCGGTTCCCCTTCGCCAGCATCACCAAGCTGCCGCCGGCCTGTTGGAACCGGGCCACGTAGGGATCCATTCGGCCGGCGGTGGTTGGGCCGAACGAGCCGGATGCGTAGCCCTCGGGTTTCTTGGCGGGACCTGCGTAGTAGATGATGTGGTCCTTCAGGTACTGCGGCATGCCCTCGCCTGCGTCCAGGCGCTCCGCGATCTTCGCGTGTGCGATGTCGCGCCCGACCACGATCGTGCCGGTGAGTGCAAGCCGGGTCCCGACCGGATGTCTCGACAGATCGGCACGGATGTCGTCCATCGGCCGGTTGAGATCGACATGAACCGGCTCGGACGCTTCGGAAAGCGAACCGGGGTCGGGTAGGAAACGGGCCGGATCGCGTTCGAGAGCCTCGAGAAACACGCCGTCGCCCGTGATCTTCGCCTTGATCTGGCGGTCCGCCGAGCAGGACACCCCGATCCCAACCGGGCACGAGGCGCCGTGTCGGGGAAGGCGGATGACGCGCACATCGTGGCAGAAGTACTTGCCCCCGAACTGCGCACCGATTCCGGTCTCGCGGGTCATCTGGTGGATTCGGGATTCCCACTCGAGGTCACGGAACGCCCGGCCGGATTCGTTGCCGGTGGTTGGCAACGCGTCGTAGTACTTGGTGCTTGCCAGTTTCACCGTCTTGAGTGTCAACTCCGCCGACGTGCCACCGATGACGATCGCCAGGTGGTAGGGCGGACAGGCAGCGGTCCCGAGCGACCGGATCGCTTCGTCGATGAAGGCTGCCAGCGCCTCCGGATTGAGAACCGCTTTCGTCTTCTGGAACAGGAACGTCTTGTTCGCTGAGCCTCCGCCTTTGGTGACGAACTCGAATTCGTACTCATCACCGGGAACCGACTCGATCTCGATCTGCGCCGGCATGTTCGAGCCTGTGTTGCGCTCCTCGAACATCGTGAGCGGTGCCATCTGCGAGTAGCGAAGGTTGGTGCCGGTATAGGTGTCGAAGATGCCGTGCGAGAGCCACTCGGCGTCGTCCGCGCCGGTGTAGACGTTCTCCCCTTTGTGACCGTGGATGATTGCCGTGCCGGTGTCTTGACAGGACGGCAGCACCATCTCCGCGGAGACAACCGCGTTCTTCAACATTTCGAGAGCAACGAACTTGTCGTTGTCCGAGGATTCGGGATCGTCAAGGATGGCGCGGAGCTGCGCGAGGTGACCGGCGCGAAACAGGTGGGAAACATCATCCACCGCCGTGGCGGCGAGCGTGCGCAGCATCTTCGGGTCGACCGTCACGATCTCTCTACCGCCAACGCTGGACCAGTCGACCATCCCGCCGGCGTCGAGCTGCCGGTACTCGGTGTCGTCGGTCCCGAGTTGAAACATCGGCTCGTAGTGGAAGTCAGGCATGGACACACCTCATGATCGACTGTCCTCATCCTACGCTCGCGACACCAACGGTCAGATGTCAGCAGGTCAGCTGTTCAGCAGGAGAGGCGCGCAACGATCAGTCGCTACTGCCCTGTGGTCGTGCCATCGTCGTGGTCGCCTGCTGATAGCGGTTGGCAAGGTAGCTGCGCGGGTCGGACGAAGTTCGGCCTAGAACGGGATATCTGTGAAGAACTCCGACGCCTGCTTCTCTTTGGGTTCCTCGACTCTTGTCGGGATTCCGAGCCGCTCACGGAGGGCCTCGTACCCACCTGACTCCAGCTCATCGGCCAGTTCACGTCCGCCGGACTCGACGATTCTGCCGCGCATCATCACGTGAATGCGATCGGGAGTGAGGTAGTTGAGGATTCTCGTGTAGTGGGTGATCAGTAGGACAGCCACCTCGGGGCCACGCAGCTGCTCGACGGCCGCCGCCACTTCTCGGACGGCATCGATGTCGAGACCGGAGTCGATCTCGTCGAGAATCGCTGCGTGCGGTTGAAGCACCGCCATCTGAAACATCTCGGACCGTTTCTTCTCACCACCGGAGAGTCCCACGTTGACCGACCGGTCCAGAAACGGGGTCATTCCGAACGTTTCGGCTGTCGTAGCCATCTCCGACTCGACCTCGTCACTGTCGATGCCACGTTCGTCGCCGAGTTCGAGGATGAACTCTCGGAGGCCGACCCCAGGCACCTCGACGGGATCCTGGAACGCCATGAGCAGACCGAGCCTGGCCCGCTCGTCGACCGGCTTATCCAGCAACTCGACGCCGCCAAGTGTGGCGGAACCTTCGGCTTCGTAGCCGTCCCGGCCGGTGAGCACGTACCCGAGCGTCGACTTGCCCGAGCCATTCGGTCCCATGATGATGTGGAGCTCGCCGAATGGAACCTCCAGGTCGACCCCTTCGAGAATCTCCTTCTCGCCTATCGAGGCGCGAACGTTGTCGATCTTGAGACTGTTCACGTCGTCACCTCCAGCAGCACGTCGCCATCTTCGACTTTGGTCGCGTAGCTTGGCACGGCCGTGGTCGCCGGCAGGGAGTGGGGCCGACCGGTCGCGAGATCGAACTCGGAACCGTGGCGGGGACACTCGACCATCCCATCGAATACCTCACCTTCCGAAAGGGATGCTTCGGCATGGCTGCATCGATCGCCTAGTGCGTACACCGAGCCTCCGATCCTGAACAGCGCGATCGCGATCTCTCCAATCTCGACCCGAACCCCGCGCCCTTCGGGGAGGTCTTCGAGGGCGGAAATCCTGATCCAGTCGCCCATCACACCCTCCCCTCTTGCTGGGCGGTAATGAAGCGTCGGTTCACCGCGACTCGCGCCGGTGTGGCAAGTTCGGGTTGGGGTAGTCGCTCGAGGGCTTCCTCGAAAAACCCGCGTACAAGCAGTCTGGCGGCCCGCGGACGGCTGAGTCCCCTGCTCATCAGGTAGTAGAGGGGTTCTTCGTCGAGGGGGCCGACCGTCGAGCCATGTCCGCAGATGACATCGTCGCAGAGAATCTCGAGATTGGGCACGGAGTTCGCGCGTGCTCCGTCGGACAGCACAAGATTGCGGTTGGTTTCGAATGCGGACGTCTTGGACGCCTCATTCTCGATGCGTACGAGACCGGTGAATATCGACTCAGCATGATCCTGAACGGCGCCCTTCAGGAAGACATCTGAAGAGGTGCTCACGCCCACGTGGTGCATGACGAGCCGGTAGTCCAGGGTCTGATCATGCTCCCCGTAGAACGCACCGACGAGATCGGCGTGCCCGCCGTTGCCTTGGAACTCCATGGTCAAGTCGACTCTTCCCAGCGCGCCGCCAAGACCGATCTCACCGAGGTTCACAGTTGCGTCGCGGCCGATCACGATCCGCTCGTGGACGATTGCCCGAGTGTCGGCACCAAAACGCTGATACGTCGTGAGCTTGAGCCGTCCGGCGTCGCGAACGAACACCTCGACATGTGGATTGACGACGAGGCGTGTTCCCTCTGGGGACCGAAACCCGATCACGACCGATGCTTCGGCATCGCGTTCGACCACCACCGTGACGTGCGGAAAGCTCACCGTGCCTTCGCCCGTTGCCTGCACGTCGACGTAGAAGGGACGGTCGACGGCTGTGCCGGCAGGAACGCGCAGAAACACCCCGTCACGGAAGAACGCGTGGTGAGCCGCGGCGAAGAGATCGACGGCGGGATCGACGGCCGTTCCGAACAGTGAAGCCACCTCGCCTTCAGACGTGGCGGCGGTCACCAGAGTGGCGTACTTCGAGCCGGCGGTTTCGGCGAATCCGTTCGCGATCATCGCCCGCCCGGCAACATCTCCGAGAGCGGCAGCCACCTCGTCGGACCCGCCGATTGGCGACCCACGTTCAGCCAGGGAGAAGTCGGCCAGGGAGAAGTCGAGGTCGACGTACTTCCATGACTCTTCGTTGGGAGCCGGCATGGTCGAGGCGAGGAACCGTTCGAACCCGGCCGCTCGGAGAGGGTTGGCCCACGCCGGAGCGGTCGCGGTCAACTGGTCGAATGTCGATTGGTCAAGTAGCTGCATCGGCTCCTCTCGAAGCGCCATCCTATTACCACTGCGAAGACAGGGGAAATTACCGTTTCGGCAACCCGGCGAGTGCCATCGTTCGCAAGATGACATCGTCGAGCATCCCCTCGGTGAGTCGCCCGGTGAACGTGTTCTGCTGGCTCGGGTGGTAGCTCCCGACAACGATCGGAGCATCCGGCCGGAGGTCCACCTCGACCGCGTGCCCGAACTTTGGCCGGGGTCGGGAGACTGGTGCTCCGCGGTCGACGAAGATGCGTAGCACCTGATCAAAGGCAAGGCCTCCGAGAGCAAGCACGACCTCCAGATCAGGGAAGAACTCCATCTCCTGCTCGAGCCAAGGGCGACATGCTATCCGCTCTTCGGTAGTGGGCTTGTTCCCTGGAGGTGCGCATCGAACGATGGCACTGATGAACGTGCCGGCGAGTTGCATCCCGTCGTCGGCGTACGTCGAGTCCGGCCGGGAGGCGAGCCCGGCTTTGAACAGCGCCCGGTACAGCCAGTCGCCCGACCGGTCACCCGTGAACATCCGGCCCGTTCGATTGGCGCCATGCGCGGCGGGGGCCAATCCGACAATGAGAAGTCGCGCGTCGGGGTCACCGAACCCCGGTACCGGCTTTCCCCAGTACACGTCGTCTCGATAGGCAGCTCGCTTCTCCACGGCGACCGTCTCTCGCCAGTCGACAAGCCGCTGACAGCGTCGACACTCGGTGATCTGTCGCTCCAGCCGCCCGAGCGTCATGGCGCCGGCTCCAGCGCTGACTCGGTCACCCGGGAGCCAGGATTCCATAGCATCCATCCCAGATCGAACGACTCCGCTGCGCCAATCTCGGCCTCGACGCTGGATGCTCCGTAGTTGAAGTCGGCGATCCACGGCCGCATGATCGCCGTCGAAGGCAGCCGAGGCATGCCGTCGGCGAGAGCGTTCTCGACAACGGCGTACGGATGATCGGCCGGTGAAGCGAACCCGATCCATCCGTCGCTGTAATGGTCCGGGTAGATCATCGGCGAGAGGACATCCACCTGGGCTCCGATCTCCTCTGGGCGCTGCCCAATCCCCTGATCGTTCTGGGTCGAGAGGACAATGGCGAACACGTCGGCGGAGATCGCGCACCCGAGCGGGTGCAGCGCCGATCGTGCTTCCTCGAGAAAGGAGCCGATCACCGCGAGACGATCCGCCTGACCGGCCGAACCCACATACACACCATCGCCGTCCATCGTCATTCGGCCGGTGAGTCCCGTTGGAAACCGGACGTAGTCGAATTGGATCTCATCGACCCCTGCCATGCACGCCTCGACAGCCAGATCGATGTTGTAGCCACGTGCATTCGGGCTGGTTGGGTCGAGGAACGCCTGGCCGCCTCTTCTGAACGCCCTCGACCCGACGCGAATCGCCAGGTCGGGTCTGACGGAGGCGACAACCGGATCCTCAAACGACACCACCCTTCCGATGACGTATAACCCTCTCTCGTGCATCTCTGCCACGACCTCATCGAGACGGTACGCCGGTTCCACGGCTCCGACCTCGATGGCAAGCGGCACCTCGGATTGGAACCGAATCACTCCCGACTCGTCCTTCACATCGAAGACGACCGCGTTGATATCTGTCTGGTCGGCGATGTCGAGGAACGATTCCCACAAGTCGCCCGAGGGAAGCCGCGAGACGGCGTGGGTGGCCCTGACGACGCGTTGGGCGAGCTGCACGTCGAGTGTCACCGTCGAGCCGTCCCACTCGATGTCGGTGGGCATCCACGCAGGTCGCCGGACCGACACGATGCCAGGAACCGCGGGAGACAACTCGAACGACCCGTCGGATCCACTGACGACGGTGGTCGAACCAAGCCTGACAATTGCGTCTGGAAGCACCGTTCCGGACCCTGAAGCCACCGTTCCTCGCAACACGACCGGGTCGAGCTGGAGGGCGACTGGACCAGTGGGGGGACCGGTCAGCAGCGTGGACGCCGGCCGGTATCCAGGGGCCGACGCTTCCACTTCGACCGGGAAGTCTCCGGGGGAGACGAGCGCTTCACCATCGACGCGGACTCCCTCCACGGTGATGTCGGAATTCTCGATCGCGCGTCCCTCCGTATCCAAGACCTTCACGGCGACCACCACGAGCGGTGGTGTGGTCGTGGTGGTCGGTGGCGGCGTCGTGGTCGTGACCGTGGTCGTGGCTGTCGACCCGGGTGTGGCTGCGTCGGAACACCCGACGACAACGAGCGCTCCCACCATCACGACGATCGCGAGACGTGACATTCCAACAGCGTACCGGCCATGCGAGCAGACGAACAGACAGGGCCTTTCGGCAGATAGGCCTCGCCGTTTGCCCCATTGAGAGGGACAGCTCGTCGTGGTACCTTGTGACCGCAGCGGATAGCAAGGGATCCGGTTGGTTAGAACGCGACGGACGTCGATTCCACTCCACGACACGGTCGGCATGTACCTCGAAGAGGTGTCTTCGCACGGCTTGCTGACCGCCGAGGACGAAGTGCGACTCTCGCGCGCGATGGAGGCCGGCCGCAAGGCACAACGCCGACTGGACGACACCACGCCCCCGACCACAGAACAGCGGGCGCGCCTCAACCGCCTCGTCCATGAAGGGAACGAGGCGAAGATGGCCTTCATCAGGTGCAATCTCCGACTCGTCATCTCGATCGCCAAGAGATACACGGGTCGGGGCCTCGATCTCCTGGATCTGATCCAGGAAGGCAACCTCGGATTGATCCGAGCCGTCGAGAAGTTCGACTGGCGGAAGGGTTTCAAGTTCTCCACGTACGCGACCTGGTGGATCCGGCAAGCGATCACCCGTGGACTCGGGAACCAAGCAAGGACCATCCGGTTGCCGGTGCACATGGTGGATATCGTCAGGACGGTCCAGGAGAC
Source organism: uncultured Acidimicrobiia bacterium (assembly GCA_964633745.1). GTDB lineage: Bacteria > Actinomycetota > Acidimicrobiia > Spongiisociales > UBA4744 > CAYLHS01. Next base: position 16,512 of record CAZWHZ010000026.1, read on the forward strand.
AGAACAGACACTCACCGAGTTGCTGCATCGCCCACCGACAAGCGCCGAAATCGCCGAGGCCAGCGGGCTCGACGTTGAGCGAGTCATCGCAGCAATCACCGCGCCAAGCGATACCGTGTCGCTCGACAGACCGGTCGGCGACGACGGTGACGCCGAACTCCACGACTTCGTGGAAGACGACACGTCTCCCGATCCATTCGGCTACGTCGTCGACATCATGCGGGGTCTCTACTTGAAGGACGCGATGTCGGTGCTCGACGAGCCGGAACGAAACGTGCTGATCCTGCGGCATGGACTCGATGACGGTATCCCCCGCACCTTGTCCGAGACCGGCAAGCTCCTGAATCTGACGAGGGAGCGCATCCGCCAGATCGAAGCGCGAGCACTCACCAAGCTTCGCCACCCATCCTGCGACTTCGATCTAGTCTCGCTGATCTGACCACCTACAATGCCTCAATGGTCGGCTTGATCTTTCCTTTCAACCTTCTGTGGGCCTTGTTCATTGCGTCGATCCTCGGAGCGATCGGAGCGCGCCTCGCCGGACGCAGGCAACTCGGTTGTCTCGGCTCCATCGCGCTCGGTTTCATCGGCGCGCTCGGCGGTGGGTGGATCGCCTCGAAGCTCGCCTTGCCGCTCGGGCCGACCGCTTCTGGCCTGTCCATCATCTGGGCAATCGTCGGAGCCGCCCTCTTCATCGCGGTGCTCAACCTGCTGTCTGGCAAGCGATGAAGCAGATCAGCAAGCTGGAGATCGCCCGCAATTGGCTCCCCCGCTACACAGGCATGGCGTTGAACGAGTTCGGCGACTACATCCTGCTCACCAACTTCCAGGCCTATATCGAGGGGTTTGCCGAACGCTTCGGGGTGCCAATTCGCGGGCTGGACCATCCGATGCAGGCTGCATCCAATGGCGACGGTCTGACCATCGTCAGTTTCGGGATCGGTACCTCAAACGCCGCAACGATCATGGACCTGCTCATCGCGGTCGAGCCGAAGGGCGTGTTGTTCCTCGGCAAGTGCGGCGGCCTCAAGCAGTCGACTGAGATCGGACACTTCATCCTGCCCATCGCTGCGATCAGGGGTGAGGGCACATCGAACGACTACTTCCCGCCAGAAGTGCCGGCGCTCCCCTCGTTCAAGCTCCACAAGTTCGTTTCGGACAAGCTCAGAGAGCAGGGTTACGAGTACCGGACCGGCGTCGTGTACACGACGAACCGCAGAGTCTGGGAGCACGACCACGCCTTCCTCGAGCACTTGCACAAGCTCACCGCGCTGGCGATCGACATGGAGACAGCGACCCTGTTCATCGTGGGTCACGCCAACCAGATCGCGCGAGGTGCGTTGCTGCTCGTCTCTGACGTCCCGATCACGCCCGAGGGCGTCAAGACCGAGGAGAGCGATCAGGCGGTCACCCGTGACTGGACCGACGTGCATCTCGACCTCGGGATCAATGCGATGACCGAGATCGCCGAACAGGGCGAGCCCATCAAGCACTACACGTTCTAATCCGGCTCGACCTATGAGTTGTCGGTTCTGGGTCATCGGTTATCGGTAGGAGTCGCGTCCCTGAGTCTCGAGACAACCAAGGCCGCGTTCTCGCTGCAGGCTGAAGACCGCGAGCAAATCGAGCTCTAGCCGATTGCGCCGGCTTCCGCCATGTTCAGCTCGATGAGACGG
>CAZWHZ010000027.1:0-17802 GCA_964633745.1 uncultured Acidimicrobiia bacterium
GCGTCACGAACGTGAGATCCACCTTGTCGCGGATGCCCTGCTCGGTGAAGTACGAATCCGCGAGAAACATGAACTCGAGCGGCGCCACCGGACACTTGAACGGCAGCTCCATGATGTTCAGGACGAGACGACCGCCTTCCCACGAACGAAGGTACTTGGCGAGGTCCACCGCCCCGTCGATCGTGTAGAACGTGTGCACGTTCGCCGGCATCTTCCCTTCATTGAGCAAGCCGGGGGTCTGGTCGAGCCGTGGCTGTGTTCCCGTCGCGATGACGAGGTAGTCGTACTCGAGCCAGCGTTCACCCTTGGCGACCTTCACCCGGTTGTTGTCAGGATCGATCACCTCGATCTCCGAGATGATCATCTCCACACCGCCCGGGATATAGTCCCGCTTCGGCTTGACGACGTCGTTGCGGCCGTACATCCCGAATGGGATGAATAGGAAACCCGGCTGGTAGTAGTGGGTGGTGTCCTGGTCGACGATCGTAATCTGCCACTCATCCGGGGGCAGGTGGTGGACCATCTTGTTCACGACCATCGTGCCTGCCGTGCCGGCGCCAAGGACCAGCAGCTTTCTCATTGATTCAGCTCCTTGTTCATCGTAAGAGCGGCAATTGCATCCAGCCGCCCCTTCATCGATCGGTACTCCGCGGCCATCTTCGGAATCAACGAAGCGACCCGCGGCAAGACGTCGAGCACACGTTGCCTGCCTTCCAGATCGAGCCTGTGGACCTCCTCCACATGTGGCTCGAGTGCATCGGGCTCAGCACCGAAGCTCGCAGAAATGACAGAGAGATCCTCATCCCGAGGGGGCCATATCTCCGGAGCCACACCTCCAGCGATCACCATCGCGGTCAGCTCTGCTCCTGTGCGAACGAACGCTCTTGCGCACTGAAGTCCCAGGTGGCTGCCGCTGAACCTCGGTCCAAGATCTGCTGTCCCGGCGAGCTCCTGCCACCCGGCGATGCACTCCTCGGCACCCCCCGGATAGGCTGCCACCGCCTCGAAGAGCCCACACGGGTTCGAGACGTCGGTGACCGGGACGCCCTTCATGTCGGTGAGCACGAGCATGACGCCAAGCATCTCGGCGATCACGTCCATGACCGGCTTGACCGAGGACGGGAACACCTGCCCGCCGGCCCAAGGCTCTTCGGTCTTGTTGCCGTTCGCCAACCATGCTTTCACGGCGTCTTCAGGGAAGCGCCACTGTCGCCCCACCTTCACTCCCGGGAGCGACCCGGCTTCGGCCATGCGATAGATCGTCGACCGATCGACGTGGAGCAGGTCCTGGAGATCGCGCGATGTCAGCATGCCCGGCATCGCGTCCCTGCCGATCGTCTGGCTCTGTGCATGCTCTGCATACTCTGCAGAGTACTGCAGGGCCGGAGGGCCAGAATCGGCAAAGGTCCCAAGGGGTAGAGGCAAACGGCCCTATGTGCGACGCACTCGAAGTCCGCGGGCCTCGACTTCTTCCAGCACCCGTAGCTGTGGCGTTGCTCGCTCCAACGGATGCACACCGGGACGGATCTCCCCTCGTGCCACCATCTCGGTGACGATGGCGGCGTGCCAGCCGGTCAAGCGCTCCATCGCCGAGAATCCGGTCTCCTCGTCGAAGCGATCGATCAGCTCGAAGCGGACTACAGCATGCTCACCGTCGCGCGTCCCTGTTGCTTCAGCCCGTATCACGCAGACATCCCGTACGAGATCCTGTTCCAGTCGTGGCGACAGCAACGCGTGATACACATCGCGCGGAACCACGGGCGTGCCCTCGACCCCGATTGGTCGCCTCGAGAAGAGGCCCAGGTCCTTGAAAGCCTTGAACGCCGCATAGTGGCCCGGATAGCGAAGTGTCTTGTTCTCGTAGACCTCGAGTTTGCCCTCCATCGTGTACGGAACGGTCGATGTCCCTCCCGACGTGACGAACGCTTCGAGCGTGCCGAGTTCCTCGAACTCGAGGAACTCCAGCTCGGTCAGGGTCTCGATCTCCTGCACTCGACCGTCCCTGAGCACCAATGCCATCCCGTCGTACTCGTTTGTCAAGCCTTCGATGTGAAAGAACAGCTGGTAGCCGAATGGATCAGTCGGTACCTGGGGAAGCCCGCCATCCCAGACCTGTGCCGTGTGCGGAGTTGCGCCCCGGGCCACGAGCTCCTCGACGGCAGCAATCGCCATGGTGTTGTTGAGTCCGGGTCCCATTCCACAGTCGGGCACAACGGCGATTCCGGCATCTCGCGCGTCCTCATCGAGCTGAAGCTGCCTCAGCACGGTGGGTGTGTGACCACCGAGATCGACCATTCCGGTTCCCGCCTCGATGGCCACCCGCGTGCACGCCGGGATGAACGCATAAGGAGTGGCGCACAAGAACGCGTCGAGCGGGCTCACCAGGTCGATCAGCTCTTCTTGGGCAGCCACATCGATCTCCGCCCCACGCGCGACATCCTGTCCGACAAGCCGGTTGATACGCTCCGACGCGGCACGGGCTACATCGATGGATCGATCGGCGAGCAGGACCAACTCGGCATCGCCCCACTTCGCCATGTCGTAGGCAGCAGCCGTCCCCTGACGGCCGGCGCCGATGACTCCGTACCGCATGACGTCCCCTCTCGCCCGGTCAGTCTATGCCGGCCGAGCCCCAGAAGCAGCGGGCTCAGGAGTGTCGTCCACCATGCGCCGCGGCAGCGTCACTGTGAAGCATGCCCCTCCGAGTCGATTCGAGCGGGAGTAGCGAGCGGTACCACCGTGCGCCCTCGCAACCGCCTCTACGATCGCGAGACCGATGCCGGACCCCGGCCGGATCGCATCCAGCCGATGGGCACCGCGTTCGAACTGCTCCCAGATGGTGTACTCGTACTTCGTCGGAACACCCGACCCGTCGTCATGCACCTCCAGGACCAAGGCGCCGTCGTCGGCTCGCGCCACGACGTCCACCCTCCCTCCACCGTATCGGATGGCGTTCGACACGAGATTCACGATCGCCTGCTGAATGCGCTCGGAGTCGACGTATACGAAAGCCTCAGGATCCACTTCGACCGACACACTCGCTCCAGCCTTGTCGATGCCGGCCAGTGCCGAGATGATCAGTTGCTGAAGCGGGACTCGGGCGGGAGTCAGATCGATGGCCTCGAGCCTGCCTCGTGCGAGCGCCACGAGATCGGACACGATCCGCGCCATGTAGACGGCTTGTTGATGCACCACCTGGAGAAGTTCCTCGCGCTCCTCCGCCTCGACCGTACCCGCGTCGACCACGAGGTCGAGGAACCCGACGATCGCAGTGAGGGGAGTCCGCAGCTCATGGGAAATGGAAGAAACCAGTGCCTCGCGTTCCCGATCGACCACGATCCGATTCTCTCGGATGGACACTGCCTGTCTGATGATCGTGAGGGCACCCACGAAGAGTGTCCCGAAGAGGAGCGCCCAGAAATCCGAGTCGACCCGATGTTCGAACGCCTTGACGGAAAGCATCGTCGCCATCCCCAATGCCAGCGCATATGGAGCCAACAGCACCGCGGGCGACGTCTGCCGATCCGCGTACTCACGCCGTCGGGGCTGTGCCCCGACGATCAGCCCGACTACGAGGAACAGCATCAGAGCGAAGATGTTGAGTGCGAAGACCGGTCGCGCCTGCTCGAACGTTCGACCCACACCGCTGGTCAGGTACGCGATATCGGCGATGGATTGTGCGACGAACGCCAAGGCGGCCAACCAAAGACGAATGTCGAATCGGTACGAGTTGCGCCGCAAGAACACCACGATGATGGCAACCATGGCGAAGGCATCCAGAATCGGATAGGCCGAACCAGCCCATCTGTCCCACGCCGAGTACTCCTGCAACTTCCCGAGGAGATCTCCCAACACCAGCAGCCAGGACATGACTCCAATCGACACTGCGCCGATCGAGGCATCGAGAATCGCCCGTACCCGTTGAGACCAGTCTGTCGCCATTTGTGGGAGAAGCCCAAACCCCAAGATTCCGACCCCGTAGCCCGCGAGAAGGAAGAGATCCGGCGGTCCGAAAGCGGCGAGCGAACCCAACGAAGACACGACGGCAAACGCGACAACGCCGGTCGAGATCAACAGGAGTCCCGTTCCAACGAACATCCAGGAGATCTTCTCCCTGGTCTCGAGACGCCTGGCCCCCATGATGAGCGCCAGTCCAGCCGAGACCCCGCCGACCAGGAGTCCGATCGGACCGACGGTCTCGGCCGCGCTGGGGAAAACGATCGTTCCAATCGCCAGCAACGCGAGGAGTATCAACGAGCCTACGGCGGCTCTACGTCCCCAAACGGGATGGCCTCTCCAGATTCCTACGACGGATTCCACATCACCATATCGGCAGCTTCACCCGCCGGCTGAAGCTCAGTCGGTCCATACTCGCTCTTCTGTGAGATCGATGACGAGTTCCACATCGCCCACGACTTCCGACAGATGATGTGCAATGGCAGCGGTCAGAGCCACGTACGCATCGTCTTCGAGATAGAGCGAGTTCGCGAAACGCAGTCCGGCGTACCCGACGGGAACCGCCGGATAGCCGGTCGGATTCACGTAGAACCCTTCCCTTTGAAGCCTGGTTGCCATCTCGATCGTGTCGGTCGGCGTCCCCACCCGGATGAACCAGATGGGAGTGTCGGTGGGCGAGATCACCGGGAGACCCTGCTCGACAACCAGACGTTTCGTGAGTGCGATCTGAGCATGCAGGCGAGCCTGCAGTTGGACATACTCTTCCGACAAGTGAATGTCGGCGGATGCCACTGCCGCCCCGAGTTCCGCGGGGTGAAGGGGTCCTGCGAACGTCAGCGTGCCTCCAAGAGTCTTCACACGCCTCGCCGTGTGGTCATCGGAGAAGACGACCGCCCCGCCACCGGCCCCCATCGACTTCGACAGCGACCCTGCAACCACCAATCGGTCTCGAATCGGCAAGTGCTCGAGCACGTGGCCACGCCCGTGCTCGCCATCCCACCCGAAGCCATGTGCGTCATCGAGGTAGAGATGCAGACGAGTGAATCGTTCCAGGAGCACGGCGAGCTGATCGAGGGGCGCGACATCGCCGAACATGGAATAGACCCCGTCGGTCAGATACCAGACCGACTCCTGGGACGCATACTCGACGGCGGCGGCCAGAGCATCCATGTCGTTGTGAGGCAGCGACACGAGTTGTGACCCCATTGCGACGAGGATCTGCGCAGTCAGACGAAGCGACTCGTGTGCCTGGACGTCGATGAGTACCAGCGATCTCGGTGGGACCAGCAGTGGCAACGCAGCCATGTGGGCGAGCGTGGTGGTGGGCGCGATCACCACCTTGCCCCCGAACATCCGCTCGAGGCGCTCCTCCAGCGCCGTGTAGAGCGGAAGCGATGTGAACGCGGTGGAAGACGAGTACACAGGCCCGTAGCGGGAGACGGCATCGATAGCGCCCTGCTTGACCCGAGGGTCGAGGTTGAGGCCGAGATACGACGCCATCCCGAAGTTCAACAGAGCGCGACCATTCACATGAATGGTGTCGCCTCGAAGATCGTCGTCTTCGATCCGTATACGAAAAACACCCGCTTCGATACCGGCCTCGGTACTCCGCTCGAATCGACGAAGTAACCGTTCTTGGCGATCAGAGGGCATCGCTCTCCTATTCAGCCACTAGCCCCGCCCGGCTCCCGGCGGTCCTATGGTACGCAGCGGATTGTTCGAAACGAAAGCACCAGAAAGCCCCATACCCGGACAGTCTGGGATACTTGGGTCCGTGCAGCTGTTCGATGCCAGCTTCCCGGACCATCCGGCGTTTGACACGGCCGTGTCCCACGCGCTTCTCCTCCAAGTGGCAGAGGGGCATCCTGGCTCGCTCCGTCTCCACGTTCCCGGCTCGGTCGTCGCGTTCGGCCGGCAGGATGTCGTCCAGGGAGGATACCGGGAGGCGCTTCAGGCGGCCGAGCGGGAGGGATTCGCGGCGGTTGAACGTCTTGCGGGAGGTCGAGCCGCGGTCTTCCATCCCGGAACGCTCGCCTTTTCGATGGCCGTTCCCCTTGATGATCCTCGTGCAGGCATCACCGAACGGTTCCAACTCATTTCGACGATCATGCGCGACGCATTCCGAACACTTGGAGCCGACGCCCGAATCGGCGAAATCCCCGGCGAGTACTGCCCCGGTGCGTACAGCGTCAATCTAGGTGGATCAGAAAAGGTCATGGGAGTCGGTCAGCGCATCATCGCGGGTGCGGCCCACGTCGGTGGCGTGGTAGTCGTCACCGGAGGCGAAACGGTCTCGAAGGTGCTCATACCCGTCTATGCGGCACTTGGGATCGAGTGGGACCCGTCGACCAGCGGAGACCTCGCCGACACGGGAGCAACCTTGGAGCAGGTCAAACACGTGATCCATGATGAGTTCGCCCACCGATTCGACCTGACCCCGACTTCGCTCGCCGACGACACGCTCGAGCTGGCGAACTCCCTCGTCGAAGTGCACCAGCCACCGACCACCGGATAGCCTGGCGTCATGCGACGCGTCCTCGTCATCAACGGCCCCAACCTCAATCTGCTCGGCGAGCGGGAAACCGAGCTGTACGAGTCGGGCACGCTCGAGGACCTCGAGGCGGCATGCCGAACATGGGGCGAAGACCTCGGCGTGGAGATTCGCGCCTTCCAGTCCAACCACGAAGGCGCCATCATCGACGGCCTCCACGACGCTCGCGAAGTGTTCGACGGCGTGGTGATCAATCCGGGGGCGTACGCGCACACCTCATACGCCATCCGGGATGCCGTGGCGGCAATCGGCATCCCTGTCATCGAAGTGCACATCTCCAACATTCTCGAGAGGGAACCCTGGCGACGTGAGTCGGTCACGGCACCCGCGTGCACGTGGGCGGTCTACGGTCGGGGGGTTGAGGGGTACCGCTGGGCAATCCGCAGGCTGTGGTTCAGTAGCCACAGCCCATCGACGCTCGTCACCTACGGCGAGTGGCCCGATCAGGTTGCCGATCTGCGAGCGTCCGACGACCATCGGTCCTTGGCGGTTCTCGTCCATGGAGGCTTTTGGCGTCATCAGTGGACTCGCGACCTGATGGACGGTCTCGCTGTCGACCTCTTCGAGAGAGGTTTCGCTACCTTGAACACCGAGTATCGGAGAGTCGGCACGGGCGGAGGGTGGCCCGTGTCCGTGAACGACGTCGCCGGAGCCGTCGATTGGGCGTCGGGGCGGTTCGAACGGGTCGTGGTGATCGGTCACTCCGCCGGTGGACACCTTGCCCTGGCCGCCGCAGCGCGCTCGTCCGTCGATCTGGCCGTCTCGCTTGCCGGAGTGACTGATCTCGTGGCAGCGGTCCGAGATGGGTTCGGAAACGGGGCCGCAGCTGGGTTCCTGAATGGCTCGGACCCGAAAGACGCGTCGCCCATCGAGATGGTGCCGGTCGGCACGCGCCAGCTCATCGTCCATGGCTCGGATGACGACACGATCCCGGTCTCCTATGCACGTCGCTACGTCGACGCCGCTAGACGTGGAGGCGACTCGGCAGAGCTCCTCGAGATACCTGGCGTCGGACATATGGACCTCATCGACGAACGATCGGATGCGTGGAAGACCGTGGCCGACAGGATTGCGGACCTGCTGTGACCTGGGTGTTTACCGGACTCACCATTGCAGCACTCGTCGTGCTGCTGGCCGGCGAGAGAGGCAACGTCACGCTTCGCAATGTCGCCAAGCCCGTCGCGTCTGCAGGATTCATCGGCGTGGCCCTCAGTGCCGGTGCGCTCGACACCACCTACGGATCGTGGGTTTTCCTCGGACTGCTGCTTGGAGGCGCCGGCGACGTACTCTTGCTTGGCGCGTCGCGGGGCGCGTTCCTCGCAGGTCTCGTCTCGTTTCTGATGGGTCACGTCGTCTACGTCGTCGCGTTTGCGATCTTGGGTCTCGAGCCGCCCATTCTGCTCATTGTCGGAGGTGTGTCGCTGGTGGTTGGTGCGCTCGTGTTCGTCTGGCTGTCCCCGCACCTCGACCGAGCGATGGTTGGTCCTGTCATCGCCTACGTCGTGGTGATCTCGGTCATGGTCACAGCCGCAGCAGCATCGACCGTACCCATCGTGATCCTGGGCGCTGTGGCGTTCTACTTCTCAGATATGTCGGTTGCTCGCGATCGGTTCGTCGCTCCCGGCTTCGTGAACCGGGTGTGGGGTCTTCCGCTCTACTACGGGGCGCAGCTGCTTCTCGCCTGGTCGGTGACGCTCACTCGGTAGGTTGGCGCTCCCCCAGCTCACGATCGAGAAAGAGCAACGCCGCGCCGTCAGTGCCGGCCATACGCACTCGTTCCACGATCTTCGACACGGACGACTCCTCCTCCACCTGCTCATCGATGAACCAGTGCAGCAGCGGCAACGCCTGATACTCGCCGGCCGCCGAGCACCTCGCGTAGAGGTCGTGGATGGATGCGGTCACCTTCTTCTCGTGTGCGAGGGACGCTTCGAACACTTCGACGACCGAATCGAAGCCGCTCTTTGGTGCGTCGAATGCCCCGATGTGCACGGCGTTCCCTCGATCGAGGAGGAACTCGAAGAACTTCATGCCGTGTGTGTGCTCCTCGGCTGCCTGAAGCCGCATCCACTCCGCGAAGCCGGAGAGATCGTGCTGCTCGAAGTAGGCGGCCATCTGGAGATACGCCAACTCAGAGGCGAACTCGAGGGTGACCTGATCGTTGAATGCCTGTTCCAGTTCTGCGGACATCGCCATGGGCACCTCCTTGGTGGGAGGCCATGGTATCGGGTGCCAGGCGGGCTACGCCCGCCATATCCCGTACCTCGTACGCGACCTTGGGTGCGTGCAGGATCCGCGGGGCGAGCGGTACCCAGTCCTGGACGTGTCCTCACGTTCCACGCGATACGAGGTACCAAGTACGAAGTACGGCGAGCGAAGCGAGCCTCTCATCGAGAACCCGGAACCGACAACGGCTCGCGAGGCGAATTCCCTGATACCGGCTCAGCGAGCCTCAGTCTCTCGGAAACTCGACGTCGTAGTCGCGGGTGATGATCACGTCGGCACGGGTTCGGTGCTGCGAGATGATCTCGTGTTCGATCTCGAGGACCCGCTCGATGAACGGATCGAAGTCTTCCCGGCCCCGCTTCATCCGATGTTCCATCGTCTCCAACCGATTCCTCGCGATGAAGACGCGCGTGTCCACCGTGTCGAGCAGCGTCGTGTAGGTACCTTCTGCGATCACGACGTCGATGCCGTCGAGATCGAGTTCCTCCTCCACCACGCGGTCCTCGTCGTAGATGACGAGGGGTTTGGTGATCGAAGGTGCTCCGGCGACGGCTGCGGCGAGGTGTTCATCGAGAAGATCGAGCCGGACTTCGGTCGGCCCCACCCAACAGATGTTGGCGCGGCGGGTCCGATCGTTGGTGCGAGGCGGGTGGACGAAGTAGTCGTCCTGCTGGAGGATTGCATTCCGGAAGCCATGGGTTTCGAGCGCGTCAGCGATCGCCTGCGCGGTCTCGGATTTCCCGCTGCCGGACTCACCGGCGACGGTGATGGTGTAGCGGGCACCGTGCGACCGGATCGCATCGACGAGACGCTGGGCGATCTGCTCCGCCACCCTGTGGTGATGTGGCTCGACGATGATGATGTCACCCTTCATGGGTGTCTCCTGACGGGACGGGGACGCGACGCAGTATACGAATGGGTTCTGGAGCGATCGAGCGCACGCGCCCTGCATGCGCTCATCTGAAGTCCCTCGACTTGACTCCTGCGGCCGGCCACGTGGAAAACTCCCGCGCAACCAGGTTCGTGACACCGTCCCGGTACTCCACAACACCATCGATGACCAGCCCGATCTCACGTCTCGCCGTCTTCCGGTGCACTTGCCACACCTCGGGGAGCACCACGACGTTGAGGAGCCCTGTCTCGTCCTCGAGGTTGAAAAAGATCACGCCACGCGCGGTGTGGGGTCGCTGGCGATGGGTGACGATCCCTCCGACTCGGGCTCGCCAGCCGTTGCGTCTTCGTGCCAGTAGCTCGCCAATGCGTACACATCCCTGTTCGTCGAGCCAACCCCGAATGAACTCGACCGGGTGGTGCGAGGACACGCCTGTCGACCAGAGGTCGGCGCGATGTCGTTCCGTCGCTCCCATCTCCGGCAGCGTGGGGGCGTCGACACCTGGTGCAAGCGCCAGCCGGCCGGGACCGATCTGCGCGAGGGCACCTGCAGCCCACAACCCTTCGCGTCGCGTCACCCCGAGCGACGAAAGGGCTCCAGACGCGGCAATCCCCTCCAACGCATCGATGGGCAGGCCGGTTCGCTGCGCGAAGTCCCGCATGTCGGTGAACGCGCCGCCCACTTGGCGAGCGGCCTCGATCCTGCCGATCTCCGACGCCCCGAGATTCCGCACGTACCGCAGCCCCATCCGCATTGCGACCGAGGGGCGAATCGCGTCGTTCTCGGCACCTCTCCCCCGCCGCCACGACGATCCGAGGTAGGTGACGACATCGGTCGGGTCGGCGCCATAGGGCTCGACGGTGCAGTCGTGGAACGAATGGTTCACGTCCGGTTCCAGCACCACGACCCCGTGGCGTATCGCGTCCTGTACGAGCGTGTTCGGGTTGTAGAAGCCCATCGGGTAGGCGTTCAGCAAACCTGTGAGGAACTCGGCCGGCCAGTGGTACTTCAGCCATGCCGACATGTACACGATGTACGCGAAACTCACCGAGTGGCTCTCAGGAAAGCCGAACTGGGCGAACCCCTGGAGCTTCTCCCAGATCTCGTCGGCGGCAGCACCTGAGATCCCTGTGCGACCCATCCCGGCGTACACCTCGTCACGGAGTCGCTCCATCGCCTCGTGGGACCGCTTGTGGGTCATCGCGGAACGGAGACGGTCTGACTGATTGCCGTCGAAGCCCGCGCACACTCGGGTGAGTTCCATCAACTGCTCTTGGAAGATCGGTACTCCCAGCGTCTTGGCGAGGATCGGCTCTGTCGACGGGTGCGGATACCGAACGGGTTCTTCACCGTTCCGTCGCCGAAGGTACGGATGTACCGACTGCCCTTGGATGGGACCGGGTCGGATCAGCGCGACCTCCACAGCCAGGTCATAGAACGTCTTCGGCTTCATCTTCGGCAGCGTCGCCATCTGCGCCCGCGACTCCACCTGAAACACCCCGACGGTGTCCGCCGAGGTCAGCATCTCATAGATGGCCGGCTCCTGAGGAATGATGGCAAGATCGATCGCCACCCCGTGCGTCTCGGCGATCGTGTCAACGGTGAGGTGGAGTGCGTTGAGCATGCCCAATCCGAGGAGGTCGAACTTGACGATCCCGATCGCACCGCAATCGTCTTTGTCCCATTGCAGGATGCTCCGGTCTTCCATCCGACCCCACTCCAGCGGGACCACCTTCCAGAGCGGACGGTCGGCGATCACCATCCCTCCAGGGTGAATGCCAAGGTGCCGGGGGAAACCGTCGAGGCGTTGACATACGTCATAGATGAACTCGGCGGTCATGCCTTCAGGGAGGGGCGCCTCGAGACGCAGGTTGGCGGGGTTACGAGTGTCCACATACTTGGAGAGGCCGTCCACCTGCGCCTGAGTGAGCCCGAATGTCTTCGCGACGTCCCGCAACACCGATCGTGCCCGATAGGTGATCACATTGGCGACCAAGGCGGCGCGTTCCCTTCCATACCGGCGGTAGCAGTACTGGATGACCTCCTCGCGGCGTTCCGCCTCCAGGTCGAGGTCGATGTCCGGTGGACGTCCCCGTTCCTCCGACAGGAACCGTTCGAAGGGCAGGTGCAGCCTGATCGGATCGACTCTGGTCAATCCGATGCAGCGGCACACCGCCGAATCGGCGCCGGAACCTCGTATCTGACAGAAGATGTCCTGGGCTCTCGCGAAGTTGACGATGTCCCACACGACGAGGAAGTAGCCGGGGAAACCAAGCCGATCGATCACGTCCAGTTCATGCTCCAACCGTCGCCTTGCACGCGGATCGATGCCGCCGTCCGCTCCCGGATACACCTCGCGGGCCCCCTCGAACGTGAGGTGCCGCAGGTACTCCATCTCCGATCGGAAGTGACCGGGCATCGGGAAGTCGGGAAGCTGCGGTGCGACGAGCCGAAGATCGAACGACAGTGCCTCGGCGAGTTCCACGGAACGCTCTACAGCACCCGGGTAGCGATTGAAACGCTCGCGCATCTCGGATGGAGTCTTCAGGTGGCGTTCGTCGGTCGCCGAACGGTATCCGTCGCCTTCCGTGAGCGTTCGCCTGCCTCCGATCGCTGCAAGTACATCGGCGAGGTCGGCGTCGGAGCGCCTGGCGTAGTGGACGTTGTTGGTGGCGACCACCGGGAGGCTCAGCTGCCGTGCGATGTTCCACAGCTTGTCGTTGCGGGGATCGTCCTCCGGCATCGCATGGTGCCACAACTCGACGTGCAATCGACGGCCGAAGATCTCCCGCAATCGGGCTGCTTCACGTAGCGCCCCCACGAAATCGCCGGCCTGTGCAGCGCGAGGCACGGATCCCCGGTGACAACCCGTGAGTGCATGGACCCCGGCCGAAGCGACTTCGGCGAGGTCTTCCCAGAGATAGACGGGCTTCGCCTTCTCACCACGGAACTGACCCCTCGTGACGAAGTGGCTCAGTACCGAGTAGGAGGAAGCGGACGAAGCGAGAAGCACGAGGTGATCGGTGGCGGGCCCGTCACCCTCGCACGGTGTCATCCCGACCTCGACCCCATAGACGGCCGGAAGCCCGGACTCTCTGGCGGCAGTCGAGAAACGTACCGCCCCGTAGAAGCCGTCGTGGTCGGTGATCGCCAGCGCTCGATATCCGAGCGAGACCGCCTGCCGGACGAGCTCTTCCGGATGGGACGCCCCGTCCAGGAACGAGAAGTTGGTGTGGCAGTGAAGCTCGGCATAGCCCATGGACCGAGTGTATCGAACATATGTTCGGTCTGCTCGCTACGCTCGCGGTCGTCGGTCTTCAGTCATCGGTAAGAACGCTACGTGAACATGTTCTCCCACCGCAGGGCGAGACTCTTACCGAGAACCAACAACCGAATACCAACGACCGCCACTAGGTTGGCGGCATGCGGTCTCTGGTACTGGCGGTCATCTTGCTGACGACCGCGTGTACCGGCTCCGACACCACGACGACAACGGAAACGACCCACCCGATAGGGGGAACGATGCAGATCTCCAGTCCGGCGTTCGACGGCACCATGCCGTCGAGATTCACCTGTGACGGGTTCGATGTCAGCCCGCCCCTGTCCATCTCGGACGTCCCATCGGGGGCGGCATCGCTCGTGCTTCTCGTCGATGATCCAGACGCACCGGATCCCGCAGCACCCACAATGGTGTGGGACCATTGGGTCGTGTGGGGCATCGATCCGGAAGTTCGCGACATCGCCGAAGGTTCAGTGCCCGAGGGTGGCGTTCAGGGAAGGAACTCGTGGGGTCGCAACGACTACGGAGGACCGTGCCCGCCAGTCGGCACGCACCGATACTTCTTCAAGCTCTATGCACTCGATATCGATCTCGATATGCCGACGAACTCCACCAAGAGCGCTGTCGAAATGGCGATGCAGGGGTACATCATCGACCAGGCCGAAGTGATCGGCACCTACCATCGATGATGCGTCGCAGCACTTCACTCGCCGCCGGTCTTGCGTTCGGTTCGTGGGCCGGGATCTCCTATCTGAGGTGGCGGAGCCTCCCAACGTTCACTGGAAGCGATGCCTCGGGCGTCTTCGGTGACCCAACATCCCCTCCTCTGTCCATCGCCGTGCTCGGAGACTCCAGCTGCACCGGCCCGGGTCTCGATCACATCGAAGACGTGTGGATCCAGCGCGTCGGGCGCACCCTCGGAGCCGAGTTCCACACCACGATCGACTCGTTCGCTGCCGGCGGAGCGAAAGCCGAGGACGTTCTGCGGTTCCAGGTGCCGGAGGTAGGGCGGTACGACATGGCCATCGTCTCGGTCGGCCCCAACGACATGCTGCACGGGGTACCCGCTTCGGTGTTCATGAGCAGGCTCGAGGCGATCGTCGACGCCCTCTCCGTGAAGTCGATCGTGCTCTCGGGGGTCGGCGACTTGTCCGCGATTCCTCGTCTCCCGATGCTCCTCCGGCGGCCGGCCCAGGCCCGTGGCATGGCGGCGGATCGCGCTCACGAGCAGGTGGCAGCGACACGACCCAATGTGTTCAAGGTACCGATCTGGGATCGAGCGCCCGACTTCCGCAGCGATCTCGCTCTGTGGGCCGCAGACCTGTTCCACGCAAGCGCAGAAGGACACGCCATCTACGCAGAGGTGGCAATGCCTACGATCCAGACTGCGGTCGAGCACGCCCTCACGGACCGACAATCGGAAAACCCCACCACGCATTGAGCGCGTCTCGAAGGTGCGCGCTCGCCTCGTGCGTCCAAGACCCATCGGGCATGCGGGGGCCCAAGAACACAAACACCGTCAGCACCACCAGGCCGACGAACGCGAGTAGTACGAGTTTCCGAAGCATCCGGTCCCAGCATACGCCCGACGACTACGCTCCCCCGAATGGCGGCTCTGCGATCGCTCCTCACCTATGTCAACGGTGTGCTGGCGACGATCATTGCCTCGATCATGGCAATGATCGTCGCGCTGGCACGGCCACGCTCGGCCTGGGTCGATCGAATCGCCAGGGCATGGGCCCGAGTATGTCTCTGGCCGTCAGGAGTGCAGCTCGAAGTCAGGGGACGGGAGCGTCCCGACCCGACAGCCTCCTATGTCGTGGTATCGAACCACCAGTCGACGTTCGACATCATGTCGCACTTCATCGCCCTGCCGGTCCCGATCCGCTTCCTCGCGAAGAAGGAGCTGTTCTCCACCCCGTTGCTCGGCTGGGCCCTCAAGGCGATGGACATGGTCCCTGTCGATCGGGGCTCCCGCAGCTCCTACCGTTCCGTCGAAGAAGGAGCGCTTCGAGTCGCTCGTCTCGGCAAATCGATCATCGTGTACCCGGAAGGAACCCGAACCGTGGACGGCGATCTGCTCCCATTCAAGAAGGGAGCATTCGCTATCGCCATTCGCACCGGTCTGCCGGTACTGCCCACAACGATTTCGGGCGCCGACCGTGCATGGAAGGCGAAGCACAAAGTGATAGACGGCGGTCCAATCACCATCGTGGTAGGCGACCCAATCCCGACCGAGGGCCTGACCGACGGCGACGTCGAGGACCTGAGAGACAAGGTGAAGCAGGTGATCCAACACACCCTCGATGAACTCGAGAAGGAGCAGTCGTGATCGCGTTCCTCAGAACCGTGCTGACCCTGGTCCTTGCCGGGCTGGCGACGCTTGCTGCCACCCCGGCGTTCGTCATCGTCGCCTCCAGGAACCCGGCGAGCCCCACGATGGACCGCATCGCTGCCATGTGGGCGAAGGTGTGGCTCCTCGGACTCGGGCTGCGGCCAGAGGTCGAGTTCGACGTTCCCATTCCCGCCGGCGGTTCCTACCTCGTCGTCGGCAACCACCAGTCGAACCTCGATCCGATGTGCCACTACCTCGCGTTCCCCTCCCCACTGCGGTTCCTCGCGAAGAAGGAGCTGTACTCGGTGCCGGTGTTTGGGTCCGCGATTCGGGCGACGGGCATGATCGAGGTCGACCGGAGCAATCCTTCCAAGGAGTCGATCAATGCCCAAGTCGCCGAGACGGTCGACAGGGGACGGTCGATCATCGTTTACCCGGAAGGGCGGAGAACCACAACGGGGGAACTCGGCCCCTTCAAGAAGGGTGCGTTCGTCATCGCGATCCAGACCGGTCTACCAGTCGTGCCCGTCGCGACCCAAGGGACCTATGCGATCTGGCGACCGGGCTCCAAGCTGATGCACCCGGGCCCGGTTCACCTCCACTTCGGTGAGCCGATTCCGACCGCCGGAATGACCCTTGACGACGTGGAGTCGCTCAAGGAACGGGCAAGGGAGTGGATCGAGAACGCCCTACGGGCGTAGCTGCCAGTCGTCAGTCTTCAGTCAAGCCGCGCACTCAGCTCGGGCAAGGCTGTTGTCCTGAAGATCGTCACTCACGCGACCCTACGACGCTCGAGGTTGGGGCTGTTGGACTGTTGACTGTCGACTGTCGACTGCGAGCAAGGCCGCTCTAGTCGTACACCCCTGTCAGGTAGGTTCGCCCCTCGCGCACCTCGCACAGCAGCGCACCGGCAGATGTGACCACCTGGTAACGGCTCGCCACGGTCTCACCGTTCCACCACCTGCCGGTCTCCCGCCACGGCCCCGCCCACGAAAGGACCTCTTCCCACCTGCTCCGCAACCGAACCCGCACCGGCACTCCCCCATCCCACTCGACATCGATCGGATGAGGTTCGGGCACGACCAATGCCGGGGCGGGTGACGGGGTGGCACCCGGCCAGGGCACCCCGTCTTCTCGCCGCGGTATCTCCCCCCAACGCCGCCACCGAACCTGCCCCACAGGACTCCGCCCTCCCCGAGGCGCCGCCTGAAGCACCGCATCGGACCCGGCGAGCGCCTGCACCCTGGCAAGCGCACGCTCCGCTTCGAGACGTGCAGAGACATCCTCGAACAGCGAAAGTGCCCTCCCTTCGGACGAGAGATCTGCAGGTATGATCCGCATCGATACGATCCCACCCACGACACCGGCGGACTCCATCCACGCCCGAAGCTGCCACCACACCCTGTCGGACACCATCGCCTCGTTGAACGGATCCCCACTCCTCCACACTCTCGAACGTTCGGTCCCGTTGCCTGCAACGACCGTGATCTCGATGCGGTGCGGTGCGACGCCCCCGAGCGTCTCGACCAGCCGGCGGGCCAGTGACCGGGCGGCGAACCCCGCCTGCTCGACCAACACGAGCGGCTCCTCGAATCTATCTTCAACAACCACTTCTTCTGGAACGGCTCTCGGTGCCGGTATGCGGTCCTCCCCAGACGCGAGCCGGTGCGCCTGTGCGCCATCGTTCCCGAATCGCGTAACCACCGCCGCCCTCGGAAGGCGCGCCAGCGAGCCGAGCGTGTGCACACCAAGCCACCGAAACGTTGCAACAAGCTCATCCATCCCGAGTACACGCACTTCGAGATCCGCGAGAAACGCTGCATCGTCGTACACGATCCTCCCTGGCGGAGCGACTGCCCCCAGCCGGGCGGCGAACGGCCCCTCGGCGATCGCGAACAGTCCTCCTGCTGCCTGCCGTTCGACGGCTGCCACGACCTCGGCGAGCACCGTCTCCTCGCTCCCGTAGTAGCGGACCGCACCCTCGATGCGTACGAACGCGAGCCCCGGCGCTGCGATCTCCACACGAGGTACCACCTGCTCTACAGCAGCGACGACCGGTTCGAATGCCACAACTTCTGCCCCGAGATCCCGCTCCATCGTCACGCCCCCGGGACAGAGCGCCTCCGCCTCGCCGCGACGCATCCCGAGCGTTGCTCCTTCAGATGCAGCCTCCTCGTTGACGGCCACGACGCGATTGTTCGTGTCGACGACGATGCGTGACATCCCCGGATCCGCCCCCCGCAGCGGCCATGTCGGAAACCACACGCACAGTGTTCGCCCCATCCCCCCAGCATACCGAACATATGTTCGATCTGTCGTCGATTCTCGACCCAAACCAACAGAGCCGCGGTGTGACGTCCCGACCTCGACACCTACGCGGCGACCAGGAACCGGCAGCCTGCTACCCGGAGACCACAACTATCCTCGGCCGTGCATGAGCGAGGCACCAGGCCGGCCAGGTATCCCACCCAGATGGACCTCCAGCGCAAAGTCGGGAGTCGGCACCGCACGCGGGGGCAGGGTCTGGTTCACGATCAGCCACGGCATTCTGAACGAGATCT
>CAZWHZ010000028.1:0-17723 GCA_964633745.1 uncultured Acidimicrobiia bacterium
GTTGCTGAACGGTTGATACGTGGAGCCTTCGATGCCCTCGCGCTGCTACTGATCGTCCCCGTGTTGATCAACGCAATCCGCCGGAGCCGACCCTTGAAGACTCCAGGGCTCACTACTCTCACCGCATACGGCGTGATTGCCGGCGTCTCGGCGCTCTACACCATCGCCTTCACCGTCACGGTCGGGAAGGTCTTCGAACTCGCAGCAGTGCTCGCCGCCTTGTGGCTGATCGCACTCGGTCCGGATCCTGCTGACGAGTTCAGGTCGACCGCACGCCTTTTCGTCCTACTCGAGGCCGCTCTCGTGGGCGTTGCCGTAATCGGCTTCTTCCTGCTGCCTGGCAGCTTTCTCTCAACAGACGGTAGACCTGGGTTCATCACGAGTCGGACAATGGGAAGTCCGTATGCACACTTCGATGGCCTCTCAGCGAGCTCGGCGCTCATATTCGCCTACGCACTCGCTTCGGCCCTCAATGCCACGAATCGCAGAGCCAGGCTCGGATGGGCTGCACTGGCTCTCATGGGCACGTTGGGCATGCTGCTCACCTCGGGACGTCAAGGTCTGATCATCTGGCTCGTCTCCGCGGCCGTACTCCTATGGTTCTACCGCAGGAAGTTGCTACTGCTCCTGATCACCCCGGCAACGGCGCTGGTCGTCTGGGCAAACTGGGAATCGCTCTGGTCGATCGTCACGCGAGATCAGGCGGCAGTGAACATCTCCACATGGAGCGGCCGGCTGACATGGTGGGGAGTAGGCCTGGACGCCGCATCGACGCATCCGCTGACCGGATTCGGGTACGGGGCCGGCGGCCGGTGGGCTGCCCTCCAGCAGATCGGTCAAGATAGCGCGTCGAGCATCCACAACGGCTACCTGGAGGCCCTTCTAGGAGTGGGCCTTATCGGCCTCATATGCCTGATGATTCCTGTGGTGAGGGTGGCGCTGTGGAGCTTCTTCAAACTGGCGGCGAGGTCCGAGCCAACGCTGGCAATCCTGATCGTGCCTTTGCTCCTTCATACGTTCGTCAGTCTCGGATTCGGCGGCTGGGTCAACTCCGACCTGGTCTTGATCGGTTGCCTCGTGGGAATCAGCGACGTGGATCCGTGGCGGCGTCCGATGCGTGGGTCTCCACGACGGCTGTCACGCGTCCAGCAGGCGGAGGAGTTCCTCTCGTAGCGCGGCGTCTCGATCGCTTGCCGCGTTCATGCTTCGAAGTCGAAGCCTATCGGACCAGAACCTCCGTGCCTCGGGAGAGGCAGTGCCAAGCGTCGCCTGTTGCCTCGCGAGCTGGGCGACAGTCGCCCGATACATCACTTGATCCGCTCCGGGCGGTCCCCAACCTGCGTCCTCCCAGTCGACCAGGAAGAGCGTTCCGTCTCGGCGCTGGCGAAGATTCCATGGGGTGAAGTCACCGTGCATCGGTTCCCAGCCCTCATCCACGGTCGCCGAGCGTTCCAGGGCATCCAACCCCTGACGGATCTCGTCTGTGATCGCGTCCAGCCGGGGAGCCTTCGGCACACGATGAAGCTGTGGAACGAACGCCGTCGTCAGCACGTAGTGCCAACCCATCACCTCACCGACTGCAAGTGGCGACGGTACAGAGAAGGTCCTGGGCCCGTACGCCGACATGGCGTCGAGTGCCCGAAACTCGGTCTCGATAGTCGTCCCGTCTCCGTCTCGCAGCTTCGCGAAAGCGACGGGGTCGCCTGCTTTCAAGAGCATCAGCGTGAAACCGGTTCTCGACGCCTGCAGCCGCTCATGCACGACGAGGCCGTCGAACGAGATCCCCGAACCGGCCCAGGCCGTGCCAAGTGCGGACCAGGTTTCGTCGTCCATCGGTGGCGACCAGTCGCCGGTTCGTCCAGGTAGAGCCCACGGACCGAGGACTCCGACAACTCGCCAGGAGAGCGTCCTCGCGAGGCGTCCTTTCGGGCGACAGGGGGCATACATGGCGAGCCCTGCGCGAACTGCCTGCTTCGAGTCCAGTGGGATCTTCAGATGACCCCTTCCCGGCGGAAACGAACGGTACCTCAATCGAACCACCTGAGAATCGCCCTCGCGATCAGCTCCGGGTCTCCGCTTGCGTCGATGCCTACAGCGTCTGGAACGCGGGCCCACACCGCCAGTTCCCTCTCGATCTGCTCGATCGAGAGTTCTGCCTTGCGATCTTGGATCATGTCCGCCGGTGCTACGAGGTTCGCGACGAGATCGGGACGCGGAAAGAACGCCAGTACCACCCTGGCAAGCCATGCCGGGCCGTAGTACTTGAGGGCATCCGGCTGCGCTAGGTACCCGAAGGCCCACCGATCTCCGATGACCGTCGCCCCGCGGTGTACGGCCGGACGTACCGTGAGCACATACCCCATCCAGAATCGCACGAAGTTCCGTGCAAGTCGCGCCCACCCGAGCACGACGGATCCCGACGACGGCGGCTTCTCCATTGGAGGGTCCGGAACCTCAGGTGGGGCAGATGCCTCCTGCCCGACAATCGGTGGGCAGAAGTGGAAGTAGACAGTGGCCCCACCGGCGAGCCGTGCCAGATGTCGGGCCACCGTGGTCTTGCCGACACCGTCGGGGCCTGTCAGGACAATGAACCGCCCTCCTCGGCGGCGACGTGGGAACCTGTCGTCCATGGGTGTCGAGCAGCGTACTACCCGGCGAGAAGGTTGCACTACACGCAGCACCACAACTACTCTGGGTGGTCAGGGAGGTTGTATGCCGGGGCGCGCACTCATCACCGGAATCACTGGACAGGACGGGTCATACCTCGCCGAGCTCCTGCTCGGAAAGGGGTACGAAGTCCATGGCCTACTGAGAAGATCCAGCACATTCGCTACCGAGCGGATCGATCATCTCTACGTAGATCCTCACGCGACGACCGCAAACCTCTTTCTCCACTACGGGGATCTGAGCGATGGCAACAGCCTGGTACACCTCTTGCAGGATGTTCAGCCCACGGAGATCTACAACCTGGGGGCCCAGTCGCACGTCGGCGTCTCGTTTCAGAACCCGATCTACACCGCAGATGTGGACGCCGTCGGAACGCTCCGCCTGCTCGAAGCGGTACGGCAGGTCACCCCAGACGTCCGCTTCTATCAGGCCTCATCGTCTGAGATGTTCGGCAAGGTCGCCGAGACACCACAGTCCGAGCGCACCCCGTTTCATCCCAGAAGTCCGTATGGAGTGGCCAAGGTCTACTCGTTCTGGCAGACAGTGAACTACCGGGAGGCCTACGACCTGTTCGCCGCCAACGGCATCCTCTTCAACCACGAGTCCCCCCGCCGAGGAGAGACCTTCGTGACCCGCAAGATCACGCGCGCTGCAACCCGTATCAAGCTGGGGCTTCAAGACTACGTGTTCCTCGGCAATCTCGATGCTGAGCGCGACTGGGGATTCGCCGGGGACTTCGTGGAGGCGATGTGGCTCATGCTCCAACACGAACGCCCGGACGACTTCGTCGTCGCGACCGGCGAACGCCACTCCGTCAGGCAGTTCGCTGAGAAGGCGTTTGCGTTGCTCGATCTCGACTACCAAGAGCACGTAAAGGTAGATCCTCGGTACTTCAGGCCGGCAGAGGTGGACATGCTCCAGGGCGACAGCTCCAAGGCCAGGGAAATCCTCGGCTGGGAGCCAAGAGTCGGATTCGACGATCTGGTGGGCATGATGGTTCGCTCCGACCTCGAGCTTGCGGAACAAGAAAGGACGCTCGTCGACGCAGGGCTCAAGCAGATCGAGTGGCGCAACGGGAGACCGGAATGACCGAACTTTCGGGCAAGCGCGTTCTCGTGACCGGCGGCGCCGGCTTCCTCGGCTCGTATGTATGCGACCAGCTCCGAAGCCGGTCGGCTGATCTGATCATTCCCCGTCGTCGTGACGTCGACCTGACTGAGCAGCAGGCCGTGAGGGCCATGATGGAAGACACGAGACCTCACATCGTTGTCCACCTCGCTGCAGAGGTCGGTGGGATCGGCGCAAACCGGTCCAACCCGGGACGGTACTTCTATGCCAATGCGGCGATGGGCATCAATGTCATCGAGGAAAGCCGCCGGGTCGAGGTGGAAAAACTCGTACAAGTGGGAACCGTGTGCGCGTACCCAAAGCACACATCCGTGCCATTCAAGGAAGAGCACCTCTGGGACGGGTACCCGGAGGAGACGAACGCCCCGTATGGAATCGCCAAGAAGTCGCTCCTCGTCATGCTCCAGGCCTATCGGAATCAGTACGGGTTCAATGGCATCTACCTACTGCCGGTGAATCTCTACGGTCCCGGCGACAACTTCGATCTCGAGACCAGCCACGTCATCCCGGCCTTGATTCGCAAGTTCAGTACTGCCCGCGACACGTCGGCCCCATCGGTCGACGTGTGGGGTACCGGGTCCGCAAGCCGTGAGTTCCTGTACGTCGAAGACGCCGCCCGAGCAATCGTTCTGGCAACGGAGCGCTACGACGGGCTCGCCCCTGTCAACGTGGGGGCCGGACAGGAGGTGACCATTCGGACGCTCGTCGAAACGATCGCCGCAATCATTGGTTTCCATGGGAGCATCCGCTGGGATCATACGAAACCGGACGGTCAGCCGAGGCGAATGCTGGACACGACACGCGCCAAGGAGCTCTTCGGGTTCGAGGCGACCGTCTCGCTCGAAGACGGGCTCCGCAGAACGGCGTCGTGGTGGCAAGAACACCAGACGTCGTGATGATTCCCGAACGCGTTGACGTCGTCGGGACGCCAATCTCGCTGGTTTCGAGCGACCAACTCTTGGCTCTCCTGACCGACCGCCCGGCCGATCGGGCAACGGTGGTCGCGTTCTGCAATGTGCATTCGGTCATGACTGCTCGCGGAGATACAGCGGTGGCATCCGCACTTGCGGGCGTGGACATCGCAACGCCCGACGGGATGCCGATCGTCTGGGGGCTCCGATCGCAGGGACACCCAATGCAAACGAGGGTCGACGGACCTTCATTCATGAGACGGGCGATCGAGCACGGAATCGCGAAGAAGTGGCGCCACTACTTCTACGGCAGCACCCAAGAGAACCTCGATTCGCTCGTGGAGACGGTACAACGGACCTTCCCGGGGGTGGACGTCGTAGGGAGCTTCTCCCCTCCGTTCCGGCAACCGACCGACGAGGACATCCGCGATGCCGCAGAACGAATCCTCCACAGTTGCCCTGATCTCGTGTGGGTCGGACTCGGCATGCCGAAACAGGAACTGTGGATGCAGCGCATCCGTTCACAACTCCCCGGTGTCGGGCTGCTCGGTGTGGGGGCTGCGTTCGACTTCCTCGCCGGAACCACCCGGAGAGCACCCCGATGGATGCAAGCAACGGGCCTCGAGTGGCTTCATCGACTCGCTAGTGAACCCCGACGGCTGTGGCGCAGGTACCTGTTCAACAACCCCGCCTACCTTGCGCTGCTTGCCAGGGATCTCACGAGGACCAGATTGCGACGACAGCGGTCGCCATAACCTGGCACCTCGTCCAGATTCAGAGTCGGCACGCTAGGGGCGGAGACCTCGCTCCTCTCTTGCTCTTCGATAGGCGCCTTCGAGTTCACCAAGCGCTACTTCAGGGGCATAGCGGCTCTCATAGACGGCGCGATTCGCAGCCGACGCAGAGTCGACCCACTCGGCGTCGGCCAGTCGTTCGAGGGCTCGAGTCCAACTCGTTCGGTCACCCGGCGCCACCAAGACCGAGTGACCGGCAACCGTTTCAGGGATGCCGCCTATGTCAGAAGCAACCACCGGCAGACCCGCCGCCAGCGCCTCCAGCAGCACCATCGGCTGCCCCTCATACCAGACTGACGGGAAGACCATGCCACGAGAGCGCAACATGAGCTCCGAGACTCGTTCCGGCGCTACTCGCCCGGCGAATCGAACTCCCCTCGGAGCCGTCGACTCGAGCTCTTCGCGAAGTGGACCGTCACCAACGACAAGCAATTCGAGCCCTGCCAAATCGGAACTGTGCCAAGCTTCCAGCAGCGTGCGGACGCCCTTTTCTGTGCTGAGCCGTCCGACGAAAAGGACGGTGTTGCTCGTGGACGGAAGGTTCGGCCGAGGACCTGGATCGTCGACGAAGTTGGGTTTCACCAAGAGCTTCGTGGCGGGAAGACCGCCTGCGACGAAGCGCTCTCTCGCGAACTCAGTCAGCGAAATGAAGAGATCGACATCGTCCCATACCCCTAAACGCCGCGGGATGTCGATCGCGGTGGCCGCCACCGCGGATGCGAACATGGAGTTTCGATAGCACCGATGGGGAACGGCTCGCCACGGGGACGTGCCGATGCAGTCCTCGCAGACTCTCCCCTCCCTGAACAGCATCGCATTTGCACAGAGCAGCCGATAGTTGTGCAGCGTCATCACAACGGGAATGCCCGCTTCCTCGAGCGGCTTGAGAATCGATGGAGTCAGCTGCCACCAGGTGTTGTGGACATGAGCGACATCCGGCTGCTGAGTATCAACGAGCTGGCCGATCCGTCTGGCGGACACGGGGTTCCATGCCGACGCAACGAAGCTGCGAAGAGCGGCGGGGCCGCGGGGGTTCTCCGCGGTGAACTCGATCACTCGGTGGCCGCCTAGGCGTAGAAGGTCGCGTTCCATTCGGACGACGGTGTCCTCGCCTCCGGCCTCGCGATACCGATTGTGGACCTGAAGAACGGTCAGCCGGCTCATGACGCTGCTAGCGCGGCCGCTTCCATCCGGAATTCGGCTTCTTGGAGCCGGAAGCCGGTGGAAGACCGGCATCGCCCAGCACATCGGCAGTCGAACCTTCGGAGACCGTCATCTCTCTTCTCAGCGGCGAAGCGTTGTAGACATAGCCGAGCACCGGAACACCGATCAGACCAAGACGGCTGTTGGCCTCGTCCAGCTGTGCGACCGGTCCGCCATGCGCAACGAGAACGAGCGCACTGTCGACGAGGCCGGCGATCGTGCTGGCATAGGCAACCTGCAGGAGCGGTGGCGAGTCGACGAGCACCATGTCGTACTCCTCCTTTGCCGTCGCAAAGAGCTCCCTCGCCCCCTCCGAACGAAGGAGATCGGCAGCGGGAACCGGCTGACGGCCCCTGCTCAGCAGTGAGATGACCAAGTCTGGCCCCACCCCAATCTTGCGGATCGCCTGAGCGAGGGTGAGTCCACCGCTGACCACCTCGGTCAGACCGGGTTCCAACGTACCTTCATCTCCGGCAAGCATGGACGTCAACGCCTGGTTCCCGAAGTCGGCGTCGACGACGAGCACGCTGCTTCCTTGCCGGGCGGCGGCAACGGCAATGTTCGCCAGCACTGTGCTCTTCCCTGCACCAATCGTCGGCGAGATGATCACGATCGACTTGATACCTTGCCGATTCATCTTCAACTCGAGCGACGCTGCTGCGAAGCGGAATGCCTCTGCCGACGCCGACCGCGGCTCGTCACGAACCGGAAGCAGCGTCTTGAGCCCCTCCTCAGAGAAGTTCGGAATGTCGGTGAGCAACTGCACCCCAAGAATGACCTCAGGCTCCATCCGATCATGGAAGACCCGACGGCGCAGCACCAAGAAATAGGCGAGTCCCATCCCTCCGAACAGCCCTACGAGTAGGGCGAGTGCCAACGTGCGTCCAGGACCCGAGTCGGATTGAGGTATCGCGGAACTGGCCTGGGATGAGAACGCGACGACATCGGGGGACAGTTCGGCGTCCACCGAGATCGTGTCCCGACGCCCGACGAGCGCATCCCGACGAGCGACGACCTGGTCGTGCTGAGTCTGAAGGTCACTGAGTTCCTGGGAGTCGCTCCCGACGCTCCGAACGGCCTGATACGTGTTGATGAGGTTTCTCAGGTCGGACAGACGAGCGCGGATCTCGGTCAGACGGGTCGGCGTTGCATCGATGGCCTCTGCCTGAAGTGCCACGATCTCCTTGAGCGCATCTTCATACTGTGTACGCAGGTCGATCAAGGTCGTGTTCTGGGCGTTCAGGGCCGCGATCTGGCCTTCCAGACTCGCTGCCTGGTCGTCCAATGTCGCCATCTCCGCATCGATGCGTTCGAGCGCAGCGTTGCTCTGCGCTGCCTTCTCGGTAACGACAAGTTCCTGGTAGGCGTCCACCACGGCGTTCGCACCGCCGATCGCGACGTCGGGATCATCCGTATAGGAGAAGACGATATCGATGAGATCGCTGTTGTTCGAACTCCCGATCGACAGGCCGGCCGAGATGTCGTCGGGAGACAGGTCGAGTGGAGGATCCTGCTTCTGCGCATACTCGCTGGCCTTCAGCGCGACCGCTTCCGACCGCAGGATCTCCACCTGGTTGGCCACGAACCGTTGCGGGCTCCCGGATGTCCCCAGATCAAGACCACTGCCGGTCGCCTGAATGACGAGCGACGCCCGCGCCGTGTACTTCGTCGTCGCCGGATGCAGCATGACGTATACGAAGCCGAGGCCGACGGCGACGATCGTGGTCGTGACTACCGCCCACTTGTAGCGCCATGCGGCGCTGAACAATGTCGGTTCTGTCAGAGTGTTGCCTGCCACGATCTCCCCGGGAATTGCACCACGGAGAGTAGCCCCCAGTCTCGCCTAACTCCACATGATGGGGCACCCGGAGCGCCGCCTTGCTCCGGTCCTTCATCTCGAGCAGTGTCCTGGGCCGACATCGCCGGAGGTTGTAGTCGTCGACCCCGGCAAGTGTGATCGCCTCGTCTCGATCTGGACCGTCCTTCGGGATCAGCGACGCATGAACTGTGATCGTCTTCGATCCCGACGCCCGGGCGGTGCCTGGGGTGATGGTCCGGTCGAGGCTTCGTGCGAATCGCTGCCCATGGCCAGTGCAGACAGCGCCGACACTGGGGCCACCACGAGAGAAATCCATCTAGATCGCATGTGTACCTCAGCTTCATGTGACCAATGGTCAATCTGCTCCACCCGGCATTGGAGTGGTGGACTACCTCTCCTCACACAACGCCGCGGCGTCGCAGATCGCGCAGTGCCCACACGCCAGGAGCAATCGGTAGCCAGAAGGTCAGGAGCCGGAACACGAGGACGCCGCCGACCGCCGTACCCGCATCGACCCCGACGGCCGTGAGACCGGCGATCAGCGCCGCTTCCAGTGCTCCCAATGCCCCAGGCGTAGGAGCAATCGCCGCAATGGCGGCAGCGGCCAGATACACGGACACCACGTCGATCAACGACGCCGAGTGACCGAATGCCTTCAACGTCAGTGCGAGCGTGAACGCGTTGGAGAGCGTCACGATGAGCGACCCACCGAGAAGCTGCGCAGTCCGTTTCGGCTGTTTCACCGTGGACCAGAAGGCGGCGCCGGCGCGCAGTGCGGGCCGCCACAGCCACTTCCGACCAAGCGGTGTCCAGACCGCGAGCCCCAGCACGAGCGCGAACACGGCGGCGCCGGCGAGCAGCCACCATCGGGGGGGCGTCCGGAGATGCTGGACGATCTGCGGACCTATCAACGCCACGGCGACGAGCATCGACAGCACGTGTGCAGCGAACCCGGCGACCGAGTTGAGGCCAGACGCGGTCATGGCGACGGTCCGATCTTCGCCCCGTTTCTCCACGTACTGCGCGTTGATCGCTGCAAGGCCCACCCCCTGGGGTGCGAACAGGCTCGTGAAGCCGGCTGCGACCTGAACCTCGAAGGTGGTCCAGAACGGTAGATCGGTCTCGAGTGATCCGATCATCGAGATGGTCCCTCCGATCTTGGGTAGCACTGCAATGCACAGTGCTGCGAGCAACCACCAGGGGGACCCTCCTCTGACCTGCTGCATCGCGCGCGGGAGTTCGTTGACGCGTGGAAGGAGGAGGTGGACTGCGAATGCCAGTGCTCCGATGCCCAGGAGCACGCGCACGAGCGAGAGTCGACCCCGGCCTTCGATCGTCACGCCGCGAACACCTTGTCGGCAAGCGCCCGTAAGGCGCGGCCTCGATGACTCATCTCATTCTTCTCCCCGGGACCGATCTCCGACAGAGTCCTCGATCCTACGGCGAAGACCGGGTCGTACCCGAACCCGAAGCTGCCTCTCGGCTCGTGGACGATGTGACCGTCCATCGTCGCGTCGGCGATGATCGAGCGACCATCAGGAAAAGCCAGCACCATCACCGTACGGAATCGTGCACTCCGATCGGCTACTCCGTCGAGTTCGGCAAGGAGACGCTCGACGTTGTCCTGATAGGAAGCGTTCGGACCCGCATACCGCCCTGTGCGGACACCGGGTGCGCCTCCAAGAGCGGCCACCTCCAACCCGGTGTCATCACCGAGTGCCGGTAGCCCGACCAGCCGCGCAACCGTGGTGGCCTTGAGTACAGCGTTCTCCTCGAGGGTGTCTCCAGTCTCTTCGACATCGGGCCAATCCGCATCACGCACGATCGTCTCCACCAACCCCAGTGACCGGAGCACTGCTTCGATCTCGGTGATCTTGTCCCGGTTCTTGGAGGCGACGACCAGCCGATCGAGCTTCACGCCCCAGCCGCCTGCCGCTGAAGATCGAGGAGATCGGCAATGCCTGCCTCGGCGAGGTCGAGCAGATCGTTCAGATCGCCGCGAGAGAAGGGCGCATGTTCGGCGGTTCCCTGTACCTCGACGAGCAAACCCTGACCAGTCATCACGATGTTCATGTCGACGTCGGCAGCAACGTCGTCCGTGTAGTCGAGGTCGAGTCGCGCTTCGCCTTCCACCAATCCGACCGAGATCGCTGCAACCCGGTCGATGATCGGACTCGACTCGATCCGACCTCTCCCAACCGCCTCCTCGAATGCATCGTGCATGGCGATCCAGGCTCCGGTGACCGCTGCACATCGGGTGCCACCATCGGCCTGAAGCACGTCGCAGTCGACCCTCAGCACCATCTCCGTCATCGCCTCGAGACGTACGACCGACCGCAATGACCGTCCGATGAGCCTCGAGATCTCCTTCGACCGTCCCCCGGTATAGCTGTCGCGTCTGATCCGCTCGTTGCTCGAGCCGGGAAGCATCGCGTATTCGGCTGTGACCCAACCCTTCTTGCCGCCCCTGAGCCAGCGGGGCACATCCTGATCGATCGAGGCAGTGCACAGCACACGGGTTCTCCCCACCTCGATGAGCACCGAACCCGGAGTCATCTCCGTATAACCCTGCGTGATCCTCACCGGCCGTAGCTCGTCTGCCGGACGTTCTCTCTGTGCCACTCCCCCTCCTATACCTTCACCGTCATTCCCGGCACGGCCAGTCCCACCGGACGTCCGAACGTTGCCTCTGCCTCGTCGACGGATCGCCCGGGATCGAGAAACGGCCAGACATGGGTTATTACGAGACGATCCACCATCTGGGCGCGCGCGATGGCCCCGGCCTCCCCGGCGGTGAGGTGCTGTCCCCAGGGCTTCTGATGTGCGCTGCCCTGGTAGGTGGCCTCACACAGGAACACGTCGACGTGTTCGGCAAGGTTCATCCATGTGCCCGCCGGCCCTGTGTCGCTGGAGTAGAAGAGGAGCCTCCTGTTCGCTTCGAACCGGACTCCGAGCGTGGGAACGCCGTGATCGGTCATGGTGAAACGTAGCGCGATAGGTCCGACCAGGACCTCGTCAGCTTCTCCCGACGCGACGAACGCGAGCGTGTTCCCGGGCTCATGCCCCGGACCACCCAGATAGTCGGTGAACGACTTCTCGAATCCGGAAGGACAGAAGACCGAGATTCCCGAGTTGGCTCCCGGTCCGTGCTTGACGGCGTGGTAGTAGCCGAACAGGTCGACACTGTGATCGGCATGACCATGAGTGATGACGATGGCATCGACGGTTCGATAGTCCACGACCCCTTGGAGCGCAGCGAAGGTCCCCGGGCCGGCATCCACCCACACCCGAGTGCCATCGTGCTCCACGAGGTAACCGGACGCCGGACGCCCGGGCGTCGCGAAGGTACCGTTCGAACCAAGAACAACGAGACGCATGGTGGGCAGTGTAGGTGGCGCCTACCCGTGGTTCACCCACCGCCGGAAACGGCGGGGATGATCGTGATCTCATCTCCGGGCTCGACGTGTGTCGCCAGGCCTTCGAGGTACCGCACATCGTCATCGCCCACGAACACGTTGACGAACCGGTGCAGCCCGCCATCGATGTCGACAAGACGGCTTGTGATGCCAGGGTGGCTGGCCTCGAGCGAGACGAACACGTCCTTGATCGTGCCCCCATGTGCTTGAACGGTCGCTTGTCCGTCCGTGTACCGGCGCAGAAGCGTTGGAACCCTCACAGTGACCATCTACGTCTCGATCTCGAGCGGTACCTCGACGACGCTACCGCCCCCGAGACGATACGCGCGCACCATCTTTCGCCCGCCGGCGATTAGGTACACCCAGTCGGGTTCTGCGGCCAGCGCACGATCAGTTGCCGAAGGGTAGGGCTCACCGCCGGGATGCGAGTGGAATGCTCCGGCGAGATGCCAGCCCTTGGCTTCCGCATGCCGCATCGCTCGGAAGTGCTCCTCTGGATCGATCGTATAGGACACCGAGGAGTGCTGGATGTTGGTAAGGCAGTACACCATTCTCAGGGCTCCGGAACGGTCGGCGGCAACGAGCCCACAGGCCTCTTCGGGAGCGCACGCTTCGGCGTGGTTGAGGATGGCTTCGTGGATCTGTCCAGGGATCAGCAGCGTGTACCTCCAGTCCTCCCACGCTACCCGGGTACGCTTCCCACATGAGACCGATACGGGTGCTCAGCATCGACGGTGGTGGAATCCGAGGGATCATCCCTGCCCGAATACTTGCGGAGCTGGAAGCCATCTCTCTCCGGCCCATCCATGAACTGTTCGACGTGATCGTCGGTACCTCTATCGGTGGTATCGCCGCGATGGACCTCACGCTGCCCCGGCAAGACGGTATGCCCGACACGGCAGCGCAGATCGGAGAATTCTACGCCGAGCACGGGCCGCTGATCTTCCCCAAGACGGCACTGTCATTCCCCCGCACGCGAGAAGAGCTGAAGGAGTTGATTGCTCGGGCCGGGATGCAGGCAGCGATGTTTGGATCGAATCCGGAAGTCGGCAACGCCCGGTACTCCCCCACTCCGCTGGAACAGGCGCTCGAAGAGCAGTTCGGCAGCGCGAGGATGTCCGATGCATTGCTTCCAATCATCGTCGTCGCATACGACGTGACGATGGGCCGGCCGGTCCTGTTCCGGTCGCGCAACGACACCCACTTGATGCGCGACATCGCACGAGCGACCTCGGCGGCCCCAACCGTGTTCCCTCCAATGCGACTCGCCGCCGATGACGGATCCGAGCACATCTACATCGACGGTGGCGTCTTCGCCAACAACCCCGCAATGATCGGCTACACCGAAGCGATGGAACTCGCGGGATGGAAGGGGCTACGCATCAAGTCGATTCGGTTGGTATCGATCGGCACCGGAGGTGGAAGGTCGAACCGGGTGACGTACGACCGGTTTACGAGCCAGTCGTGGGTCCACCTGGCCGAAGACATGTTCCAGGCCGGTAATCGAGGCCGGTCCGCCCTCGATAACGCATTGCTGCGCAACCTTCTCGGAGACCACTTCCACAGATTCGACCCGATCCTGCCCACCGACATCGCCCTCGACGACGCTTCGAGAGATGTCATGGTCGCGCTACGTCACATCGCAGACGACTACGTGGCCGGCATCTCCGGTGAGCTGTCTGAACTCGCTGAACGGTTGATTCCCTGAAGGAACGCCTCGGCGTTCGCCCGTGAGGTCGTCTTCGGCATCGGTGGCAGCGTTTGGAGGAGTATTCGACCGTATCGGCGCTTGTAGAGGCGAGAGTCGAGGATGGCAACAACACCACGGTCTTCGGTGGTTCGGATGAGCCGGCCCGCCCCCTGGGCAAGGAGCATCGCTGCGCGCGGGAGATCGACGCTCATGAAGGCGGATCTGCCGTCTGCCTCGGCCGCTTCTCTCCTGGCCTGCCATAGCGGCTCGTCGGGTCGCGGAAACGGCACCTTGTCGATGATGACGAGTTCGAGCGCCCGCCCAGGGATGTCGAGACCCTCCCAGAACCCCATGGTTGCAATGAGCACCGACGTCTCGTCGTCCTCGAAGCGTTCGACGAGTCGGCGCTTCGGCATGTCCCCCTGGGTGAGCACGGTGAACGGAACATCGAGCCGCTCTCCGATCGCGTTCAGCATCCGGTAACTGGTCGTCAGCACCAAGGCCCGACCTCCGGATGCCATGACCAGCGCTTCGATCTCTTCGATTGCCCTGTCCTCGTAGTCGGGCGATCGTGGCTCTGGAAGCCTGGCCGCAGCGTACGTCAATCCCTGCATCCGGTAGTCGAACGGAGAGGCGACCCGCAGTGCCCGGTAATCGTCGGTATCGCCGAATCCGAGTCTCCTCGCGTAGGGATCGAGCGAGCCTGCGATCGACAGCGTGGCGCTCGTCAACACGACAGGAAGCTTCGCGAGAAGGAGTTCGGCCAATAGCGGTCCAACCTCGACGGGTGCGATCCGGTAGGAGACCTTTGAAGGCTCGCGTTCGATCCAGGACACGTACCCGTCCGGTGGATCGACAGCCATGGCGACATCGCCGGCGAGATGCCCGGAGAGTCGCAACACTCTGGCCCTCGCACCCAGCGCGCCAGGGGAAGTGGGCTCTGACGAGCGGACCGCCCGGGTCACCTCGCCGAGGCTCGACGACACCGAAGAGAACGCCGCGCTGACATCACCCGGTTCTGTGATCCGACCGCGATCGGCCCGGTCGAGCGACTGCTGCACACGTTTGGTCCCGTCACCGAGCGGGCGAAGCACTTCGTCGACGCTTCCAGCACCCTGCGCCCGCAGGTAGGTTCCGGCGGATCGCTGAACGTGCCAGAACCGGCCCTCGGCGAGCTCGATGCCAAGTGCCGACGCCATCGTGTCCTCCAGGCGATGGGCCTCGTCGACGATCAAGACGTCATGTTCGGGAAGAACCACACCGCCGCCCATCGCCAGGTCATTGCCGTACAGGTGATGGTTGACAACCACGAGGTTCGCTTCGGCAGCAGCGTCGAGCGCTGCCATCGCGAAGCACTCCTCACCGTGCGGGCAGTCTTCCCTTCCAGGGCACTCCATGCCGATCACCGAGACGCTCTCCCAAAGCCCATCCGGCAGCTGCTCAGGCAGGTCGTCGCGGTCCCCCGTCGGGTGCACATCCGCCCACGCCGCGATCAGGCGTAGCTCTTCTGGGATGTCGTAGGAGAGTCCCTCGAACGTGAACTGCCGGGAGAACACCCCCTCTGCTTCGAGCCGCTCGGCGAGCTTGGACTTGCACAGGTAGTTCTGACGCCCTTTGACCACAGCCCATGAAAAGTCGATTCCGAGCGACTCGGCGAGGAACGGCAGATCCTTGGTCGCGAGCTGGTCCTGGAGGCTCTTCGTCGCCGTGGCGATGATCACCTTCTTGCCCGACAGGATGGCGGGAACGAGGTACCCGAACGACTTGCCAGTTCCGGGACCGGCCTCGCACACCAGGTGCGTTCCGCCCTCGATGGCCTCCGCGACCGCTCGCGCCATCTCGACCTGACCGGTGCGCCGGTGTCCTCCCTGCTTGGCCAAAATCACAGTGTCGAGGCCGACTTCGGCGTGATCCGCTGGATTCACTCGCGGCACCTCAGCCGCCGTTTCTGGGCCGCCGCGGCCTGTGGCCTTGTTTTCCGGTGTGCACAACGAGTCCCAACGATGCGAACCCGCATGATAGGTGTCACGACCCTGGCACTCCGAGTGCCTTCGTGCCTCCGTCGGGATCGCGCCGCCGCATCGAAGCCAAGCCAAGGGTGTAGCCCAGCGACAAGGTCATGACCACTCGCTCGCCGGTCTCCTCGAGTGCAGGCAGCAGTCGGCTATTCAGCACCGTGTCCACGAAGTTCAGCCCTCCTGCCAGCCCGAAGAGGACGACGAGGAGCGCCGTCAGCACGATCTGGGCACGACGTACACGGGCATCCTGCGGGCGCTCCCACACCCAGATGAGCAAGAAACCTGCCACTGCGAACGCCGTCATCACAACGAGCGTTCCAATCTGCCGATCATGGGCGGCAATCCAGCCTCCCTCCCACGTCCGTGCGAGAAGCCTCCCAACGCGCCGCCCGGCGGCGTGGTGGAGACCGAGCTGGTCCTCGGCCGCGACGAGGAAGTACACAATCGTGAAACCCCCGAACGACGCCGATCTGTACCGCCACGCGACATAGAGGAGCGCTGCGGCCGTCACAACGACTTTCAGCAGATCCCACCAGGAGAGGAAGTTGCCTGCGCCATCGAGCCTTCCCACGCCGTAGAAGACGGTCCCTGCTACCTGGAACGTCTCGTCGAGAATGAGTGTCACCACCGTGGTCACCATCGCAACACGCGACGCGAAGGTCGAGAGCCCGATGAGCTCCGACCAGCTATCTGCGTTCCAGCGGGTCCGCAACCGACGCCCAATGTCCATCTGGGAAGCCTATCGGCCCTTGTTTCTTTGGACTGGAGACTCTGGCCGACTACCGCGGTAGCGTTCGGATCAAGGAGGCGGCAATGCACCTGAGAGCACTCGGTGGAACGGGATTCGAGGTATCGGAGATCGGCTTCGGCGCATGGGCAATCGGTGGAAGCTGGGGCCCCGTCGATGACGAGACGTCCCTCGCAGCGCTCCATCGCGCCGTGGATGCCGGGGTGACCTTCGTCGACACAGCCGATGTATACGGTGACGGTCGATCGGAGCAGCTTGTCGGATCGTTGCTTCGTGACCACCCGGACCTCATCGTTGCAACCAAGGCGGGACGAGGGCTGAGTCCTCACACCGCCGACGGCTATGTCGATCTGGAGCCGTTCGTCGACATGAGCCTGCGTCGACTGAACGCCGGCAGCATCGATCTGCTTCAGCTGCACTGTCCCCCGACAGGGGTCTACTACCGGCCCGAGGTGTTCGAAGCTCTCGACGATCTTGTGCATCGTGGAAAGATCCGCCACTACGGGGTGAGCGTGGAACGGGTGGAAGAAGCGCTCAAGGCGATCGAATTCCCCGGTGTCGAGACCGTTCAGATCATCTTCAACGTGTTCAGACACCGGCCCGACGAGCTCTTCTTCCACGAGGCGGCACGTCGGGGTGTTGGCGTGATCGTCAGGGTTCCCCTGGCGAGCGGCCTACTGACCGGAAAGCTGAAACCTTCGACCGTGTTCTCCGAGACCGATCACCGGCACTTCAACAGGCAGGGAGAGGAGTTCGACGTCGGTGAGACGTTCGCAGGCGTCCCCTACGAGGTGGGACTCGCTGCCGTCGAGGAGCTGCGAAGACTCGTCCCGTCCGGAGTGACAATGGCCCAATTCGCGCTGCGCTGGATCCTCATGTTTGCCCCGGTCTCAACGGTCATCGCCGGCGCGAAGACACCAGAGCAAGCTTCCGACAACGCCACCGCCAGTTCGGTGCCACCCCTCTCTGCCGACACGATGAAACACGTGCGCGACGTCTACGAGCAGATGATCAAACCGTACGTTCATCAGCGATGGTAGGGATCGCCACGACGCTGGTTCCAGTCCTCAACAAGAGACCTGAGCGAGCGGTTGAGTCCAGGGTCACCGCCGCCAACAGCACCGCGTCGAAGATCATGAACTTGATCGGTGACGACAGCGCCAGAAGGTCCATGCCGTCGAAGATCGAGCGATCGCCAGCGCGCGGAGCAACGCCGACCAGGCTCTCCCCCTCCAGCGTTTTGCGGTCCCTCCTACAGGGACCGTTCTCGCACTACGGTTGCGACGTCGAGACGCTGCACGGCGCGCAGCACCGGTCGCTGCGAGAGCA
>CAZWHZ010000029.1:0-17501 GCA_964633745.1 uncultured Acidimicrobiia bacterium
AGACACACTCGCCCTACGGTCTCGCGTTGTTTCAGGTCGCGTTCCTACCGATGACCGATGACTGATGACTGAGGACTGAGAACTGAGGACTGAGGACTGAGGACTGATGACTGATGACTGATGACTGCGAGCGAAGCGAGCGTTCAGTGCGTGATGGTGAGCACCAGCATGGCGAGGGCGATCAGCAAGGCGAGGATCAGGCCGAGGATTGCCCAACCGGGAAGACTGTCGGTGAGGGGGCCTTCGGAAGGATGCATCGGTTCGAGCACCTCCCTCGCGCGATCCCGGTCGATCGGATCGACGAGAAGATAGACGGGCAGTGCCCCCGGATAGACACCGCCGGCATCGTCTCCGACGAGGAGTGCCGGGATCCCGTCCGCTTCCAGGGACGCACGCGCGAGCTCCGCTTCCGCCCTGTGGGTGAACTCGGCGATCCGTTCCATGGAAGGACGATACTCAACGCGGGCTGATACGGTTGCCCGGTGAATGCGGCAGATCTCCACGAGTTGCTCGACGGCGTCGTGCCCTTCGATGAACGCGAGAAGCTGTACCTCGACCGAATACGGTTGCTCGCGTTGCCTGAGTCGTTCTCGCGAAGCTGTTTCCAGCCGGGCCACATCACCGCCAGCGGCTTCGTGCTCTCTCCAGATCGAACGTCACTGCTGTTGGTATGGCACAGAAAGCTCGGCAAATGGCTCCAGCCAGGAGGCCACCTCGAGCCCGGTGACGTGGACCTGGTCGCTGCCCAGCTCAGGGAGATCGAAGAGGAAACCCACCTGTCCGACCTGGAATGGCTCGGGCTGTTCGACGTGGACATCCACCAGTTCCCAGCCAGAGGCCCCGACCCCGCCCACGAGCACTTCGACGTGCGGTCTGCCTACGTTGCCCGCACCTGGGATGTGGCTGCCGGCGACGGTGTCGAGGAGTCGAAGTGGTTCGATCTGGGGCATCTACCTCGGAGCGACCCGTCGCTGACACGACCAGTCTCCAAGCTCCGAGCACTCGGATCTGGCTAGATCCGCCCGCTGGTACGCTCCTTGGATGCTTCGACAGATGATCCGTGCCGCTCAACTTGATCGCCGTTTCTTCACGGAGATGGTCTTCGACGACTACGCAACCGGCAATGCGGTCATCGTTGTCGCAGCCGCATATGCACTGATTGCTCTTGCGTTCGTGCTCGGTGGAGGGTCGCAGCTCTCCATGGTCACCTTCCTCAGACTGGTGCTCGGCGGGTTGGTTGGGTGGCTGGTTCTCGGAGGAGCGCTCTGGGTCACAGGAGTCAAGCTCTTCAATGGCAGCGCTCGAGGACAGACGGCTGTCCGGCTCGTCGGATTCGCTCATGCGCCGCTGGTGGCATCCGCTGTGGGACTGCTCATGCCGGCACCATCCGGCACCGTGGTGGTCGTCTTCGGCTTTGCCTGGTTCTTCGCCTCTGTGGCATCGGCAACGCGTGCGCTCTTCGACTTCGATCTGTCCCACGCCGTCAGCGCCACCTTGCTTGCGTTCGCCGTCTGGTGGGCGGCGGGCCTCATCGGGTTCGGGTTGAAACTGACGGCGATCCTCGGACTTGGGTGATGCCCACCTACCGGCTGGACATCTCCTACGACGGAACGTCGTTTCATGGGTATGCGCGACAGCAAGACATTCGAACCGTTCAGGGCGTGCTGGACGCCGCCTTAGCTCGGATCATGGGCCCGGTGGAGACGACCGTGGCCGGACGAACCGACGCCGGAGTGCACGCCAGGCAGCAGGTCGTCTCGTTTACGGTGGAGTCGTCGGTTGAAGTCGACCGTCTGGTCCGTTCACTCAACGGCCTGCTCCCCGTCGAAGTGGCCGTGCTGGCGTGTCGTGAGGTCGAGGAGGGGTTCTCCTCCCGTTTCTCGGCGTTGTCGCGGAGCTATCGGTATCAGATTCTCAATCGACCGGCACCTGATCCACTGCGCCGGCTGACAACGTGGCACATACCTCAGATCCTCGATCTCGTGGCAATGCAGCGAGCTGCCGGTGCCTTTGTTGGGGAGCACGACTTCGCGTCACTGTGCCGCAAGGCGAAGGGACGCAGCACCATTCGGGAGGTACTCGAGGTGTCCTGGACTCGAGATGACGACATTGTCGAGTTCCGGGTCACGGCGACCTCGTTCTGTCGCCGGATGGTGCGCTCGATGGTGGGGCTGTGCGTTGAGGTGGGCAGAGGACGGCTCGATGCGGGGGATATGGCGGGGATCCTTGCAGCACGTGACCGGGAGGCTGCCGGGGGAGCAGCCCCTCCCCATGGTCTCGTGCTGTGGGATGTGGTCTATCCAGACGAGTAGGCGGCCAGGGCGGCCCTGAGTTCGGCGGTCTGCTCGGCTCCAGTCGTTTCGACGGCGATGCCGAGTTCGGTCGTGCCGAACGGTAGTCCTGCTCCCTCCCTGCGATGGTTGACCGTCAGCACGTTGGCCCCGAGGTCCGCGATGAGATTCAGAATGCCTGCGAGCTGGCCGGGCACGTCGGGGATGAGCACTCGGAACCAGGCGTACCGTCCGGCCGCTTCGAGTCCGTATCTGAGAACCTTCCCTACGAGCAGAGGGTCGATGTTGCCGCCAGAGAGAACGATGACGACAGGATCTGGCGACTCCGGGAGGCGATCCTCGAGGAGTGCCGCAACTCCAACCGACCCGGCACCTTCGACCACGAGTTTGGCGCGTTCCATGAGCAGCATGACAGCCTGCGAAGCTTCCCGATCATCGACGGTGACGATGTCGTGGACGTACCGCTCGAT
The DNA here is from genome assembly GCA_964633745.1 of uncultured Acidimicrobiia bacterium. Classification (GTDB taxonomy): domain Bacteria; phylum Actinomycetota; class Acidimicrobiia; order Spongiisociales; family UBA4744; genus CAYLHS01. The sequence goes on from CAZWHZ010000029.1 coordinate 2,762, forward strand.
GTGTTGAAACGCCAGCTCGGAGGGAACCGGCACGGCGATACCGTCTGCGACCGTGGGCCGATAGGGGACAGATGTCGGATGCTCATGGCCGCGAGATGCCAGGTAGGGAGCGACCGAGGCGATTTCCACACCGATGATCCGAACATGGGGCTTGGTCGCGGCCACTGCGACTGCCGTTCCTGAGATCAGCCCGCCGCCACCGATTGGAACCACGATGGTGCCGGCGTCGGGTAGTTGTTCGATGATCTCGAGCCCCAGCGTTCCCTGACCGGCGATGATGCGGGGATCGTCGAACGGGTGGATGAACTGGGCGCCGGTCTCGTCGGCGAAGCGACGAGCGGCCTCAACCGCCGCCTGGATGTCGTCACCACCGAGTCGCACGTCGGCCCCGTACGAGCGTGTGGCCTCAACCTTGGGGATGGCGGCTGAGGAGGGCATGAAGATCGTCGCCGGGACCCCCGCGAGCTGCGCTGCGAGGGCGACACCCTGAGCGTGGTTACCCGCCGAGCCGGCCACGACACCTACCGGGGCTTCGAGCTGTGCGATGACGTTTGATGCGCCCCGGATCTTGAACGACCCTGTTCGCTGGAGATTCTCGGCTTTCAGCCAGACCTCTCGGCCGGTCATGCGCGAGAAGGAGGGAGAGTGCAGCAGCGGAGTGGTGATTGCGGCCCCCGCGATACGCTCGCGGGCCTCAACGATGTCGTCCAGTGTGATGAGTTGCACGGAGTCAGGCTACCGCCGCTCGCGAGGCGAGCCGCGGTAGCCGTACCTGCCGGCCCGCTCCGCTCGCGGTCTTCGGTTTTCGGTTCTCGGTCTTCGTACGAACGAACGCGTTCCGCCATCTTGGCGCGAGCGTCTTACCGACAACTGACAACCGACAACTGAAAACCTTCCAATTGGCGATTGGCCCGGTCGCCGTTTACCATGTGGCGGCTCCGAGACCCTCGGAGCCTCCCCTCGCGAGGTTTCCATGAGGCTGCAGAAGACGTATTCACCCAAGGCAGGCGACGTGCAACGAGAGTGGTTCGTTGTCGACGCCGCCGACCTGCCACTTGGACGGTTGTCGTCAGAGATCGCTCGGATTCTTCGAGGCAAGCACAAGCCGATCCAAGCGCCCCACATCGACACCGGCGACTACGTGATCGTCGTCAACGCCGAGAAGGTGAGGGTTAGCGGCCGCGACAAGATGTACTACCGGCACTCCGGCTATCCGGGCGGCCTGACCGAAGAGGGTCTGGAGTCCTTGCGCAGCCGACGTCCGGAGGAGATCGTTCGACGTGCGGTTCGCGGCATGCTCCCGAAGAACCGTCTAGGTCGCCAGATGCTCCGCAAGTTGAAGGTACATACTGGTCCTGATCACCCGCATCAGGCGCAGATACCCAAGGAGCTGTCATTCGATATCCGAAAGGTGGAGTCCTGATGGCAAAGATGCTGGTTCAGGCGACCGGTCGCCGGAAGGAGTCCGTTGCACGAGTCCGTTTGTACGACGGGACCGGGGCGGTCACGCTGAACGATCGTCCGCTCGAGACCTACATGCCGACCATGGCGCAACGCCTTCGGGTGCTCGCGCCACTGCGCGAGGCCAACAGGGAAGGGCGGTACGACATCAAGGCGTCGCTGCAGGGTGGGGGTACCACGGGTCAGGCCGACGCGCTGCGCCTTGGCATCGCCCGTGCCCTTATCGTCCTCGAACCCGAACTGCGAGCCGTCTTGAAGAAGGCCGGCTACCTCACCCGTGATGCCCGGAAGGTGGAGCGGAAGAAGTACGGTCTGCGCAAAGCCCGCAAAGCTCCGCAGTACACGAAGCGGTAAATGTTCGAGAGCGGCAGCCGCCTGTTCGGCACCGACGGGATCCGCGGTGTCGCCAACACTGAGCTGACGGCGGACTTTGCTCTCGCTCTCGGTCGTGCCACCGCTGAAGAGATTCGCGGCGAGTCCGTCCTCATCGGTCGTGACACGCGCCGATCTGGCGAGATGCTGTCGGAGGCGTTTCAGGCGGGTTTGCACTCCATCGGAGTCGATAGTCTCGATGTCGGCATTCTGCCCTCTGGGGGGATCTCTCATCTTGTCGCGGAGACCGGAGCTGCGATGGGCGTGATCATCTCTGCATCGCACAACCCCGCGATCGACAACGGCATCAAGCTGCTGAATCACAGGGGTGCGAAACTCGCCGACGAGCGGGAGGATCGCATCGAAGCGCGGGTCCGCAGGGGAAGCCCGTGGCTCCTCGCGTCGGGTGACAGCGTCGGTACCCGCTTCGCAATGGTGGATGCCGAGGAACGGTACCTGACATTCCTGAAGGGGACGATGCCGTACTCGCTGAACGGCTTCAGGCTTCTCATCGACTGCGCCAACGGCGCCGCGACAAGGGTCGCCCCCGAACTGTTTCGTCGGTTGAGCGCCGATGTCGAAGTGCTGTGCGCAGAACCGGATGGCACGAACATCAATGATGGCTGTGGGGCAGCGCACCCTGGCTTCCTCGCAGGGGAGTGTCGCGGGCGCGTCGGGTTGGCGTTCGATGGTGATGCCGATCGGCTGATTGCTGTCGACGAGGACGGTGTACCGGCGAATGGCGATGTGATCATGGCGATCATCGCCCGGCACATGAAGGAGACCGGAAAGCTCCGCAAGAACGTGGTGGTGGCAACCGTCATGGCGAATCTCGGCTTCCGGAAAGCCATGAGTGAGATGGGCATCGAGCTTGTCGAGACGCAGGTCGGAGACCGGTATGTGAAAGAGGCGATGTGGGAGCGGCGTGCGGCACTCGGCGGGGAGCAGTCCGGACACGTCATATTCTCTGCCCACGCAGAGACGGGCGATGGACTGCTGACCGCAGTCCGACTGCTCGAGGTCCTCGCAATCACCGGCAAAGAGCTGAGGGAGCTGAGGGCGGAAACCATCACCGAGTTCCCACAGATCCTGCGAAACGTCCGCGTCGCGGACAAGAGCCTGCTGGCTGGAGCGGACGTTCTCTGGGATGCGGTCTCGTCGATCGAAGAACGACTCGGCGGTGACGGCCGCATTCTGATCCGACCCTCGGGCACCGAACCCCTGGTCAGGGTCATGGTCGAGGCCCCGACTCGCGATGAAGCAGTCACCATCACTGACGAGCTCGTTGCGATCGTGCGCTCCGAACTCGGCTGATCTGCCACGTCCTCGGTGACCGAATCGACTCGTGGGACCTGGGAGCGGGTATCCTTCGGCTTCGAGATCGGCACATGACATCTTCAGCGCCAGGCCCTTCGGGGTGACGAGGTAGAGGGAGCATCGAAACATTCGGCGGATGCCCTCTCGGCGCCCACAGTCGTGACGAAGCGGAGCAGAACCCGGAGGAGACTTCGGAACAGAGGCCGCTTCGAAGTGGGGGACGGGTTGGACCCGTCTGGTGCCGGTCTCCAACAGAGAAGGAGACAACATGTGCGGCATCGTCGGGTATGTGGGCCCGCGTCAGGCTCAAGACGTCCTCGTTTCGTCGCTTCGCCGGCTGGAGTACCGCGGCTACGACTCGGCCGGAGTCGCCGTGTCGGATGGATCGACGATCTCGATTCGCAAAGCAGCAGGCAAGCTGGACCGATTGGCGGCGCTGGTAGAGGCAGATCCGCTCGAGGGTACGATCGGGATCGGTCACACGAGGTGGGCGACGCATGGTGTTCCGAACGACGTCAACGCCCACCCCCACTTCGATCAGAGTGGCGAGTTTGCCATCGTGCACAACGGCATCATCGAGAACTTCCTCCAGCTCAAGGAGGAGCTATCCGAAGCCGGTCATTCGTTTGTTTCCGACACAGACACCGAGGTGCTCGCCCATTTGATCGCTGACGAGTACGACGGGGACCTCGCCGAGGCCGTTCGACGTGCCGTCGCGCGCGCCGAGGGAGCGTACGCGCTGGTGACGATGTGTGCGAAGGAACCAGACAAGATCGTCGCTGCTCGGATGATCAGTCCGTTGATCGTCGGCGTCGGAGAGGGCGAGACCCTGCTCGCGTCTGACATCCCGGCGATCCTCCCATATACGGACCGAATGATGATCGTCGAGAACGGCGAGATGGTCACCTTGACATCGGATGGAGTGAGTATCGAGACGCTCGAAGGTACTCCGATCGACCGGGAACCACAGCAGATCACCTGGACGGTGGAACAGGCCGAGAAAGCGGGCTTCCCCCACTTCATGCTGAAAGAGATCTATGAGCAGCCAGGCGTCATCGACGAGACCATGATGGGCAGGCTGCGTAGGGATGGGACGGTCGGATTCGAGAATGTCAGCTTCCCGCCCGGGTTCGCGAGGGACCTTTCGAAGGTGTGGGTCACCGCGTGCGGAACTGCCTATCACGCGGGCCTGGTTGCGAGGGAGGTACTCGAGAAGACTCTTCGGGTTCCCGTCGAGGTCGACTACGCCCACGAGCTGCGCTATCGGGATCCTCTCATCGAACCGGGCACGCTCACCATCGCGATCAGCCAGTCGGGCGAGACCGCAGACACACTGGCGGCGGCACACCTCGCGAAAGAGCACGGTTCACGGCTGCTCGCGATCACCAATGTTGTGGGTTCCACGCTGAGTCGCGACGCTGACGACGTGCTCTACACGAGAGCCGGACCGGAGATCGCTGTCGCGTCCACCAAGGCATATACCGCGATGCTCATCGGCGAGTACCTACTGGCGCTCGCGCTCGGTCAGGAACGAGGGACGATCTCGGCGGAGCGGGCTCGGATGCTTGCTGCCGAGCTGTGGACCCTGCCAGACAAGGCTGGACGGGTCATCGAACATGACGCAGCGGTCGCCGAGATCGCCAAGCGGTTTGCCGACACCACCGATGTGTACTTCATCGGCCGTGGCCTCGACTACGCGGTCGCCACAGAGGGATCGCTGAAGCTCAAAGAGATCTCGTACATGCATTCCGAGGCCATGCCGGCCGGAGAGCTGAAGCACGGGACCCTTGCCCTGGTCACAGAAGGAACGCCGGTCGTGGTCATCGTTACCCAGCAGCACCTGTACGACAAGACGATCTCTGCAGTGCAGGAGGTGAAGGCAAGGGGAGCGCATGTGCTCGCATTGGCCTATGACGACGATCCCCAGATCGAGAAGTACGCCGATGAGGTCCTGCGAATCCCGAGGACCATCGACTTCTTGTCGCCGGTGCTGTCGATCATCCCGCTGCAGCTCCTCGCCTACCACACCGCTCGTGTCTTGGGTCACGACATCGACATGCCCCGCAACCTCGCGAAGAGCGTGACCGTCGAGTAGAGCGTTCCGTGGGTGCTGCGGTAGCGTGTCGGCATGAGGATCGTTGGGCTTGGTATCGACCTGGCGGAGATCGACCGTTTCGAGCGACTGCTGGACAAGTATCCGCGGTTCGCCGAGCGGTGCTTCACCGAGCACGAACGAGCCTACGCGTCACGATACGCCTCCCCGGCGAGCCGCTTCGCGGCACGTTTCGCGGGCAAGGAGGCCGTGATGAAGAGTCTCGGAGTCGGTTGGCGGCACGTCTCGTGGAAGGACATCGAGATCACCGGTGGAGGACAGCCGAGGGTCAACCTGAACGGAAGGGCGCTTGCACGAGCTAGCCAGATCGGTGTCACCGAGGTCCTCGTGACGATCACGCACACCGATGACACCGCGATGGTGTTCGCGATGTCACTCCAGCAGTAGACGGCGGCGGAGTTCCTCGATACGCTCTCTCAGCGCCGGAACGTTGTTCCGTGTTTCGTGGAGAGAACGGAGATAGTGGACGTCCGCCGGCTCGAGACCGCCGCCAGATGGGCTCCCACCACCGAGTGAGATCTTGGCCTTCTTGATCTTCTGCGCTTCGAGCGTTGCGAGTTGGCGCTCCAGGGCGGCGAGTTCGTCTTTGAGCATGGCCCTGCCCTCGGGGAGACGGGCGAGGAGATCGCGTGCCTGTTCCCGGAGTGCCATCTGCTCGGTCTTCAACACTTCGCGCGTGCCGGGATCGGTCTGGGCAGCGATCTCGGTGGCGAGTTCTGCCAGCCTTGCTCGGACCTCGTCGAGGTTCATGCCGGTGACGATAGCCTCCGAAGGTTCTCAGTTCTGGGTTGTCAGTCGTCGGTAGGAAGCTCGCCCACAGTGGGAGACCACGTTCAGGCTCTGGTGACCGGATCGCGAAGCGAGCCAGTGGGGCACTCACCGCGCGCCTCTCACCGATGACTGAAGACCGACAACCCAAGACCGTGAGCGGAGCGAGCCTCGCTCACTCAGCAATCCTGTCCCGGTACCATCCCTAGTGATGCAGCCCGTACTCACACCGGCGGCCTCAGCCCAGCTGGACGCAGCGTCTTCTGTCCCGGGCCCTGTCCTCATGGAGCGGGCAGGTCTCGGCGTTGCACTCGCCGCCGTCGAGATGGGCGCCCGGTACGGCGCGAAGGTCATCGTCCTTGCCGGCCCCGGGAACAACGGAGGTGATGGGTACGTAGCTGCCCGGTATCTGAGGCAGCGAGGTGTTGCCGTGGAGGTGCGAGCGCTCGCCGAACCAAAGAGCGATGACGCCATCTGGGCCAGGCGTGTCGCTGCTGCTGCCGGTGTGCCGGTCAAGCATCTTGGATCGCCGACGGAGGCCGACCTCGTCATCGATGCCTTGTTCGGATCGGGCTTCCGAGGGACATTGCCCGACCCTGTGGTCCCGTGGAGGAGCATTGGCGCGCCGGTGCTGGCCGTGGACATCCCCAGCGGATTGGACGGGACGATCGGACGGGCGCAGGGACCGGTGTTCCGTGCAGCTACGACGGTCACGTTCCACAGCCCAAAGGTCGGACATCTCGTCGGAATCGGCCCCGACGTCTGTGGCGAGCTGAAGGTCCGCGACATCGGGCTTGTCGGTGGTGCCGCCGAGTTCTTCCTCGCCGACGAGTCGGACGCACCCCGACCGCCCCGGCTCCGGGCGGCCCACAAGTGGTCCGCGGGTTCGGTACTGGTCGTCGGCGGTTCACCGGGCATGACGGGAGCTCCGCTGCTCGCAGCGCGGAGCGCCCTTCACGCCGGAGCCGGTTCCGTGTCGATCGCGACTCCGGGCGGTCTCCAATCCATCTATGCGGCAGCTGCGCCGGAGCTGCTCAGTCTGGCCATTGGTGATGGGGATAGATTCGAACGAAAAGACGCCGGGGCAGTTTCGGCGGCCGCCAAGCGGTTTGATGTACTCGCCGTGGGTCCAGGGCTCGGGCCGGCCCAGGCAGACTTCGTCGCCGACCTTCTCGCAACTTCGAATGGACCGCTCCTCATCGACGCGGACGGGCTCAACGCGCTTTCCGGTCCTAATGCCCTCTCCTCTCGAACTGCGCCAACCGTGATCACACCTCACGCCGGAGAGTTCGCTCGCCTCACAGGTGAGGAGGCCGACTACCTGCACGCCGCCGATCTCGCTGCCGAGACGGGAGTGGTTGTGCTTCTCAAGGGTGCACCGACCTTTGTGGTGGGGGAGACACGATGGGCTGTCACCTCGGGTGGTCCTGAGCTGGCAACCATCGGTAGCGGCGATGTCTTGACTGGCCTTCTTGCAGCGTTGTGGGCTCGTGGCCTCGACGCCGAGACCGCTGCACGATCTGCCGCCTACTGGCACGGCCGGGCAGGAAAGCTCCTCGCAGCACGGCAGACCGTGACTGCTGATGCGCTTGCCCTCGAAGTCGGGAAGGTGGCGTGGTGAGACCTTCCTGGGCAGAGATCGACATCGATGCCGTCTGTGACAACGTGCAGGTGATCGCAGAGAAGGTCGCACCGGCAGCGGTCTGCGCTGTCGTCAAAGCCGACGCCTACGGCCACGGCGATGTCCCCGTTGCGGAAGCCGTACTGGAGGCAGGAGCCGATCTCCTCGCTGTCGCTCTCGTCGAGGAAGGGGTGCGTCTGCGAGAGGCGGGCATCGACTCGAAGGTGCTGCTGTTGTCTGAACCCCCACTCGCGGACGCTGCCGAGATCGTCCGGTGGGATCTCACGCCGACGGTCTATCGCCGGGAGTTCGTGGAGGTCCTCGCCGGCGCTTCGAAGCGGCCGATTCCCGTTCATGTGAAGGTCGACACCGGCATGCACCGGGTTGGTGCGACAGCTGAGGATGCCATCGATCTTGCTCAGCGTATCGACAAGGATCCTCGCCTTGCCCTGGAAGGGGTGTGGACCCACTTCTCGGTCGCAGACGAGGACGACCCCTTCACCCAGGTCCAACTGAACCGATACATGGCGCTCCTCGATCAGATCGGCTCCCTCGGGATCGACGTCCCCGTTCGGCATGCCGCGAACACCGCAGGCGCACTCCGTTTTCCGGATGCGAGGCTCGACATGGTTCGCATCGGTCTCGGCATCTACGGTATCAACCCGGCTCCCGGCGTGGTTCCCGACATCGGGCTGCGACCCGTGATGCGGATCGTCTCTGCCGTCTCTTTGGTGCGCAGGTATCCGCCGGGCACACAGCCCTCCTACGGACGAAGGAGGTTGCTCGAGAGGGAGGCAACCGTCGCGACGGTCCCCATCGGGTATGCGGACGGACTCCCACGTCTGCTCTTCGAAAACGGCGAGGTGCTGATAGGGGGGCATCGCCATCGCTTCGCTGGGAACGTCACCATGGATCAGATCCTCGTTGACGTCGGTGACACCTCCGTGGCGACCGGTGACGAGGTCGTGCTGATCGGCAGGCAGGGGAGCGAAGAGATCACCGCCACCGACTGGGCCGAGCACATCGGAACGATTCCCTATGAGGTCGTCTGTCAGATCGGCCCCAGACTCCCAAGGAGGTACGTGTGAGTTCGATCACCGACGTGACGGGAGTCCGAGTTGGCCATTGGACGGATGCTCAGGCACGCACCGGCTGCACGGTCATCGCACTTCCCGAGCCGAATGTCACGGCTTTCGAAGTCCGGGGAGGCGCTCCAGGCACGCGGGAGACGGCGCTGATGGCGCCCGGCATGAGCGTCGAATCCATCCAGGCGATCTTGCTGACCGGTGGCTCTGCCTTCGGGCTCGCCGCTGCCGATGGCGTCATGCGGGCGCTCGAAGAGGAAGGGCGGGGTCACATGACCCCGGCTGGGCCGGTACCCATCGTGCCTGCAGCCGTGATCTATGACCTGCTCGTTGGAGAGTCCACCATCCGGCCGGGTCCAGCGCAAGGAGCTGCCGCCTATCACGCCGCGTCCGATGCGCCCGTCGAGCCAGGTCCGCTTGGCGCCGGAACGGGCGCCATGGTCGCTGGATGGCGAGGGGCGTTCCAACCCGGAGGCCTCGGATCGTTTTCGGTTTCCGCCGGCCATGCAACGGTCGGAGCGCTTGTCGTCGTGAACGCCGTTGGTGATGTGTTCACACTCGAGGGAACGCCGCTGACCGGCGGGGATCCGGTCCCGGGGGCTCCGGACGGCGACCCCACTACACGAACCAATACGACGCTCGTTGTCGTCGCAACCGACGCCGCGCTGACTCGCAGCGAGCTGACGAGAGTCGCACTCAGAGCCCAGGATTCCCTTGCTGCCTGTATCAGACCGACGCACACCCGATATGATGGCGACGCCGCATTCGCGGTTTCCTGCGGGAACGTCAACGTCGACGTGGACACCGTCGCGGAGGGGGCGTTCGTCGCGACGGGACGGGCGATCGAGGCGGCGCTGGCATGGCGGACGACGACAGAGGACACGTGACGGACGAGGTATTGCGAGAACTCGGCGAACGCGCCCGGCACTGCACCGCCTGCCGTCTGGCCGAAACCAGAACGACCGTCGTGTTCGGCGACGGGTCGCCGGATGCACGCGTCATGTTCGTCGGCGAGGGTCCGGGAAAGAACGAGGACCTGCAAGGCGTGCCATTCGTGGGTGCGGCCGGCCGGTTACTCAACCGGCTCCTGGGTGAGATCGACCTCCGACGCGAAGACGTCTACATCGCGAATGTGGTCAAGTGCCGGCCCCCAGGGAATCGCGACCCGAGGCCGGATGAGATCGATGCCTGCAAAGGGTTTCTCGCCGATCAGATACGGTTGATCGATCCGGATGTCGTGGTGACGCTCGGAAACTTCGCCACGAAGCTCCTTCTCAGGCAGGAGGTCGGGATCAGCAAGTTGCGCGGGCATGTCTACCCGTGGTGGAACCGGACCGTCGTCCCTACGTTTCACCCCGCGGCGGCGCTTCGAGGGGGCCAATCCGTTCTGGATCGGATGCACGAAGACTTCGCCCTCATCGAATCGGTACTTGCCGATGCAGTCCAAGTCGAGGAACCGGAACCTGAGCAGATGGGGCTGTTCTGATGGAAGTCACTTCGACCTCCGAATTCGAGACTCGGACGGTGGGCCGGCGCCTCGCCAGCTTGCTTCGGCCGAACGATGTCGTGCTGTTGAGCGGCGGTCTCGGTGTCGGGAAGACCGCCTTCATCGCAGGACTGGCCGAGGGACTGGGGATCGAGGAGCCGGTGACCAGCCCGAGCTTCGTGCTCGTCCACTCCTACCGTGGGGGGTTCATCCCACTCGTGCACGCGGACGTCTACCGGCTCGGCACACTCAATGAACTTGCCGATCTCGAACTCACCGATGAAGCCGAAGGAGCGATTCTCGCGGTCGAATGGGGCGACGCAGTCGCTGCTGCAATGCCGGACGATCATCTCTTGATTCAGTTCGTTGTTCTGGGCGACGGAACGAGGATCATCTCTTTCAGTGGCCACGGGCATCTTTGGGAGAGCCGACACGTCGAGGACGTGCTCCAATGAAGCTTCTCGCTATAGAGACGGCAACACCCGCCTCGTCGGTAGCGCTTGGCGAGGGTCGGGTGGTCGTCGCCTCCGCATCGAAGGTCGACCGGCGCGGGCATGCAGGGTTCATCGTCTCCGCACTCGACTATCTGTTCGATCAGGCCGGCTGGACACCATCGGACGTCGACGCGATCGCTATTGACGTCGGTCCCGGCCTGTACACGGGTGTCAGGGTCGGGTTGGCGACGGCGCAAGGACTTGCGTCGAGTTTGGGTGTTCCCCTCGTGCCCATCGTGTCACTCGATGCCGTCGCGCTCGGCGCCACCACCGGTCACCGACACATATGGTCGGTTGTGGATGTCCGTCGCGGCGAGGTCGCCGTCGCGTCGTATCAATCGGTGCCGGGCGGCGTCGTGAGAGACAGTGAGCCGATGATCGTTCGTCCGGATCACCTACGGGCGCTCCTCGAATCCGATCCGACGAACGTGCTTGTCGTTGGAGACTGGGAAGTGCTGCACGAGACCGTGCTTCGAGGTCTCCACAGGGTCAAGTCCGGTCGACCACGATACCCGTCGGCGGAGGCGCTGCTCGGTCTGGCGGTCGGGCCCGTCGAGCGTCAAGAGTTCCCTTCGAGCAACGACGTGCGGCCGCTGTATCTGCGTGAACCCGACGTCAACATCGGGTGGACACAGTTCCGCAGGGAGGGGCCATGGTCGGAGTGATGGAGATCCGCACCATGGAGCCGGAGGATCTGCCGGCCGTGCTCGAACTCGAGCGCACGTCGTTCTCGCAACCGTGGGATGAGGAGGTCCTTCGGACCGAGATTGTGTCCGACAACCGCGTCTATCTGGTTGCCGAGGTCGACGGGACCATCGTTGGGTACGGTGGTCTTCTTCTCGACGGGGATGAAGCCCACATTGTGACACTTGCCTCGTCCGTTCCACGTCAAGGGCTCGGAACTCGACTCATGCTGGGGCTCGTCGATGCAGTTCGCGATCGTGGTGCCCGTCACCTCACCTTGGAGGTGAGGATGTCGAACAAGACGGCGCAAGATCTCTACCGCAAGTTCGGCATGGTGCCGGTCGGCGTCAGGAGCGCCTACTACGGAAACGAAGACGCGCTTGTCATGTGGGCTCACGACGTTTCCGAGCCTGACTATCGAGCCAGAGTCGAGTCGATTCGGAAGGGACTGCAATGAGCAGCGGACCGGTCGTGTTGTCGTTTGAGACGAGCTGCGACGAGACGAGCGTCGCAGTGGTTCGAGGCACTTCAATCCTCTCCAATGTGCTCGCCTCTCAAACCGAGATCCATGCACGGTTCGGGGGAGTGGTCCCCGAGGTCGCCGCCCGCGCGCACGTCGAGTCGATCAGATCCCTCACCCACAGGGCACTCGTCGGAGCGGGTATTCATCCAGACGATCTCGAAGGCGTTGCAGCAACCCAAGGCCCGGGGTTGGTCGGTGCCCTCCTCGTCGGATTCCAGTTCGCCAAGGCAACGGCATGGGCGCGTGGTCTGCCGTTCATTGGTGTGGACCACATGGAGGGCCACCTGATGGCTCCCCGGCTCCAGCACCAGGACTTCGAGCCGCCGGCCATTGTGGTCCTTGCCTCCGGAGGACACAGCCAGATCGTGCATGTCGCCCGCTGGGGCCAGTACCAGGTAATGGGCCAGACGCTCGACGACGCATCAGGCGAGGCGTTCGACAAGCTCGCACGATTCATGGGACTCGGCTACCCCGGCGGACCAGCGATCGATTTGGCGTCGGATGGCGGTGACCCGACAACGGTCGACTTTCCCCGAGCACTTCCCGATCGTCGGTACGACCTGTCGTTCTCAGGACTGAAAACCTCGGTGGTCACGTTCATCCAGAAGGCAGCCGCCGCCGGGACGCTTCCACCACTCGCGGACGTCGCCGCCTCGATCCAAGAAGCGATCGTTGATGCACTGATCGCCAAGACCTTCAACGCTGTAGAAGACACCGGAGCAACAACGGTTGCCGGCGGAGGAGGAGTGCTCTCGAACCGCCGGCTCAGAGCGAAGATGCGGGCGGAGGCAGACCGCCGAGGGGTGCGGCTGCTGCTTCCCGACCCTGTGCTCTGCACCGACAACGCCGCGATGATCGGTGCCGCGGGCGCTTTCCATCTGATGGAGGGCGACTACACCGACTGGGGTTCCTCGGTCGATCCGTCCATGGCGCTGTGAACGGCAAGGGATTCGTCATCGGCCGTGTCCACGGCATTCCGATCAGTGTCGACGCGTCCTGGCTGATCATCTTCTTCCTCATATGGATGTTCTTCTGGACGGAGCTGGCATCCGCCGGGAGTGGACTGGACACCTCGCAGGCCGGCGTGTGGATCGGTGCATTCGTCGGAACGGTGCTGTTCTTCGGCAGTGTCGTAATGCACGAGTTGAGCCACTCCTTGGTCGCTGTCGGTCGAGGCATCCCCGTGAAGCAGATCCGACTGTTCGTATTCGGCGGTGTATCCGAGATCGAGGAAGAGGCAACGACGCCTGGCACAGAATTCGCGGTCACGATCGCCGGCCCGTTGGCCTCGGTGATCCTCGGCGCGATGTTCTACGCGTTCTCGTTCCTGTTCGCCGACGGCACGCTCGTGGACCACCTGTCCAAGCAGCTCGCCTGGATCAACGCCATCCTCGGTGTATTCAATCTGGCTCCGGGGTTCCCGCTCGACGGGGGACGTGTGCTGCGATCCATCGTGTGGCGAATCACCGGTGACATCGACAAGGCGACGCGGGTCGCTGTCTTGGGAGGCCGGGTTGTCTCGGTAGCGATGGTGGTCGTCGGTGTCATCGCACTGCTCGGGAGGCAGAATCTCGGCGGACTGTGGTGGATCGTGCTCGGCTGGTTCCTGTTTCAGGCGGCTGGGTCGGCGCAGGTCCAGATGGAGGCGAAGCGAACCCTCAAGGGTGTCACCGCCGGCCAGCTGATGACACCGGCTCCCGTTGTGGTCGACGGTGACACGAGTCTCCAGGACCTATTCGACGACTACTTCATGCAGCACAACTACTCGTCGTTCCCTGTTGTCTTCGGAGGCAGAGTTCGAGGGATCGTCAGCATGCGGCAGCTGCGAGACGTGGACCGGTCGCAGTGGCCCACCGCGCGAACGTCGGACGTCATGCGGTTGCTCGAGCCGGAGGATTCCGTGTCTGTGGATGCCGATGTCGAGTCCCTCATTCCTCGACTATCCGGGGAGGGACGCAGGGTCGTAGTGGTGAGTGAAGGTCGGCTCGTGGGCATCATCTCGGCTTCGGATGTCGCCAGATGGATCCAGCATCACCGAGTATGAGACTCCCAGAAGAGGATTAGCACTCTGTTCAGGCGAGTGCTAGGCTTTAGCAGTCAAGCAACCGGAGTGCTAAGGCAACTCGAAGGAGGGTTCCCATATGAAGCTCCAGCCTCTGGGTGACCGTGTGGTCGTCAAACCCAAGGATGAAGCGGAAGCCCGTACGGCTTCCGGACTCGTGATTCCGGATACCGCCAAGGAGAAGCCGCAACTCGGCGAGATCCTTGCCGTCGGTCCCGGTGAATTCAACGACAGCGGCGAGCGGGTACCGCTCGACGTCAAAGCGGGCGACGTGGTCGTCTACTCGAAGTACTCGGGCACCGAGATCAAGCTGGAAGGTGAGGAGTACCTGATCCTCTCCGGTCGTGATCTTCTCGCGGTCGTCAACTAGGAGGATCAATGGCTGCAAAGGAACTACGGTTCGATGAGGATGCCCGCCGCGCCCTCGAGGCCGGCGTCAACAAACTCGCGGACGTCGTCAAGGTGACACTCGGCCCGAAGGGCCGCAACGTCGTACTGGAGAAGAAGTGGGGCTCTCCCACCATCACCAACGACGGCGTCACCATCGCAAAAGAAGTAGAGCTCGAGGACGCGTGGGAGAACATGGGCGCTCAGCTCGCCAAGGAAGTCGCGACGAAGACCAACGATGTCGCGGGTGACGGAACCACCACGGCAACCGTCCTCGCTCAGGCGATGGTCCGTGAGGGGCTTCGAAACGTTGCAGCAGGCGCCAATCCGATGGAGCTGAAGCGGGGTATGGAGCAGGCCGTCGCGA